>JAZNNE010000020.1:0-28717 GCA_045580125.1 Faecousia sp. | reverse complement strand
CGGTTGAAAATTATCAATAAATTCTGTAAAAGAATCGTATTGAACTGATTTTGTTCTATAATAACCGCAGCCGGTTAATGAGTGGAGAGCCAAAACTTTAATATTTTTATTATCGTGAACAAAATCAATATACATTGTCCTATCAGGAAAGGGACTGCGTTCTATTACTCCGGAATCTTCGACTTTAAAACTTTTGTGAATAATAATTAACACACCAAGTTTTCTTGCATCCGAATCAAATTTGCTCGGTTTTCTATAATTTAGCGAATAGAAAAGATGATAGTCTTTTTGTAATTGCTCTTTAATATATTCATACGCATGAGGTTTTACCTCTTGTAACATTATACAAGTATCTTTTGTAATAACCGTTTGCAAGTATTTGAATTTACTTTCTGTATCTCCTGCATAACTAATATTCCAGTTTATAAATCTCATTTGCTGTTTTCCTTTGCAGTTTTAATTGAAGTAATCAGTAAAATTCTAATTGTAGAGCAAGTTTTGTTTATTCTTTTGTAGGTCGCTTCGTCAATATAGTCTGTTTTATAAAGCATTTCAAGCCATTTGCCCGTCTCATTCGCTTCTTTTAGTGCAATTTCAAGTTTTGCAATAAAATCGGCACGACTGTGACCATATTTGCTTTCGGCAATGTTGGCACAAACGCTTGTAGCGCTTCTGCCAATCTGATTTGAAATGATAGTTTCTTTTCTATGACGAAGTTCTTTTACTAAATTAAGAACATCAACAGATAACTGCATTGATAAATCAGAGAGTTTATCTTCCTTCATTTCTATCACCTCGACTGAATTATACCATTCTTTTGCACGAAGTGCAACATCGTTTGCCGAAGGCAACACTATTTATGCGAAGCATAACACTGTTTGCGACCTGTCGCAACTCCGTTTTGTGTCCGCTCAAGCGGAACGATGTTTGTGCTTCGCACAAAATGATGTTGACCGCAAGCGGTCAAACGATGTCGTGTCCTGCGGACACAAACACAAACAAAAAAGACACCCTGAAGGTGTCCTTTTTGTTTGGTGGGGGAGGACGGATTCGAACCATCGAAGCGATACGCAGCAGATTTACAGTCTGTCCCCTTTGGCCACTCGGGAACTCCCCCATATTCAATTTCGTTCAGGTGCCTGTCTGGAGCCGGTAGACGGACTCGAACCCCCGACCTACTGATTACAAATCAGTTGCTCTACCAACTGAGCTATACCGGCAGCTGAACAGAACACGCTTATTATAGCCACGCAAGGGGCTTTTGTCAAGTACTTTTTTATCTTTTGTGACGAAAAAAACCGGGGCGTTTTTGCCCCGGTTTTGCTTCATTAAAACTCGATATCCAACTTGGAAATCACGCTTGCGCAGCGGTCGCACAGGTCGTCTGTGTTGGTGCTCAGAGAGTGCATCCAGCAGCGCGGACACTTAGCGCCCTTGGCTTCGGATACGCCGATGGTCAGGTCGGGGAAGTTGACGCCGGCGCCAACCTCTGCGCCCTCCTCGGGAGCGCTCCAGTCGCAGCTGGAGACGATGCAGACCTCTGCCAGATTCACGTCTGCACACGCTGCCTTCAGCGCATCACTGCCCTGCACTGACACGTGCGCTTCCAGCGCCTTGCCGATGCGCTTGTCAGCGCGCGCCTTTTCCAGAATGCCGTTGACATCCTGACGCAGCTTCATAACGGTCTCCCACTTTGCCATCACGTCATCGCTGAGGCAGTATGCGCCCAGATCACAAGGCATCTGATTGAGCAGGATGTTGCGACCGTCGTCATCGGCGCGGTGGGGCATTGCCTGCCAGATCTCATCGCAGGTGAACGCCAGAATGGGCGCAAACAGCTTTGCCATGGCATCCACGATCAGGAACAGCGCGGTCTGTGCGCTGCGGCGGCGGTTGCCGGTGGGCTCTTCGCAGTACAGCCGATCTTTAATGATGTCCAGATAGAAGGAGCTGAGCTCGACTACGCAGAAATCATTGATGGCGTGGGTGATCACGTGGAACTCGTAGTTCTCGTAAGCCTTGCGGCACAGAGCCACCAAGTCATTCAGCTTTGTCAGCGCCCACTTGTCCAGCTCTTCCATATCGGCGACAGCAACCAGATTGTTGGGGTCAAAGTCGCTGAGGTTACCCAGACAGTAACGGGCGGTGTTACGGAACTTCAGGTAGTTCTGAGCGATCTGCTTGAAGATCTCCTTGGAGCAGCGCACATCGGCGTGATAGTCGGAGCTTGCAGCCCACAGACGAACGATATCAGCGCCGAAATCCTTGATCAGATCGGCAGGATCCACGCCGTTGCCCAGACTCTTGTGCATCGCACGACCCTGACCGTCAACAACCCAGCCGTGGGTCAGCACCTGCTTGAAGGGTGCGCCCTGGTCCAGTGCGCCAACGGAGGTCAGTAGAGAAGACTGGAACCAGCCGCGGTACTGGTCAGCGCCCTCCAGATATACATCTGCAGGCCACAGCTCGGGAGTGCGGTGCATCAGGGATGCAAAGTGGGTAGAGCCGGAGTCAAACCAGCAGTCCAGGGTGTCGGTCTCCTTGGTGAAGGTCTTGCCGCCGCAATGGGGGCAGGTAAAGCCATCAGGCACCAGCTCCATCGCGTCCTTTTCAAACCAAACGTTGGAGCCGAATTCATCGAACAGCTTGGAGATCTTGGCGATAGAATCGGGATTGGAAACGGGCTTGTCGCAATCGGTGCAGTAGAACACGGGGATGGGCAGACCCCAACGGCGCTGACGGGAGATACACCAGTCGGCACGCTCGCGGATCATACTGACCATTCTGTCCTCGCCCCAGGCGGGATACCACTGCACATTTTCAATGGCCTTGACCGCCTGATCCTTGAAGGATTCCACAGAGCAGAACCACTGAGGCGTTGCGCGGAAGATGGTAGGCTTCTTGCAGCGATCGTGGTGGGGGTAGGAGTGGACAACATCCTCGGAGGCGAACAGAACGCCGCTTTCCTTCATATCTGCCAGGATGATGGGGTTGGATTCTTCGGTCTTCAGACCGGCATACTTGCCGGCATATTCGGTATGACGGCCGTGGTCATCCACAGGCACAACCAGCTCAACGCCGTAGCGCATACAGGTCTGATAGTCATCCGCACCGAAGCCGGGAGCAGTGTGCACCAGACCCGTACCGGAATCCATAGTAACATACTCTGCGGTCATCAGCAGAGAGGTTTTGGGAAGGAAGGGATGCTTTGCCAGCATCTTCTCAAAGAATGCGCCGGGGTAGGTGGCCAGGATCTCATAGCTGGTGTAGCCGCCGGCACCCATAACCTTTTCTGCCAGCGCCTCGGCAACGATGAAGATCTCATCGCTGTAGTCGGGCTTGACCAGAGCGTAGGTCTCACGGGGATGGAGGCTGATGCCCATATTGCCGGGCAGCGTCCAGGTGGTGGTGGTCCAGATAAGGAAACAGACCTTGCTCAGATCGAAGCCGGACAGCTTGCCCAGATCGTCGTGCAGGGGGAACTTGACATAAACGGTGGTACACGGATCGTCCTTGTACTCGATGTCCGCCTCTGCAACCGCGGTGGAGCAGTAAGGACACCAGCTAACGGGCTTCAGACCCTTGTAGATGAAGCCCTTGTCAAACATCCGACCAAACACCTTGACCTCCTGGGCTTCAAAGTGCTTGTCCATGGTGCGGTAGGGATTTTCCCAATCGCCTACGACGCCCAGCCGCTTAAAACCGGCCATCTGCTTCTGAATGAAATCCTCGGCAAAGGCTTCGCAAGCGGTACGGAACTCCGGAACGGACATATCCTTGTTCAGCTTCTTCT
Source organism: Faecousia sp. (assembly GCA_045580125.1). Taxonomy (GTDB): domain Bacteria; phylum Bacillota; class Clostridia; order Oscillospirales; family Oscillospiraceae; genus Faecousia. The sequence goes on along the minus strand of JAZNNE010000020.1, from coordinate 24,924 downwards.
TGGAAGTCTCGATGGCCCGTTCAATGGGCAGACCGTGGTTATCCCAGCCGGGAACATAGGGGGTGTAGTAGCCCATCATAGCGTGGCTGCGGACAATGAAATCCTTCAGCGTCTTATTCAGGGCGTGACCCATATGAATATAGCCGTTGCTGAAGGGAGGGCCATCGTGGAGAACGAAGGGGGGCAGATCCTTATTTTTCTCCAGCATTGCATTGTAAAGATCCAGCTCCTGCCAGCGCTCCAGCATACCGGGCTCCCGGGCAGGCAGACCGGCTTTCATAGGAAAGTCGGTTTTCGGGGTGATAATGGTATTTTTATACTCCATTGGAAGATACCTCCATACAAATTTAAAATAAAAAAGCCTTTGCCCCTTAAAATAAGAGACAAAGGCATATTACCTCTGCGGTACCACTCTTGTTCCGATTTTCATCGGCACTCGATCTCTCTGTATCGGGAGAACCCGGCGCGATCTACTGCCCGATGGGGTTTGGCGCGCAGCTCAGAGGGGATAGCATTCTTCCGCCGACACTGCCTTGCACCAACCGGCAGCTCTCTGTGAAGGGAGGGGAGAATCCTGTGTCCTCGTCATAGCTTAGATGTTATTCTTGTGGGTGGGGTCGTAGTTACGACCGAATTGCAGGTTGTCAAACTTCCGGCTGGTGGTATCGTTGACGGGGTGGCGGGGCTCAGCCTTGGGGGCGGAGTCTTCCGTGGTGCCCATCATCGCTTCCAGATTGGAAGAAATCTCATCTGCCATTGCGTCAGCAGGATCTACAGCGGGAGCTGCAGGTTCCTTATCAAAGTCGTACATCTCCGGGGCGTTGGCTGCTGCCTTGACGGGAGCAGGGCGGTTGGCCTCGCGGATCTGATGCAGCGTGTGCATGCAGGACTTGAGCTGATCCTCGATGCTCTGGATCTTGGCGGCGGCGGCGCGCTTGGCCTCTTCGACGCGGGCAGTTTCCTGCGCGATCAGCGCATCGGAATTTTTCGCGTTTTCGATTGCAGCGGCATTGGCCTCGGTCAGCATCTGGGTGCATTTGGCTTCCGCTTCCTTGATCATCTTGTCGCAGGCCTTCTGGGCATTGACAATGGCGTCTTTCATACTGGCCTCGTTCTGGCGGTACTCCTCCAGCTTGCTGACCAGAACACGCATCTTGTTTTTCAGCAGAGCGTTTTCCTTGTAAAGAGTGATATAATCTTCGGTCAGCGGCTCCAGGAATTCGTCAACAGCCTGCATATCATAGCCGCCGAAGGTCTGCTTGCTGAAAGAAATCTGTTCAATTTGTTGAGGTGTAAACATACTTTTTCCTTTCCCGGAAAGCATTAGATGTAGCTTTCAACTTCCGTTTGCAGATTTTCCAGATCGCCAACCACGTCCATATTGTGGGGGCAGAACAGGTAGGTAGACTGTGCTACCTTCTTGACCTTGCCGTCAACTGCATAAGCGCAGCCGGACAGGAAATCCACAACGCGGCGTGCCATAGCCTTGTCCACGTTCTCCATATTCAGAATGACAGCCTTCTTGTTGCGCAGATCGTCTGCGGCCTTGGAGGTGTCGTTGAAGGTGGAGGGGTGGAACAGAACTACTTCCTGCCGATTGCCCAGGCTGACGACCTGACCGCTGAAGCCGGTGCGACCGGTGGTGGCGGTGGTAGCAGCGGTGGACTTGTAATCGGTGTCCTCGGTGGTGCCGGTATTAAAGAAGGAGCGGCGAGTGCGTGCAGGACGCGGCTCCTCAATTTCTTCTTCTTCGTAAGTATCGAGGCCCTCTTCTTCTTCGAAATCGTCGAATTCTTCGTCGCTGTAGGGCTGGGTGAACTTCTTCAGATTGTCCCAAAAGCTCATAGTGTTTTCCTCCTGTATATTCTCATCATTGCTGATGTGCATTGACATAGTTTCGCGGACCGAAAATGGCGGTGCCCACACGGATCATCGTGCTGCCGCACCGAATCGCATCGGCATAATCGTCGGACATTCCCATAGACAGAATTTCCATAGATACATTATCGCCCTTTTTTGCCGTTATGTCAACAGCAAGGTTATACATTTCTTGAAAAAATTTGTCATTATCCCCCGGATTCTCGCAAATCGGCGGGATCGTCATCAAGCCTTTCACGCAAATGTTGGGAAAATCCGGAAGCTTTTCAAGAATTTCCCAGACTTCGGGAACGGTAAAACCGGACTTGCTTTCCTCCTGACCGACGTTGATCTCCAGCAGGATATTCTGGCAGATATTTTGGCGGGCGGCCTCTTTTTGAACGGCGTCCAGCAGACGCTGACTGTCCACACTGTGGATCAGATCTACCTTTCCCACGACCTGCTTGACCTTGTTGGTCTGCAGATGACCGATAAAATGTACCGGCTTGCCCCGATAGGCATCGTCAGAAAGCTTTGCGGTCAGCTCCTGCACCCGATTTTCGCCGCAGCAGTCAACACCGCCGGCAATCGCTTCCCGGACAGCGTCGGTATCGTTCATTTTTGTAGCGGCGCACAGCGCGATATCCTTGGGATCCCGCCCGGCGGCAATAGCCGCGGCATCCATTTTGGCACGGATGGCGGCGATGTTTTCTCGAATTGACATGGCAACAACCTCGTGGGTCTACAGTGTTTTGGCGGCAGCTAACAGAGCGTTTTTTTCATTGGGCAGGCGTTCCTCCAGCACCGCATCCAGCAGGGCGTTCAGGGTGCTGCCGATGGCTTGCCCGGTGATGCCCAGCGCCATCAGATCGTGTCCGTTGACTGCCAGATCTTTCACAGAAAGACAGCTTTCCTCCTCCAGAATCTGCGCGATCATAGCTTCGATCGCGTCAAACTGGGGGACATCTCCGGCAACGCCTTTGCTGCAGAAATCCGCCTTTTTCAAAGCCAGCAGCTGCGAAAATCTTTCTTGCCCGTAGCGACTTAGCTGGCGGCGCAATTGCTTGCGTTCCGGCTGCAGGTTGTCCATATGATGGGCGATGAGAAACACAACCTGCTCTCGCAGCGCGGTAGGCGCCTTCAGCCGAAGCAAAATATGGTTTGCAAGGTCGGCACCCAGCTGCGCGTGGCTGTAGAAGTGCCCTCTGCCGTCTGCATCCAATGTAAATGTGGCAGGCTTTCCCAGATCGTGGAGCAGTGCCGCCCAACGCAGCGGCAGCTGTGCAGCCACAGCTTCTGTAACGTATGCAGTGTGGGTATAAACGTCGAATGCGTGATGTATGCAGTGCTGGTCAAAGCCCACCGTCGGCGCAAGCTCCGGAATGACCTGGGTCAATACCGGGACATAGTGCAGCAGGTCCGCAGCCTTTACCACAAGAAGAAGCTGGCACAGCTCCTCAAACACCCGCTCCCGCGCCAGATTTTCCATCAATGGTGCGCAGGCGTGCATTGCCTTTTCGGTGTCCGTATCCGGCGTCAGACCGAAACGGACGGCAAACCGGACACCCCGCAAAATTCGCAGGGAATCCTCCTGAAAACGCGTTGGCGCATCGCCAACAGCGCGCAAGATCTTGTTTTTCAGATCATTTTGACCGCCAAAGGGATCGACGAAGCCCCGGGTGGGGGAGTAGGCCATGGCATTGACGGTAAAATCCCGTCTGGAGAGATCGGCACAGATGTCGGTAACAAAGCTTACCTTGTCCGGATGGCGGTTGTCTAAGTAATCGCCCTCGGTGCGGAAGGTGGTGATCTCCACCACGCCCTCCGGCGTGATCACACCTACAGTGCCGTGCTTTTCGCCAGCAAGCACCAGGCTGTGATCGCGGAAAACTGTCTTGATCTGCGCCGGTGTGGCGGCGGTGCAAAGATCGTAATCGTGGGGCGTTTGCCCCAGCAGCGCATCGCGCACACAGCCGCCCACTGCATAGCAGGGAAAGCCTTTGCTTTCCAGCGCATTCAGGCAGGTGAGCACGCACTCCGGGATCAGCATTCGCCGTCCTCCTCGTCTAAATAGATGTCATCCAGCTCCATAGGGATCAGACTGCACAGATCAGTGATCAGCCAAATGATCACGGAAAGGAAGAACAGAATATTGCTCCAGCCCACCAGGGAAATGCAGCTGAAGAAAATGGCGGTCAGACTGAAAAATGCATAAGGACGGCGCTTGCCCTCCTGGGCATCAAAGGTTGCCCGCTGATAGGTGCTCAGCATCAGGCTGGCGGTGGCAACAAGCTGGAAGCAGTAATCCAGAATTTGCGGATCGGAGCTCCAGTGGCGGTAGTAGCACACCAGACGGAGCATCAGGTACAGACAAATACCGATGTGAAGCAGCAGCGACGGCGTAGTACCCTTGCGGCGGTGATGGCCGGTCAGAACCAGCAGCAAAGCAGCTCCAAGACCAAACAGTGCGGTGATAAGCTCCAGCGTGTCCGCAGCAAGGAAAATATCTACGAAAGCACCGATGCCAATGCCGGCAGCGGCAACAAATGCGCCGTAGCCGCCAACATTGGAGGCGGGGAAATTAAAGTCGTATTTTGCGGCCTCGACCATATCTCTGGTCAGAAGAAACAGGGAAACCATTGCGCCGATCACCAGCAGAAACAGCAAAATCGCTGCAATATGCCCAGTAACGATAAAGCCCGTTTGGTCCACGCCGGAGGTCATAAGCCAAATGCGCAGCAAAAGACCGACACCACCGGTGAGCAGTGTCCAAAGGGGCAGATTTAAAGGGTTAATAAAACGTTTCATAACAGTCTCCCAAATGCTTTAGATGGCGATCCTTATTTCAGCAGAAGGATCAGGTAGAAGATACCGCTGAGCAGCGGCTGATGCAGCAGGTACAGCCACAAAGATTGCCTGCCGCAGAAGCTGAAAAAGCGGATGAAGATATTGCCTGTGTTGACGCCGGGCATCATACTTTCCTTGCGGCGGTAGAGGGTTTTGCCCAGCACTGCGCCCAAAAGGAAAAAGCCAAGATGGGGCAGCAGCGGGAAATAATCCGAGGTAACAAAGCCGTTCCAGGGAAGACCCACCACCATCAGCCAGCAGTGTTCTGCCGGCGGCTGTCCCAGAAGATAGAAGCCCAAGCCGGTCAAAGCGCCGCCCAGTATCAGCAGCGCCCACCAGGGCAGTTTTTTAAACAGCGGCCACAGCAGCATACAAAAGCCTAAGCAGTGCAGCACGCCAAAATAGATAATAATGCCGGCGTTCGCAAGCTCCAGCAGATACATACCCACCGTAACGGCGCTGATGACCAAGCCGCAGCCCAAAACGATCAGTCCCCGGCGGACACTGTGGCGTCCCAGGGTAGCGCAGATGCCGCTGAGCAGAAGAAACAGCACGCCGCCCCAGTCCTGGATAAAGGAGAAGATCGGCGGGTAGTCCCAACGGACAAGTCCGTAAAGCTCTACCATATCGTAGACAAAATGCACGATGATGACACCGAGTATACAGATGCCCCGAAAGACATCCAGTTCCCAGATTCGCTTTTTCATAGGCAATCGCCGTCCTCTTTGGCGGCCTCCTCTTCCAATGCCCGATATGCCACCTTGCCTACCAGCGTTTTCGGCAGCTCGGTGCGGAATTCCAGTTCCCGCGGCAGGGCGTATTTGGCAATTTTGGCAGCGCAGTAGCTTAAGATCTCCGATTTCAGCGCCTCGTCGGGCTGAATTCCGGGCATAGGAACCACATAAGCCTTGATTCTCTGACCGCGGTAGGCATTGGGAATGCCGATGACGCAGGAAAGAAGGACTTTTTCGTGGCCGTTGATGACATTTTCCAGCTGCGAAGGATAGACGTTGTAGCCGGAGGTGATGATCATTCGCTTGATCCGCTGACGGAAATAGACAAAGCCGTCCTCATCCATAAAGCCCAGATCGCCGGTGTGCAGCCACAGATGACCGTCGTCGTGCCGGCGCAGGGTGTTGGCGGTTTCCTCGGGATTGTCCATATAGCCCAGCATCACCGTAGGACCGCAGATGCAGATCTCACCCTCGGTGTTGGGATCACATTCTTCGTTGGTGCCGGTTTTCACGATCTTGTAGAAGGTATCGGGGAAGGGGACACCGATGGAGCCGCTGCGGGCATAATCCATGGGGGCCAGGCAGGAGGCGGTAACGCACTCCGTTGTGCCGTAGCCTTCCCGGATCTGCTGGTCGCAATTGTGTTCTTTCAGGAAGGCGTCTACCTTTTTCTTCAGCTCCGGACTGAGACTGTCGCCGCCGGAAAAGATACCCTTCAGAAAGCTTAAATCCACGCCCTGCAGACCCTCTGCACGCAGCAATGCTTCAAACAGCGTGGGAACGCCGGGGATCAGGTTGGGCTTGCGCTTTTTCAGCGTATCGGCATAGACCTTGACGCTGAAATGGGGGATCAGAATGCAGGTTGCGCCGCCGATCAGCGCGGTGTGAATGCCAATTCCCAGACCAAAGCCGTGGAAAACCGGCATGATCGACAGCATTTTCATACCGGCGATGTCCTCGTACCCCGAGGCGGCGATGGTCTGCAGACCCAGGGCATTGAAGTTCAGGTTGGAGAGCATAATGCCCTTGGTAGTGCCGGTGGTGCCGCCGGAATAGAGGATGGCGGCGCAGTCGTCGCCTTTGCCGGTTTCCTCGGGCAATACCGTATCCTTACCGGCGCGGATCATATCGCACCACAGGGTATAGTCCTTGCCTGCGGGCTTTTTGTCCGCCTTTCCGTCAGCGGTGAGGGGATACAGAAGATTCAAAGGCGCGGGCAGCTCGTCGGCAATGCGGGCGATGAGCACCGTAACCTCCTGCTTCACCTGACTGAGGACGGAGTTGACCTTGTCATAAAATTGCGCAAGGGTCAAGATCGCCTTGCTGTGGGAAACATTGAGATAAAATGCGATCTCCTCCGGCGCGGATAGGGGATGGATCATATTGGGAATGGCACCGATGCGGTTTAAGGCGTAGAAGCAGTCCAGTGCCTGGGGCGTATTGGCCATGCAGATGGTAACACGATCGCCCTTTTGGATGCCCATCGCCACAAGACCCTTGGCGGCGGCATCAATGCGCTGCATAAATGCGGTATAGGTAGTTTCCTTTCCCATAAAGTGATAGGCGATGTTGCCGGGGTGCTTTTGGGCAGCCTCCCGCAAAAGCCCATACATACTTACGTGGGGATAGTCAATGGTGGCAGGGGTGCTGCCGTAAAACCGGATCCACGGGGCGGATGCAGAAAGTCCCATTTCCGTTTTTCCTTTCGGACAGACAATATTTTATACATTATATCAGCGATTGCGGATAATTTCTAGTCCTAACTTTATTATTTACACTTGTTTCTGAGACGAAACAGGAGTATAATATAGAAAATTACTCTTTTGGAGGATATTGTATGCTACTTGGAGGAATCGTGCTTCTGTCGGCTGTGTTTGCGGCGGGAATGTGCATCGGTTCAGAGGGCTTAGACTGGCTGTGGATCGCACCGGTGAGCTTTATAGGCGGTTTTGTGGCGCTGGCGCTGCTGGCGTTTGCCTTTCTGTGGATTTCTTGCCTGCTGGTGGATCAGTCCAAGGAACAAAAGCACGACAGCAAGTTCTACCGTATGCTGCTGAAAATTTATATCGATGCGCTGCGGCTGATCGTGCGGCTGCATATCCACACAGAGGGCCTGGAGAAGACGCCGAAAAGCGGTCGCTTTCTGCTGGTTTGCAATCATACCAGTCTTGCCGATCCGGTGGTGCTGCTGCATGCCTTCTCCAAAAGTCAGCTGGCCTTTATTTCCAAGCGGGAAAATGCGGATATGTTCCTGGTGGGCGATGCGATGCACAAGATTATGTGCCAGACCATCAACCGGGAAAATGACCGGGAAGCGCTGAAGACGATTCTGAAATGCATTCAGCTGATCAAGGACGATGAGGTTTCCGTTGCCGTCTTCCCGGAGGGATACATTCACGATGACAGAAAGCTGCACCCCCTGCGCAGCGGTGTATTCAAGATCGCGCAGAAGACCGGCGTGCCTATCGTGGTGTGCACACTGAGAAATACAACGCAGATCATTCCCAATATCCCCAAGCTGAAGGCGACCCACGTGCACCTGCATTTGCTGGACGTGATCCAGCCGGAGCAGTACGCAGGTATGAGCACTGTTGCCCTGGGTAGTCAGGTGTATCAGATGATGGCGGAGGACTTAGGTCCTGATTTGGTGGCACCCATCGGCGAAATGGAAAACGATACTTGATTTACCGGACGAAAGTCGGTATAATAAGGTGTCAAATGTAACTACAATCCAATTTTGGAGGATATATCAATGAAAAACAGCGAAAAAACCCTGGAGATGATCGTAAATCTGTGTAAGAACCGGGGCTATGTCTACGCCGGCTCTGAGATTTACGGCGGACTGGCAAACTCCTGGGACTACGGCCCTCTGGGCGTGGAATTTAAGAACAATGTCAAGAAGGCCTGGCTGAAAAAGTTCGTGCAGGAGTCTGACTACAATGTAGGTCTGGATGCTGCCATCATTATGAACCCCACTACCTGGGTCACCACCGGTCACGTGGGCTCTTTCTCCGATCCGCTGGTGGACTGCAAGGGCTGCGGCTCCCGTCAGCGCGCTGACCAGCTGATCTCTGCTTCCGAGTCCGGCAAGCAGGTCAATGTGGACGCTATGGACACCAAGGATATGAACGCCTTCATCGAGGAGCACGAGGATGTGGTTTGCCCCAACTGCGGCAAGCATCACTTTACCTCTATCCGTAACTTTAACCTGATGTTCCAGACCAAGATCGGCGTTACCGAGGATTCTTCCTCTATCGCTTATCTGCGTCCTGAAACTGCGCAGGGTATTTTCGTCAACTTTGATAACATCCAGCGCACCACCCGTAAGAAGCTGCCCTTCGGTGTCTGCCAGGTAGGTAAGGCATTCCGTAACGAGATCACCCCCGGTAACTTTACCTTCCGTACCCGTGAGTTTGAGCAGATGGAGTGTGAATTCTTCTGCCAGCCCGGCACAGATCTGGAGTGGTTTGTCTACTGGAAGGATTTCTGCAAGAACTGGTTGATCAGTCTGGGCATTAAGGAAGAAAGCCTGCGCCTGCGGGATCACGATCCTGCCGAGCTGGCGTTCTACTCCCGCGCCACCACCGATATTGAGTATCAGTTCCCCTTCGGCAACGGCTGGGGCGAGCTGTGGGGCATCGCCGACCGTACCGATTATGACCTGGGTCGCCATCAGGAGGCTTCCGGCAAGAAGTTGACCTATTTCGATCCCGATCGCAATGAGCATTATATCCCCTATGTCATCGAGCCCAGCTTGGGCTGCGACCGTGTGGCTCTGGCTTTCCTGTGCGAGGCTTATGACGAGGAAGTGGTCGGTCAGGATAAGAACGGCAAGGACGATGTGCGTACCGTGCTGCGTCTGCACCCTGCGCTGGCACCCTTCAAGGCTGCCATCCTGCCTCTTTCCAAGAAGCTGAGTCCCAAGGCAGAGGAGATCTACCGGGAGCTGCGTAAGGACTTTATGGTGGACTTTGACGATGCCGGCTCTATCGGCAAGCGCTACCGCCGTGAGGACGAGATCGGCACGCCTCTGTGTATCACCGTGGATTTCCAGACCGTTGGCGACGAGAACACCCCCGCTGATGATTGCGTTACCGTCCGCGACCGCGACACTATGGAGCAGGTCCGCATCCCCATCAGCGAGCTGAAAAACTATATTGCCGAGAAGTGCAAGTTCTAATTGAAAAGATAAAAGCGCCGTGGAGACCTCCACGGCGCTTCTTTGATTTTGGAGAATAAATGTAGGGGCGGATGCCTACATCCGCCCGCGGGACGATGTGGGCATCGTCCCCTACAGGCACGCTTTCAGATATATGGGTGTAGGGGCGGCCATTGGCCGTCCGTACCGTGGTGCGTTATCGTACAAGCGGACGAGCGATGCTCGCCCCTACGGATGCGCCTCACAATTAAAGCCGCGGCACTTAAAAAGAGCGGTTTACATAACGCAAAGAGCGTAGGGACACCCGTCCTCGGGTGTCCACGGGCGGATGTGGGCATCCGCCCCTACAAGCGCACTTGAAGATTATTTGTAGGGGACGATGCCCACATCGTCCCCGAAAGAAGGATCACCCTCATCCGGCACGGCAATGCCGCGCCACCTTCTCCCAGGAGAAGGCTTTTGCGCAAACAACCTCAGCAATAACATATTGCAGTTTACATAATACCGAGAATCTAGGGACACCCGTCCTCGGGCATCCGCCCCTACGAGCGCACTTGAAGATTATTTGTAGGGGACGATGCCCACATCGTCCCCAAAAGAAGGATCACCCTCATCCGGCGCGGCAATGCCGCGCCACCTTCCCCCAGGGGAAGGCTTTTGCGCAAATAGCTTCAGTGATAATATATCTAGGTTTACATAACGCAAAGACGCGCTCTCGCCTCCCTCTGTGAGGGAGGTGGATTCGCCGCAGGCGAAGACGGAGGGAGTTAACTCCCCCAGGCTTTTTTCAGGGCAAAAAGCCAGCCCCCTCAAAGAGGGGGCCAAGGCTTAACTTTATAAATTACTTAAAATACTTCACAGCAGATTCAAACAGCTTCATATCGTATTCGCCGGGGACATTGCGGTAAAGGCCGCCCTGCCAGCGCTCGCTATGACCCATCTTACCCAGCACGCGGCCGTCGGGAGAGGTGATACCCTCGATGGCGCAGACAGAGCCGTTGGGATTGAATGCGGTATCCATTGTGGGATTGCCCTCCAGGTCGACATACTGGGTGGCGATCTGACCGTTTGCCATCAGCTGCTTGACCAGCTCTTCGGATGCGAAGAAGCGGCCCTCGCCGTGGGAGATGGGCACATTGTAGATCTGACCGACCTCAGTGCCTGCCAACCAAGGGGACTTGGTGGTGCAAACCCGGGTGCGGACGATCTTGGACTGGTGGCGTGCGATATTGTTGTAGGTCAGGGTGGGGCAGGTGTCATCGGTGTCGATGATCTTGCCATAAGGTACCAGACCCAGCTTGATCAGTGCCTGGAAGCCGTTGCAGATGCCCAGCATCAGGCCGTCGCGGTCTTCCAGCAGGCGGGTGACCTGCTCTTTGATCTCCGGATTGCGGAAGAACGCTGTGATGAACTTGGCAGAGCCGTCGGGCTCGTCGCCGCCGGAGAAGCCGCCGGGAATGAAGATCATCTGACTTTCGGCGATCTTGGCAGCCACGGTTTCCACACTGCGGGTAACATCCTCTGCAGTCAGATTGCGGATGACCACGATCTCGGCGTCTGCGCCGGCACGCATCATAGCGCGAGCGGAGTCATACTCGCAGTTGGTGCCGGGGAATACGGGGATCAGTACCTTGGGCTTTGCGGTCTTGACCGCCGGTGCGGCGGTGAAGGTTTCGGTGCAGGCGATGGGGGCAACTGTGCCCACGTCGGTCTTGACCTTCGTCGGGTAAACATCCTCCAGCACAGCCTCGTTCAGCTGCAGCAGCTCCTCAATAGATGCGCTGTCGCCATCCAGAACGATGGCAGCCTCTGCGGTGGTTTGACCGATCTTGATCGCGCCGTCGATCTCCTCTGTCAGCTCGGCGACGATGCAGCCATAGTGGGGCACGTACCAATCCGTCACAGCACCGCAGGAAGCAAAGCCGATGCGGTTGCCGAAGGACATCTTCATCACAGCTTCCGCAAGACCGTTTTCTACCGCCCAAGCGGCGCGGACCTTGCCTGCCAGATGCAGGGCGTGGAAGGCTTCCCAGGCTGCCTTTTTGCTGTCAGCATCGCCGGCAGCGAAGAAGTAAACGGGATTTCCTGCCTGCTTAAATTCGGGGGTCAGCACCTGATCGGTGTCGATGGGTGCGATGGCGAAGGAGATCAGCGTGGGAGGAACATCCTTATCCAGGAACGTGCCGGACATGGAGTCCTTGCCGCCGATGGCAGCGGCATTCAGCTCCAGCTGGGCATCCATTGCGCCCAGCAGTGCGGCAAAGGGCTTGCCCCAGCGAATGGGCTCGTTTTTCAGCTTTTCAAAGAACTCTTGCAGGGTCAAATAAGCCTTTTTATAGTCAGCACCGGCTGCTACCAGCTTGGAAACAGAGCTGTAAACAGCGTCGTATGCGCCGGTGTAGGGGTCGATGCACATCTGGTCGGGATCCATACCCCAGGCCATCACGCTGCCCTGCTCCGTAACTTCACCGGGCAGGGTGGGCAGCTTGGCTGCCATTGTCTGGGCGGGAGTTGCCTGATATTTTCCGCCAAAGGGCATCAGGATAGATCCGGTGCCGATGCTGCCGTCAAAACGCTCTACAAGACCGCGGCGGCTGGCGGTCTTCAGATCCGCAGCCATTTCCCGCAGATTTCCGTACAGGCTCTTGCTCAGGGCGGTCAGATCCTTGGGATCGACAGCCACGGTGGTGTGCTTGCTTGCGCCGTTGGTATCCAAAAATGCGCGGGACAGATCGGCAATGGTATTGCCCTTCCACTGCATCACCATCCGCTCTTCCTCGGTAACCACGGCAACGCGGTAGGCTTCCAAGTTTTCAGCCTGGGCAAAGGCGATGAACTTGTCGGCATCTTCTGCGGCCACGACCACAGCCATACGCTCCTGAGATTCAGAGATGGCCAGCTCGGTGCCGTCCAGACCGTCGTACTTCTTGCGCACGGCATCCAGATCAATGCGAAGACCGGCAGCCAGCTCGCCGATGGCGACGGAAACGCCGCCTGCGCCAAAGTCGTTACAGCGCTTGATCAGGCGGGTAACCTCCGCATTGCGGAACAGACGCTGGATCTTGCGCTCCTCGGGAGCATTGCCCTTCTGGACCTCGGAAGCCATGGTGGTCAGGGATTTCATATTGTGGCTCTTGGAGGAGCCGGTGGCACCGCCGATGCCGTCACGACCGGTACGACCGCCCAGCAGGACGATCACATCACCGGGTGCGGGACGCTCGCGGCGGACATTATAAGCAGGTGCAGCAGCCACGACTGCGCCGCATTCCAAACGCTTGGCAACATAGCCATCGTGGTAGATTTCCGCGATATGACCGGTGGCAAGACCGATCTGGTTGCCGTAGGAGGAATAGCCTGCGGCAGCGGTGGTACACAGCTTGCGCTGGGGCAGCTTGCCGGGCAGAGTTTCGCTCAGAGACTTTCTGGGATCGCCGGCGCCGGTGACGCGCATTGCCTGATGGACGTAGGCACGACCGGACAGCGGATCGCGGATACAGCCGCCGATACAAGTCGCTGCACCGCCGAAAGGCTCAATTTCGGTGGGGTGGTTGTGGGTCTCGTTCTTGAACATCAGCAGCCAATCCTGCTCCTCGCCGTTGACCTTGGCGGTGACGTGGATGGAGCAGGCGTTGATCTCCTCGCTCTCGTCCAGCTCCGGCAGCAGACCCCGCTTCTTCAGGGTCTTTGCGCCGATGGTGGCGATGTCCATCAGAGTCTGGGGACGCTTGGAAGCCTTTTCTTCGCCGTAGACCTCCACGCGGGCATCCAGATACCGCTGATAGGCAGCGGCAACCGCAGGATCGTCGATCTTAACGTCGTCGATGATGGTGGAGAAGGTGGTATGGCGGCAGTGGTCGGACCAGTAGGTGTCCACAACCCGGATCTCGGTGATGGTGGGGTCGCGATCCTCTTCGCTGCGGAAGTAATTTTGCAGGAATTTCAGGTCGTCCAAGTCCATTGCCAGACCCAGCTTGTCCAGCAGCTCATTCAATGCCGCTTCATCCATCCGGATAAAGCCGGTAACGGTAGCCACGGACTGGGGAATTGCATATTCGACTGCCAGTGTTTCGGGCATCAAAAGAGAAGCTTCCCGACTTTCCACGGCGTTGATGACATACTTTTTAATGGCAGTGATGTTTTCCTCCGTCAATGCGCCGGTGAGCACATAGACCTTGGCAGAACGCACCAGAGGGCGGTCACCCTGACTTAGGATCTGGATGCACTGTGCGGCAGAGTCTGCCCGCTGGTCAAACTGACCGGGCAGAGGCTCAACTGCAAAAACGATCTGACCGGCAGGAACATCGTAGGACACATTGTCCACCTGCGGCTCGGAGAAAACAGTACCCACAGCATACTGAAACAGCTTCTCATCGATTTTTTCCACATCATAGCGGTTCAGCACACGGACACTTTCCAGTGCCGGAATCTGCAGGAAATCCCGCACCTGCCGCAGCAGGCTGTCGGCTTCGTGGGTATGACCCGCTTTTTTCTCTACATATACGCGATAAACCATAGACTTTTCCTCCAAATTCTTAAGCCTGCAGCGCCTTGCGGCCAATATCGCTTCTGCGATATGCGTTCTCAAAGTGTACGCCGTCGGCAATGCGGTAAGCCTCCTCAACCGCATCAGCCAGGGTATCTGCGATGGCAGTGGTGCCGGTGACGCGACCGCCGGAGGTCAGAAGCTTGCCATCGTCCAGCTTTGCACCGGCGACAAAGGTGTGGGCTTCTGCTTCAGGCGTGAAGGTGATCTCGAAACCCTTTTGGTAGCTTTCGGGATAACCCTTGGACGCGGTAACCACGCAGCAGGCATGCTTGTCGGTAAACGTAACCTCAGTTTCGGAGAGCATGCCGTTGGTAGTTGCCTGCATCACCGTCAGCAGGTCGCTTTCCAGCAAGGGCAGCACCACCTGGGTCTCGGGATCGCCGAAACGGCAGTTATACTCGATGACCTTGGGACCCTTGGGGGTCAGCATCAAGCCGAAATACAGACAGCCGGTAAAGGTACGACCCTCGGCGTTCATTGCATTGATGGTGGGCAGGAAAATTTCCTGCATACATTGCCGGGCGATGTCCGCGGTGTAGTAGGGATTGGGGGCGACAGTGCCCATACCGCCGGTATTCAGACCGGTGTCGTTATCGCCGGCGCGCTTGTGATCCATAGAGGACACCATAGGCTTGACAGTTTTGCCGTCGGTAAATGCCAGCACGGAAACCTCCGGACCGGTCAAAAACTCCTCGATGACCACGGTAGAGCCGGACTTGCCAAACTTGGCATTTGCCATCATATCGGTAACCGCTTCCTTGGCTTCTTCCCGTGTCTGGGCGATGATCACGCCCTTGCCCAGTGCCAGACCGTCTGCTTTGATGACAGTGGGGATCTCGGCAGTTTCCAGGTATGCCAGAGCCTTGTCCAGCTCTGTAAATATCTCGTAGGAAGCGGTGGGAATGGCGTATTTTTTCATCAGATCCTTGGAAAACGCCTTGCTGCCTTCGATAATGGCGGCGTTGGCCTTGGGTCCAAAGCAAGGGATGCCGATTTCCTTCAAGCGATCCACGCAGCCTAAGACCAGCGGATCGTCAGGGGCGACCACGGCGTAATCAATGGCGTGCTCCCTGGCAAAGGCAACGATGCCGTCAATATCCGTAGCGGAAATGGGATAGCAAATGGCATCCTTGGCTATACCGCCGTTGCCGGGCAGCGCATAGATGGTCTGCACCTGGGGATTTTTCTTTAATGCGCGGATAATGGCGTGTTCACGACCGCCGCCGCCAACTACAAGAAGGTTCATAGCAAAAATCTCCTGTATTTATTTCGCACCACAAGCCGGTGTCTCCACCGGCTTGCAGATATATTTTTAGTGATGGAACAGCCGCATTCCGGTAAAGGCCATAACCATACCGTGCTTGTCGCACTCTTCGATGACCAGATCGTCGCGGATGGAGCCGCCGGGCTCAGCGATGTACTTGACACCGGAGGCGCAGGCGCGCTTGATGTTGTCGGAGAAGGGGAAGAATGCATCGGAGCCCAGCGCCACATTCTGGCGGGTGGACAGCCAAGCCTTTTTATCTTCCTCAGTCAGGCGATCAGGCTGTACTGTGAAGTAATTCTGCCAGATGCCGTCGGCACAGACGTCTTCTTCATTGCCGTTGATGTAGCCGTCGATAACATTGTCCCGGTTGGCGCGACCCAAGTCCTCACGGAACTGCAGTCCCAAGGTCTTGGGATGCTGACGCAGGAACCAGGTGTCTGCCTTGCCGCCGGCTAAGCGGGTGCAGTGGATTCTGGACTGCTGACCGGCACCGACACCGATTGCCTGACCGTCGACTGCGTAGCAAACGGAGTTGGACTGGGTGTACTTCAGGGTGATCAGTGCCACGATCAGGTCGATCTTTGCGCTTTCGGGCAGATCCTTGTTGGCGGTAACGATGTTCTCCAGCAGATGCTCGCCGATCTTGAAATTGTTGCGACCCTGCTCAAAGGTGATGCCGAAGACCTGCTTGCATTCCTGCACAGCGGGAACGTAATTCTCGTCGATCTTGACGATATTGTAGCTGCCCTTACGCTTAGACTTCAGGATCTCCAGAGCTTCATCGGTATAGCCGGGGGCGATAACGCCGTCGGAAACCTCGGGCTTGATCAGCGATGCGGTCAGCGCGTCACAAACGTCGGACAGAGCCACCCAGTCGCCAAAGCTGCACATACGGTCGGTGCCGCGGGCGCGGACATAGGCGCAGGCCAGAGGATTCTCGTCCAGACCTTCCACATCCTCTACAAAGCAGGCCTTCTTCAGCTCCAGGCTCAGGGGCTTGCCAACTGCAGCAGAGGTGGGAGAAACGTGCTTAAAGGAGGTAGCGCAGGCCATACCGGTGGCTTCCTTTAGTTCCTTGACCAGCTGCCAGGAGTTCAGCGCATCCATAAAATTGATGTAGCCGGGTCTGCCGTTGAGGATCTCAAAGGGCAGCTCGGAGCCATCGTGCATATACACAGAAGCAGGCTTCTGGTTGGGGTTACAGCCGTATTTCAGTTCAAATTCTTTCATTTCGCTACCTCACTGATGCTTATTGATAATGGTCTGCTTGACCTGGCGGGTCTGCAGATCGGTATAACGGACAAACAGAGAAATCTTGTTGTTTTCGTCCAGGTTTCCCCACAGTTCCTTGGTAAAGGCGTCCATATCGTTGGGGATGCTGACCCGCTCGGGCTCACCCTGGAAAGTGGGGATCACGGGATTGCCGTCGCACACATAGGTGTGGAGGAAATGACCCAGACCTGCGGTGGCAGGATATTCCCAGAAGAAACGGGCGCAGGCGTTGCCGTCGGGATCAGCGGCTTTCAGAATGGACATCTTGTAGCTGCCGTCGTTTGCCTGAATACCGGAGATACGGGGCGTCCAGTTAGGACCGTCGTCTTCAAACATACGGGTGCGCAGAGCAGCTTCCCAGCTTTCGCCCTTGGCAAGATATTCCCAGATGGTATCAGTCTGGTCGCCGTTGGTAACGATCAGACCCTGACCGATTTCCCGAACGGGGTGATAGATGATCAGATGAGGATCTTTCATCAGCGCAGGATCGTGGGCTTCGGTGCGAATGCCATCGGACTCCTGAATGAAGACGCGGTTGCGGGAATTGACGCTGCGACCCATAATAAAATAGGCGGCAACAGCATTCTGACCGTCGGGGGTGATGCCCAGCACGATACCGCGACCGGGATATGTATTGCCGTCCAGACGCTCAGCCATAGACTTGATCTCATAAACGTTCATTTTAACAGATACCTCCACAATATACTTGGCTCTCCCTCTGGGAGAGCTGTCAGCCGAGCAGGCTGACTGAGAGGGAACCCTCTCAGTCAAAAATCAGAGATTTTTGCCACCTCCCCCAAAGTGGGAGGCAAGAGATTATTTAATAATGACCCTGCGGTCTTCTACGGAAATTCTGCCCTGACAGAACAGGGAAACGGCTTCGGGAAGCAGCTTCCACTCCGCTTCTTCCATAATCCGCTTTTGCAGTGTTTCAGGGGTGTCGTCGTAGCGGACAGCCACGCTCTTTTGGGAAATGATCGGACCGCCGTCACACTCTTCGCTGACGAAATGTACCGTCGCACCGGACAGCTTCACGCCGTAGCGCAATGCCGCTTCGTGAACGTGCAGACCGTAGAAGCCTGCGCCGCAGAAGGAGGGGATCAGCGCGGGATGGACATTGATGATGGCATTGGGGTAGGCTTTGACCAGTTCTTCCGTGAAGATGACCATACAGCCAGCCAGCACCACCAGATCTATCTGCAATTCCTGCAGCTTTTCCACCATTGCGATGGTGTAATCCCGATTGTTGGCATACTCCTTGCGGGGCATGGTGTAACCGTCGATACCGGCATTCGCTGCCCGTTCCAGCGCATAGGCGCCGACCTTGGAGGAGATGACCGCGGCGATTTTGCCGCCGCCTAATTCGTTTCGATTCTGGGCATCGATCAGCGCCTGCAGATTGGTGCCGCCGCCGGAAACCAGAATTGCGATTCTTGTGCTCATTCCAGAATCACCTTTTCTTCATTCTCGATGATAGAGCCGATGATGTAGGCATCTTCGCCGTTTGCTTTCAGGATCTCCAGCGCGGTTTCTGCCTCGGCAGCAGGCACCACGATGCTCATACCAACGCCCATATTGTAGGTGTTGAACATATCCCGTTCAGGGATATTGCCCCAAGCTGCGATCAGGTCGAAAATAGGCAGGATCTTCACTGCGGACTTGTCGATTTTTGCGCACAGACCGTCGGGAATGCTGCGGGGGATATTTTCATAGAAGCCGCCGCCGGTGATGTGGGAAATACCCTTGACATCCACCTTTTCCAGCAGAGCCAAAACGCTCTTAACATAGATCTTGGTGGGGGTCAGCAGGGTCTCGGCAATGGTCTTGCCGCCCAATTCTTCGCGGGCGATATACAGCTCGGGATTGTTGTTATCGATGTCGAAGACCTTGCGGCACAGACTGAAGCCGTTGGAATGGATGCCGGTGGACGCCAGGGCGATGACCACATCGCCGGCTGCCATACGGGTATTGTCAATGACCTTTTTCTTATCCACGATACCAACGGCAAAGCCTGCCAGATCGTAGTCCTCAACGGGCATCAGACCGGGATGCTCCGCAGTCTCGCCGCCGATCAGCGCGGCACCGGACTGGACACAGCCCTCGGCAACACCGCCGACGATGGCAGCGATCTTCTCAGGATAGTTCTTGCCGCAAGCAATATAGTCCAGGAAGAACAGAGGCTTTGCGCCGACACAGATAATGTCGTTGACACACATAGCCACGGCGTCGATGCCGATGGTGTCGTGCTTGTCCATCAGAATGGCCAGCTTGACCTTGGTGCCGCAGCCGTCTGTACCGGAGACCAGAACCGGCTCCTCCATACCGGCGATGGGCAGGCCAAAGCAGCCGCCAAAGCCGCCCACATCGTCCAGACAGCCTTCGTTACGGGTGCGGGCGACATGCTTCTTCATCAGTTCGACAGCCTTGTAGCCGGCGGTGATATCCACACCGGCAGCGGCATAGCTGGCAGACTGGGAGTTCTTGTGATCCATTTCAAAGCTCCTTTAATAGTTATTCTTTGCCGTTCCAGCAGTAGGTGCAAAGCTTGCATTTATCGATGCCGATGGCCTCGATGACGCCATCCAGGGACTGGAAATCCAGCGAGCCAAGGTGCAGCTTGTCCGCCATCGTCTGGCGCAGTTTCTTGCCTCTTTCGGTATCGCCGTTGCAATACTCGTCCATATACTTGAAGCCTTCCTCGCCCTCCAGCTCCATAATGATGCGGCGGGCGATCAGATCCATTTCGTTGTTGCTGCGGGAGAAATTCAGGTACTTGCAATTAAACATAATGGGCGGGCAGGCAGAGCGCATATGCACTTTTCTTGCGCCGCTTTCGTAGAGGAATTCTACGGTTTCCCGCAGCTGTGTGCCGCGGACGATGGAGTCATCCACCAGCAGCAGATTTTTATCCTGGATCATGGCGGGCACGGGGATCTGCTTCATCTTGGCGATGCGGTTGCGGTCCGACTGCTTAGAGGGGGTAAAGCTGCGGGACCACGTGGGGGTATATTTGATGTAAGCACGGGCGAAAGGCAGATGACTTTCGTTGGCGTAGCCGATGGCGTGGGGCGTGCCGCTGTCGGGCATACCGCATACGTAATCCACATCGGCGACCGTGCCTTGTTCGTTATCCTTCTTTGCCATCAGCGCACCGTTGCGGTAGCGCATCAGCTCCACATTCACGCCCTCGTAAGAGGAGGTGGAGTAGCCGTAATAGCTCCACAGAAATGCGCACATCCTCATTTCCTTTTCCGGGGGAGAAAGGGTGGTAACGCCGTCTGCGGTGATCCGCACGATCTCGTTGGGGCCCAATTCCCGCAGATCCTCAAAGCCCAGCTTCTGATGGGCAAAGGACTCGAAAGAGACGCTGTAGCCATCCTCGCTCTGACCGATCCAGACGGGCAAGCGGCCGACCTTGTCACGGGCGGCGATAATGGAGCCGTCGTTAGTCAAAATCAAGATAGAAGCAGTGCCGTCGACCAATCCCTGCACCAAACGGATGCCCTCTGCGAAATCATTGCTCAGGCTGATCAGTGCACCGATCAGCTCGGTGACGTTGACTGCGCCGCCGGTCATCGCATCGAAATGACCGCCGTCTGTCAGATACTGCCGCACCAGCTGCTCTGCATTGTTCACCGCACCGGTGACGCACAGCGCGAAGGTGCCCAGCTTGGAACGGATCAGCAAAGGCTGGGGATACACATCGCTGATACAGCCGATTGCCGACGTTCCCTGCATTTCCTCAAAGATGTCCTTGAATCTGGCACGGAAGGGAGTTGTCTCAATGCTGTGGATCTCCCGCTGCAGACCGATCTGGGGGTCGTACACGGCAATACCGGCACGGCGTGTGCCCAGATGAGAATGGTAGTCCGTGCCGAAGAACACGTCCTCCATACAGTCCTGACGGGATACAATGCCAAAATAACCGCCCATAGGGGATCTCCTCTCAAATTAAGCGAAAAACAGCTTGTTCAGGGTCATGGGATCGACATACACGCCGTCCTTGTAAACGCGCATATTGCCGGATGCCACCTCGTCGATCAGCATCACATTGCCGTCGGGGTCGTAACCGAACTCGAACTTGATATCGTACAGCTCCATACCCTTGGCAGCCAGATCGTCAGCAACGATCTTGGTAATCGCCTGGGTCATAGCCTTCAGATCCTCATACTGGGCATCGGTCATCACGCCGATGGCTACCAGAGCGTCCTTGGTGATCAGGGGATCGCCCTTTTCATCGTCCTTCAGGGTAGTCTCAACATAAGAGGGCAGCTTGGTGCCGCTTTCGATCAGGGCGCCGTAGCGGCGGATGAAAGAGCCCACAGCACGCTCGCGGCAGATGACCTCCAGACCCTTGCCGAAGACCTTGGCAGGCAGGACCTCCATAGTGGTGCTGCCCAGATCTGCGCTGACATAGTGGGTGCGGATGCCGGCGGCATTGATCTTCTCGAAGAAATAGATGGACATACGCAGATTCACATCGCCCACGCCCTCAATGGTCAGACCCACGGAGTTCTCGCCGGGATCAAACACGCCGTCCTTGCCGGTGCAGTCGTCCTTGAACTTCAGCAGGCAGTTGCCGTTGGGCAGAGCGTAAACATTCTTGGTTTTTCCGGTGTACAGCAGCTTCAGGTTTTCCATAATCAATTACCTCGTTTCAAATATATGTGAATTTGTTGATTTACTGCAGGGCTGCGTCCTTTTGCAGGACCTTTTCCGCATCCGCGGCACGCTTTGCATCCAGCTTTTCTGCAAGGGCTGCATCCTCGACGCCGAGGATCTGGATAGCAAGCAAAGCGGCATTGACAGCTCCGTCTACAGCAACCGTAGCCACGGGAATACCCGAGGGCATCTGGACAGTAGACAGCAAAGCATCAATGCCGTTTGCAAATGTGGAAGATTTCATAGGAATGCCGATCACAGGCAGGGTGGTATTGGCGGCAATGGCACCTGCCAAATGTGCAGCCATACCCGCTGCGGCGATGATAACGCCGAAGCCGTTATTGCGTGCGTTCAGGGAAAAATCCCGTGCCTGCACGGGGGTGCGGTGGGCGGAGTAGACGTGCATCTCGTAAGGCACGCCAAAGGAAGCCAGCGTATCCGCGGCTTTTTTGACTACCGGCAGATCGCTGTCGCTGCCCATCAGGATCGCTACTTTTTTCATAAAGAACCCTCCGATCTGTGAAATAAAAAACGGACACACTTCCCCTATCTGAGGTGGAAAGTGCGCCCAGACGGTCGGCTTGCGATGGTGCCTTTGCTCCGTGTGGTGCTCCACTGATCCGTCAGTCGCAAAGGCCGCGTTTATTTACAAAATCATTATACTATGCCGATGCCGCAAAGTCAATTTGGCGAATAGACAGTTTACGGCCTTTTTAGAGAAAATCTACTGTGAATCTTGCCGATTTTTACCGTTATTTTTCGCCCGCCCAACGCGCGGCGTTCTCTTTCATCTTCTGCAGGATCCCAGCGGCGGTTTTGACTTCATCTTCTGTAAGACCGTCCATAATCTGCGCGTCCCACTGCTGAACGATCTGCTCCAGCTGGGGCATCAGATCCCGGGCCTTTTGGGTTGGGTGCAGCTGCAGCACCCGCTTGTCGGCTGGGTCGGGTGTCCGGGTGATGAAGCCACCCTTTTCCAGCGTGGCAGCCTGCCGGGCGACGTTGCTTTTGTTGATGAACAGCATCTGCGCCAGCTGATCCTGAGAAATGCCGGGATAGAAGCAGATGCGGGACAAATAGCTGATATGACAGCTCTTAAGACCCAGAGGTGCGGTCTTTTCGCCGCGGAACTGGACTGCGCATCTTACGATGGCGTATAGATCGTTGTTCAGCTGCGACATAGGCACAACTCCTTGCTTAAAATATATACTATATTTTAACATTTTTTCGTATTCTTGTAAAGGGTTTCGGGGATTTTTGTTGCAACGTTGGGACAGGTGTGGTATTGTAATTGTAAGATGAAAAAGGAGGCGGGTTTTGATGAAGCGTATTTGCAAGCTGATTGCGGTTCTTTTGGCAGCGGTGCTGCTGTTTACCGGCTGCAATCCGGTGTCGTTCCGGGACTGGGTGCAGGGGCTGCTGGGTCAGCAGCTCGTGCCGTTTTCTGAAATGGAATATACGCGCCCGGATATGGACGAATTCCGCACCCAGCTGGAAGAATGTATGCAGGGAGCAAAAGAGGATACAAAGGTCAAAGAGCTGATGGACAAGGTGTTTGCGCTGTATGACACTTATTACCGCTTCTATACCAATTACAAGCTGGCGAACATCTATTACTACAAGGATCTGACGGACACTGATTGGGCGGAGGAATATACGTTCTGCCTGGAAAATGTTTCGGAGATAGATGCGGGAATGGATCAGCTGCTGTATGCGCTGGCGGACAGTACGTTAAAAAACGAACTGGAGGCAGAGGAGTATTTTGGCGCAGGCTTTTTTGATGCTTACAGCGGTCAAAGCCTTTGGGATGAGACCTTTACGCAGCTGATGGAACAGGAAATGAAGCTGCAAAATGAATACGATGCCCTGAGCGCCCAGGCGCTGGAGTATTCCTCCTATTCCGGACTGTTAAGCAGCTCCGTGGGACTGCAGATGGAGCAGCTTTTGGTGGAAATGGTGGCGCTGCGGCAGGAAATCGCCCAATACGCAGGATATGACGATTATCTGCAGTTTGCCTACGATTTTACTTATAGCCGGGATTACCAGCCGGAGCAGATGATGGCATATATGGACGATGTGCAGGATGAACTGGCGCAGCTGTATACGAATCTTCCTTATGATGTGTGGTCTGCCCAGAATGAGGCCTGGACGCAGGATCAGATGTTTAATTATGTGCGCAGCGCCGCGGATGCTATGGGCGGCAGGGTAGAAGATGCGTTCTCTGTGCTGCAGGAGGGCGGCTACTATGATATTGCCTACAGCCCCAATAAGTATAACGCATCCTTTGAAACATACCTGCATTATTATTATGTGCCGTTTGTTTTTGTAAATCCCCGGGGAGACGGCACCGATCCGCTGACCTTTGCCCACGAATTCGGCCATTTCTGCAATGACTATGCAGCCGGCGGCACCGCTTGCGGTATCGATGTGGCGGAAGTGTTTTCCCAGAGCATGGAGTATCTGAGCCTGTGCTATGCGCAAGGCGGCGAGACACTGAAAAGCGCGGTGATGGCCAACAGCCTCTCGATTTTTGTGGAGCAGTCGTGCTATGCCAGCTTTGAGCATCAGCTGTATCTGTTGGAAGAAGACGAGCTGACGGTAGAAAACGTCCGCGCACTTTATTTGCAGACCGCCGAAGATTTCGGGTTTGGAAAATGGAGTGTCGACAGCCGGGAGTATATAATGCTGGCGCACTTGTATATCGCGCCGATGTATATGTCCAGCTATGTGGTCAGCAATGATCTGGCGATGCAGATATATCAGGCAGAGGATGCGTCCGTCGGCAGAGGACGGCAGCTTTTTGAAGACAATCTGGACACCCAGGAGGTTTCCTTGATTGCCTTTGCGAAATCTGCGCGCTTGCAGGACCCGTTTGAAGAGGGTCGGGTGGCGCAACTACGGGAAACGTTTGAAAAGGTATTGATAGCGGATATCAGGGACGACGCAGTCGTCCCTGATTTATTATGCGCTCCGCTTTTGCATACAGCAGCATCGCCCCCAAAGATACCGGCACCCACAGCAGGCTGAACACCAAACTGATCTGCCCGCGGAACTGGCAGGGGAGACCGCGGTAATCCCAGACGGTATGGTGGCGATTGACCAGAAGCCCCGTCAAAAGCTCCAGCACAGTGATCAGGGCGGCACCCAGCAGCATCTTGACCGCCAGACAGACTCTGCGCAAACGTTTATAAAGCGTCCCCAGCAGCAAAAAGCAGGTTCCGCCCAGCAGGAACATACTGCCGTGGCTTCTGCCCCGCCAGATAAATTCCAGGGTCATATAGGCGGCTCCGCCCAAATAAAAGAGAATGCATTTTTTAAGAATTTTCATAGCATCACCCCATAGCAAGTATCCCCAAAAAATCTTGATTTTCTACTTGACAAATAAAAAAGACTTGTATATAATAATCAAGCTAATCTTGGCAAATGTCGGGGTTGGCGTTTATATGGCGGCGTAACTCAGTTGGTAGAGTACCCGGTTCATACCCGGTCTGTCACCTGTTCAAGTCAGGTCGCCGCTACCAGGCCCGTTGGTCAAGCGGTTAAGACACCGCCCTTTCACGGCGGTAACATGGGTTCGATT
>JAZNNE010000019.1:0-27833 GCA_045580125.1 Faecousia sp. | reverse complement strand
CCAGCGCTCCAAGGGTCTTGGCGAAAACGACCCCGAGATGATGTGGATGACCACTATGAATCCCGAGACCCGCCGCCTCATTAAGGTTATGCCCGAGGATGCAGAGCGCACCAGCCACTATTTCGATGTGCTGCTGGGTGACGCGCTGAATGAACGCAAGAATTTTATCGCGGAAAATGGCGCCAGATACTTAGATCTGGCGGACATTTCCTAAGAGAGGTGCGCTATGGCACGCAAGAAGAAAGAAATCAAGGAGCAGGGCAAGCAGATCGACACCAGCCACGTTGTGGGTCTGGTGGGTTCTACCACGGAGCAGGCGATCTCTGAAACGCTGGAGATCAACTATATGCCCTATGCCATGTCCGTCATCGTTTCCCGTGCGATTCCGGAGATCGACGGCTTTAAGCCGTCCCACCGCAAGCTCCTGTACACGATGTACAAAATGGGTCTGCTGAAGGGCAGCCGCACCAAGTCTGCCAACATCGTTGGTCAGACTATGAAGCTGAACCCCCACGGCGACAGTGCCATTTATGAAACGATGGTCCGTCTTGCCAAGGGCAATGAGACCCTGCTGCACCCGCTGGTGGATTCCAAGGGTAACTTCGGTAAGGTCTACTCCCGGGATATGGCGTATGCGGCCCACCGCTATACGGAGGCAAAGCTGGATCCTATCTGTGCGGAGCTGTTCCGTGATATCGATTCCGATACTGTGGATATGGTGGACAACTATGACGGTACGCTGAAAGAGCCCGTCCTGCTGCCGACAACCTATCCCAACATTCTGGTCAATCCCAATTTGGGTATTGCCGTTGGTATGGCAAGCAATATCTGCTCTTTCAATCTGAAGGAGATCTGCGATACGGCTATCGCCCTGATGGAAAATCCCGAGCACGATATTTTGCAGACTTTGCCCGGTCCTGACTTTTCCACCGGCGCGGAGCTGCTGTTTGACGAGGTCACCACCCGCGAAATTTATTCCACCGGTCGCGGCAGCTTCAAGCTTCGCGCAAAGTGGCGTTATATCAAGGACGGCAACCGCATCGAGATCTACGAGATCCCGTATTCCACCACTGTCGAGGTCATTATGGACAAGGTGGCGGAGCTGATCAAGGTGGGCAAGATCCGCGAAATTCAGGATATGCGCGACGAGACCGACCTGCACGGTCTGAAGCTGACCATTGACCTGAAGCGCGGCACGGAGCCGGAAAAACTGATGCAGAAGCTGTTCCGCCTGACATCCCTGCAGGATAGCTTTGCCTGCAACTTCAACATCCTCATCGCCGGTATGCCCAGAGTGATGGGCGTGGGCGAGATTCTGGAGGAGTGGACGGCTTGGCGTACCGATTGCGTTATGCGCCGCATCTATTTCCAAGTGCAGAAGAAGCAGGATCGCCTGCATCTGCTGAAAGGCTTGGAGCGCATCCTGCTGGATATCGACAAGGCCATCCGCATCATTCGGGAAACCGAGCTGGAAAGCGAAGTTATCCCCAATTTGATGATCGGCTTCGGTATTGATGAAATTCAGGCAAATTACGTGGCGGAAATCAAGCTGCGCAATATCAACAAGGAATATATCCTGAAGCAGACCAAGGCGATCTCCGAACTGGAAAAGGAAATTGCCGAGCTGAATGCTACCCTGAAGAGCCACAAGAAGCTGCAGGGTGTGATCATTTCGGAGCTGAAGGCTGTCAGCGAGCAGTATGGTAAGGAACGAAAGACGGAGATCATCTATGCTTCCGCCGACATCGAGCCGGAGGAAGAGGAAGACGATACGCCTGACTATCCCGTAACGCTGTTCGTTTCCAAGGAGGGTTATCTCAAGAAGATCACCGCCCAGTCCCTGCGTATGTCCGGCGAGCAGAAGTTTAAGGAGGGCGACAGCCTGTCCTTCTCGGTGGAGACAAACAACAAGGCAGAAATTCTGGTCTTTACGGACAAATTCCAGTGCTACAAGTCCCGTCTGTCTGATTTTGAGGACAGCAAAGCATCTCTGCTGGGCGATTATCTGCCCCAGAAGCTGGGCTTCGATGCAGAGGAAAAGGTGCTGCAGGTGATCCTGCCGGGCGATTACAAGGGCTTTGTGCTGTTCTTCTTTGCCAATGGCAAGGCTGCCAAGGTACCGCTGAGTGCCTATGAAACAAAGACGAATCGAAAGAAGCTGACCGGCGCATACTGTGATAAGAGCCCGCTGAAGACTGCCATTGGCCTGAAGACCGATGAGCAGGTGGCGGTGTATACTACCGACGGCCGCGCCACCATCTTCTCTACGGCCCAGCTGCTGCCCAAGACCACCCGTAATACCCAGGGCGTGAATGTGATGAGTCTGAAGAAAAAGGCGGAGCTGAGCTATGCTGTACGCGCTGAGGAATCCGGAATTACCAATCCCAGCCGCTACCGCACCAGAACGCTGCCCAATGCCGGCGCGCTTCTAAAGCCGGAGGATGCTCCGGAGAAGCAGATCTCTTTTGAAATTTAACGGGGGAACCTATGAAAAAACGTTACCAAACGGTGCTTATGTTTGCGAAAGTGGCGCTTGGCTCGTCCATTTTCTCACTGGGCTTCAATCTGTTTTTGACACCCCACGGCTTTAATGCCGGTGGTCTCAGCGGTTTGGCACAGATTATTGTTACGCTGCTGGGCGTAGGTTCGGTTGGTCTTGTTACTGCGCTGATCAATTTACCGCTGTTTATTCTCGGCTATAAGTGGATCGGCAAGAAGTTCTTCTTTGGATCGCTGTTTGGTATGGGTGTGCTGTCTGCAACACTGGAGCTGTTCTCCTTACTGCCCACGCCTGAGGTCGATCCGTTGCTGAGCGCCCTATATGGCGGCGTAGTCTGCGGAGTGGGACTTGGTTTGGTGTTCGTGGCGGGCGGTTCTACCGGCGGCTCGGACATCATCGTAAGGCTTTTGCAGCGCAAATGGCAGCACGTTCCCATCGGCACGATCAATATTCTGTTTGATGCCACTGTTGCAGTGCTGACCGGTATCGTCTTCCAGGATATGCACCGGACGCTCTACACCGGTGTAACGGTTTTCATATCCGGCAAGGTGATCGATATGATGGTCTACAGCTTCGACTATTCCCGGGTGGTGCTGATCATCTCCGACCGGTATCAGGAGATTGCAATGGTGATTATGCAGAAGCTGGAACGGGGCGTTACCTATTTGGACGGTGAGGGTGCATACAGTCAAACCGCGAAAAAGGTGATCCTGACAGCAGTGAAGAAGCACCAGATGCCGGAGATGAAAAGACTGGTTTCGGAAATTGACCCCAATGCTTTTGTGATCGTGCAGGAAGCCCACCAGGTTCTTGGTGATGGTTTCTCCCAATATACAAAGGAATCCTTATAATGGCAAGCGCCTTGGCCCCCTCTCTGAGGGGGCTGGCTTTTGCTCTGCAAAAGACTGGGGGAGTTAAACTCCCTCCGGCAAAAATCATAGATTTTTGCCACCTCCCTCAAAGAGGGAGGCGAGGTGTTTTCCAAATAAAAAGCAGGATGCTTTCGCGTCCTGCTTTTTGTTATTTCATTGATGCCACATTCTTGCGCACCAGAGCCCGACGCAGTCTGGCTTCTGCCAGTTTGATGTCGGTGGCAGTGGCGTTCTTGTCGGCAAGGGTAGCCTGCGCCCGCTGATAGGAGTTCTCAGCGCGGTCTACATCGATCTTATCCGCCCACTCAAAGGTGGTGGGTACCAGCGTAACAGCGCCGTTTACCACGGACAGCATACCGCCGATGCAGGCGGCATAGCGCTTCTGACCGTCGATGACCACAGTTGCGCGACCCATACCAAGGGGCGCAACGCAGTTTAGGTGTCCGGCGAGAATACCGATATCGCCGGTGGTGGAGCGGACAGTCAGCTGTTCGGCCTGACCCTCAAAAGCAATGCCGTCGGGCGTAACGATCTTCAGATTGAAGGGGGTCATTTGTTTTGCCCCCTCCATTTTTCCACCACTTCGTCAATGGTGCCGGCATAGAGGAAGCAGGACTCGGGGATCTGGTCGTGCTTGCCCTCGATGATCTCCATAAAGCCGCGGATGGTCTCCTTCAGAGGCACGTACTTGCCCTGATAGCCGGTAAACTGCTCCGCAACGTGGAAGGGCTGACTGAGGAAACGCTGCACCTTACGGGCGCGGTTGACGGTGGTCTTGTCCTCTTCAGACAGCTCGTCCATACCCATAATGGCGATGATGTCCTGCAGCTCTTTATAGCGCTGCAGAATTCGCTGTACGCTGCGGGCGGCCTCGTAGTGCTCTCTTCCCACGACCTCGGGAGAGAGGATACGGGAGGTGGAATCCAGCGGGTCAACAGCAGGATAAATGCCCAGAGATGCGATTCCACGGTCCAGAACGGTGGTGGCGTCCAAGTGGGCAAAGGTAGTAGCAGGTGCAGGGTCGGTCAGGTCGTCAGCAGGCACATAAACTGCCTGAACGGAGGTGATGGAGCCGTCCTTGGTGGAGGTGATGCGCTCCTGCAGAGCACCCATTTCCGTGGCCAGCGTGGGCTGATAGCCAACAGCAGAGGGCATACGTCCCAGAAGTGCGGAAACCTCAGAGCCTGCCTGGGTGAAACGGAAAATGTTGTCGATAAACAGCAGCACGTCCTGATGCTTCACATCACGGAAATACTCTGCCATAGTCAGTCCGGAAAGACCGACGCGCATACGTGCTCCGGGGGGCTCGTTCATCTGACCGAAGACCATGGCGGTCTTGCTGATAACGCCGGATTCGGTCATTTCGTTGTACAGGTCGTTGCCCTCACGGGTACGCTCGCCAACGCCGGTGAAAACGGAATAACCGTTGTGTGCGGTGGCGATGTTGTAGATCAGCTCCTGGATCAGAACGGTCTTGCCAACGCCGGCGCCGCCGAACAGACCGATCTTACCGCCCTTGGCGTAGGGGCAGATCAGGTCGATGACTTTGATGCCGGTTTCCAAAATCTCGGTAGCAGCTTCCTGCTGATCGTAAGCCGGGGCAGGGCGGTGGATGGGCCAACGCTCAGCGCCCTTGACTTCCTCGCCGTTGTCGATGGGCTGACCCAGCAGATTGAACACGCGGCCCAGACACTCCTCACCAACGGGAACGCTGATGGAAGCACCGGTGTCGATGGCCTCAACACCACGCTGCAGACCGTCGGTAGAGGACATAGCAATACAGCGGACCACATTGTCGCCGATGTGTTGTGCAACCTCCGCAACGATGGTTGTTTCGCCGTGAGGAATTTCAATAGCAGACAGAAGCTCCGGCAGATGCTCGTCTGCAAAACGGATATCCAGAACGGGACCCACAACCTGGATCACAGTTCCAATATTTTTGTCCATAGGATTCAACTCCTTTTTCCTTGTTAAGAACCGGCAACGATCTCGGTAATTTCCTGAGTGATGGCAGCCTGACGTGCCTGATTGAATTTCAGGCTCAGGTCTGCGATCATATCCTCAGCATTCTGGGTGGCGGAGTCCATAGCGGTACGCCGCGCAGCCTGCTCAGCAGCCCGGCTTTCGCACAGAGCGCCGTAGAGAATGCCGCCCAGATATTCCGGAACGATCTTGTCAAACACTTCTTCACTGCTGGGCTCGTAGATGATATAAGAAGGCTTGGCTTCTTTTTCACTTTCGTGCAGCAGGGGAAGCATTTTCAAGGTTGCGGGGGTTTGGGATAATACAGATACAAAGTTTGTATACGCAATGATCACTTCATCAAATTCTCCACTTAGATATGCTTTGCTTAGCTGATTGGCAATGGAGAAGCAGTCGCCTACATTGATCTCCGATGCGTTGGCATAAACCTCAGTCAGCATCGGAACCTTGTGGGAGCGGAAATAATCCACAGCCTTCTTGCCGATGGGCAGGACTGTAACGTCCTTACCATCGATCTGGGACTGCACCAGCTTCAAAATGTTGCTGTTGTAGCCGCCTGCCAGACCGCGGTCACCGGCAATAACAACAAAGGCTGTCTTCTTCACCGGTCGCTGGGTCAGGTAAGGGGAGTCAAACTCCGTGTTGGAGCTGATGATATCTGTGATCGTGGAATACAGGATCTCAAAATAGGGGCGGGAGTTCTGTACCCGGGCCTGCGCATGGCGAAGCTTGGAAGCGGCCACCATCTCCATGGCTTTGGTGATCTGCTTTGTGCTTTCCATACTGCGAATGCGGGTCTTGATCTCCTTGGTGGAAACGCCAGCCATGGGATACCTCCTTCCTTATACGGGCTTGAACTCAGCCAGAAGTTCATTCAGGGCAGCCTTCAGCTGCTCCTCGGTTTCACTTTCCAGCTTGCCGGAGGTGCGAATGGCATTTAATACATCACTGTAGCGGTTGTCCATATATTCATACAGCCGCTGCTCGAATTCCGGAATGCGGTCTACCGCAATATCCTTCAGGTAGCCGTTTGTAACGGCATAAATGATGCAAACCTGATGGGCGACCTCGGCAGGGGCATTGTTCTTCTGCTTCAGCACAGCCACGATACGCTCACCAAGAGCCAGACGCTGCTTGGTATCGGCATCCAGATCGGAACCGAACTGGGCAAAGCTCTGCAACTCACGGTACTGAGAGTACAAAAGCTTCAGGCTGCCGGCAACCTTCTTCATCGCCTTGATCTGTGCATCGCCGCCAACACGGGAGACGGAAATACCGGGGTTAACAGCAGGCATAATGCCGGCGTTAAACAGCTCGGATTCCAGGAAGATCTGACCGACGGTGTTGGAGATGACGTTGGTGCGAATGTAGGCGGAAACGTCGCCGGCCTGGGTTTCGGTGATGGGAAGTGCAGTCAGACTGCCGCCGCCCAATTCGTCGGACATCTGTGCTGCGCGCTCCAACAGTCTGGAGTGGAGGTAGAAGACGTCGCCGGGATAGGCTTCCCGTCCGGGGGGACGGCGGATCAGCAGAGAGATTGCACGGTAAGCAACGGCGTGCTTGGAAAGATCGTCATAGATGATCAGAACATCCTTGCCCTGATGCATAAAGTGCTCGCCCATAGTACAGCCGGAGTAGGGGGCGATATACTGCATAGGTGCCAGCTCGGAAGCGGTAGCGGACACCACGATGGTGTAGTCCATTGCGCCGCCGGCCGCCAGATTGTCAACGACCTGGGCAACGGTAGAACGCTTCTGACCGATGGCAACATAGATGCAGATGACATCCTTGCCCTTCTGGTTCAGGATGGTATCGGTTGCAATGGTGGTTTTGCCGGTCTGGCGGTCGCCGATGATCAGCTCACGCTGACCGCGGCCAATGGGGATCATAGAGTCGATGGCCTTGATGCCGGTCTGCAGAGGACGGCTGACGTGCTGGCGCTCGATGATACCGGGTGCCGGCATTTCGATGGGGCGGTAGCCCTCTGCTTCGATGGGGCCTTTGCCGTCGATGGGCTCGCCCAGGGCGTTGACCACACGGCCGATCAAACCGTTGCCAACGGGAACAGATACCACACGACCGGTGCGCTTAACAATATCGCCTTCCTTAATGCCGTTGTCGGTACCCAAAATAACGATGGAAACGGTGTCTTCGTCCAAATTCTGCGCCATGCCGAAAGAACCGTTTGGGAACTCCACCAGTTCGCCGGCCATACATTTGTCCAGTCCGGTGGCACGGGCAATGCCGTCGCCAACCAGAATGACAACACCGGTCTCGCTGGCTTCCAGCTTACATTCATAGTTCTTGATCTGGGCGCGAATAATCTTTGTAATTTCTTCGGGTCTAAGTTCCATACTGTCCCTGCTTTCTTGTATCAGAGTACGGTGGTATTGAGCATATTACGAATGCTCTCCAGACGGTGAGCCACAGTATCATCCAGTCGCTTGCCGTCATAATCCAGGCGGATACCGCCCAGAACATCGGGATCTACCCGATTGGTCAGTTCGATGGTTTTTCCGGTGAGCTTTTCCAGTTTTGCACACAGACGGGCAGACTGATCCTCCGTCAACGCAACAGCGGTGACGGCCTTCACCGGCAAAATACCGTGATCGGCGTTGAAACGCACACGGTATGCATTACAGCAGTCGGAAAAATGGCGGGGATATCCCTTTTCCGTGAGAATTTTCAGAAAATTCAGCACGTAGGGGTGCACCTTTTCACGAAAACTGCTGTCAATAATTTGGCAGCGTTCTTCCTTAGAAACATTGGGGGCTGCCAGCAGCCGGAGGAATGCCGGCTCCTGAGAAAAGGATGCATTCAAAACGGAAAGCTCCTGCAGGATCTGCGCATCCAGTCCTTCGCCGCGAGCCAGATCGTACAGAGCGTCGCCGTAGACATTTCCTATCTGTGTCATGCCTGCTCACCCAATTCGTTTATAAAGCTATCCACCAACTGCGCCTGATCGGTCTCGCTGAGTTCGCGGGCGACCACCTTTTCAGCAATGGCAATGGCGATGCCGGAAATCTCATCCTTGGCATCGTTGATAGCTTTTTTCTTTTCCAAGGCGATGTCCGCGGCGGCCTTGTCCATAATGGCAGAAGCCTCGGCATTGGCCTGACGGATAATTTCCTCCTCACGGGCCTGTCCGCGGGCGACAGCCTCTTTGACGATCTTCTCGCCGGTTTCTGCGGCGGCAGACAGCTTCTGCTGATATTCTTGCTCCATCAGCTTTGCCTGCTGCTCTGCGTTGTCTGCGGCTGCGTACATATCGTCAATTTCCTTCTGACGGTCCTGGATCATTTTCAGCACCGGTTTCCACAGAAACTTGGTGCCGACGCCCAGGATCAGAAGAAAGTTCAGCAATGCAAACAGAGCCGTCCAAAAGTTTACGCCTACAAAGCTTTCAAATTGTTCCACTCGCTTCGCTCCTTTCGTTTAGACTGGGAAAGGGCGGGTATTACATAGCGAACAGGATCAGAAAAGCGATCAGCAGGGAGTAGATACCGGTGGTTTCGGTAACAGCACAACCCAGAATCATGGTGCTGCGCAGATCCTGAGCAGCCTCGGGCTGACGAGCGATGCCCTCCAGAGCCTTGCTGACGGCATTGCCTTCACCCAGAGCGGGACCGATAGCGCCGATACCCATACACAGGCCGGCAGCCAGAGCGCAGAACGCCTTCATAAAGTACATATTGAATTCCATAATATTTCCTCCTATATATTGCTTATATTTAAATTTATCAGGAATACAAGTTTAGGCCTGCTCTTCAGCGGGGGGAGGGCAGGCGGCGGCAATGTAGGCCATAGACAGCATACTGAATACCAGAGCCTGGACAAAGCCGGAGAACAGATCAAAGTACAGCGACAGTACCGCGGGGATGCCGAAATTCAGCGCGGGAATGCCGGACACCAGCCCCAGCGCCTGAAGCAGACCGAAGGTTCCCAAAAGGCCGCTGAGAAATGCCAGTACGATGATGCGCTTTTTCTTTAGTTTCATAAACAGAAAAATTGAACCGACGCACACCAAGATCAAGGCGATTGCCAGATAAATGCCATTGGAAGCGATGAAATTCAGTGCTGCCGCAGAGCCAAGGCTCAAGCCGGAATACAAAATGGTGGTAATGACACCGCCGCCGGCTACGTTGCCGAAGTGACGAAACGCCATTGCTACAGGCTGTGCCGCTTCGGACAGTAGATTCATAGGTGTCATAATGAAGATCGGCTCGGTAAAGCCCTTCAACCAGCCCAGGAAACCGTTGTTCTTGATGTTTTGATACCAAATGATCAGGGTCACCAAAACCGCCCACACCAGGGGTACGCTCAGGTCAGCGGTGGTGGAGCGGAGTACGCCGGTCATACCGATCAGGGAGCCGACGATACTGCTCAGGAAAATAGTGCCGATGAGGGGGATGAATTTCTCGTTATGCGCGCCCATAGAGTTGATCACCATATCACGAAGCATCATAACGCCTTTTTCCACCAGCACCTGCTTGCCGTCGGGACGTTTTTTCAGATTTCTGCCCAGCAGAATGAAAGCGGTACACAGGATAATGGAAACCACCAGCAGAGAAACAGTGGTTTGCGTAATTCGAATACCGCCCAGAACAGGTATTTCGTAGTATATATACGCGCCGGTTACGCTTACTTCCATTACTTAGCGTTCCCCTTTCTGAAGAATTCTGCCAAGGTCAGCGTGGGTCTTGTCAGCGCCAAAGGCACCACGGCAGTAATGACATTGCACAGTCCGCTTTTTACCAGTGCAAACAATACGATCACCATTACCGCCAGCCGTCCGAAATAGGACAGCTTCACCAGAGCCTGACCGGATTTTACATTGCCTTGCTCCGCACGATCTGAAGCCAGATCGGCGCAGACCGCCATCACAAAGAAGTTGGCAATGGCGATGATGCCGCCGAGAATGCCGCCGAGCCAAACACTTCTGTCAAATCGACTCAATAAAGCGAATACCGCCAGCATAATACCGATGCCTATCGCTTGTCCGACGGATACGATCAGTGTCTGCCGCAGGATAAATTTACGGGAATCCATAGTATTCCTCCGAGTTAATCATGGTTGTTAAAACTGACGGGAGGGGGATCTTCTGATTTGGGTTTGGCAAGCCGCGACATTGCCTTCAAGCTGGAACGCAAGCCGGAAATTGCGCAGATCAAGCCAAGACCGAGTCCAACCCAAATGATCCAATTGCCCCAATCAAACCGATTGCGAAGCCAGACGGCCAGCAGGGTAGAGCAGCCCAAAGGAGCGGCAACGCTCAGTCCTAATTGTGAAAGCCAGACGATTAATGACAGGTCTTTCATCCGTATCTCCTAACACATCCACATATTCCCCAGTATACTATTTTATAGTATACGTCTTAATTCGGTAAAATGCAAGCCATTATTTGTAAATATTTGGTCTTCTTGTAAAAGAAAAGGATAAAAGTTTTCCGCAAAAAGGGCTTTTCATTTGAAAGAAAATAATGTACACTATAGGAAACGGTAAAAACGAGGGGCGAGAGAGATTGACGCAGCAGGAAATGGAAATCATCCAGGGCACAGTTGCCGCGGTGGTATACCAGAACTATGAAAACGGCTACGCCATTCTGCGCCTGAGTGTCGGCGGCGGTCAAACCGTTACGGTGGTGGGCACGATTCCGTTGCCGGCGGTAGGCGAGCGGCTGATGGTTACCGGCAAGTGGGGAAATCACCCCAATTACGGGCGGCAATTTGAGGCAGAGTTTCTGGAACGTCTGATGCCCCAGAGCGCTATGGATATACTAAGCTACCTTTCCGGACGGATCATTAAGGGTATCGGTCCGAAGACTGCGGCGCGGATCGTTGATCGGTTTGGCGAACAGACCCTGCAGATTATGGAGCGGGAGCCGGAACGTTTGGCGGAGATCTCCGGAATTTCCCGGGAAAAGGCTCGCGCCATTGGCGAGGAATTCCGTATCCGTGTGGGAATGCGTCAGCTGATGGAGTTCTTTACGATGCATCAGCTGCCGGCAGAACTGGCGGTGCGTACATACAAGCTTTACGGCGAACAGACGGTGGAGCTTTTATACGACGATCCGTATTTGCTTGCCGACGAAGAGCTGGAAGCGCCTTTTGGCGCGGTGGACCGCTTCGCCATTGAACTGGGTGTTTCGGCTGAAGATAAGCGCAGAATCCGGGCAGGTATTTTCTTTGAACTAACCTATAATCTAACCGCAGGGCATAGCTTCCTGCCGGAGGATAAGCTGATCCTTGCCACGGCACAGCTGCTTTCTGTGGATGCAGACCACGTAAGGATCCAGATGGAAGTGTTGCTGGAAGCACAGCAGCTGGTGCGAAACCGGCTGGCGGATATTTCGGTGATCTATCTGCCGCGACTGTATGAAGCAGAGTGCTATTGCGCCAAGCGTCTGATACAGTTTGCGCAGGAAACCTTTCCGCTGCCGAAAAATCTGGATGCGACGATGCAGAATATCTCTCAGAGCAGCGAAATTCAGTATTCTCAGCAGCAGGAGCAGGCAATTATCGATGCTGTGGGAAACGGACTTTTGATCATTACCGGCGGTCCTGGCACGGGCAAAACCACCATCTTAAACGGCGTTTTGGAGCTGTTTGAGCAAATGGGACTGACCTGCGCGTTGGCTGCGCCCACAGGTCGCGCGGCAAAGCGTTTGACGGAGGTTACAGGCAGGGATGCTTCCACCATTCACAGACTGCTGGAAACAGATATCGATCCTGCCACGGGCAAAATGTTTTTCCTGCGATCCGAGAGTAATCCGCTGAAAGCGGACGCCGTGATCGTGGACGAAATGTCTATGGTGGATATTGAGCTGCTGAGCAGCCTGCTGCAGGCGATACCCGCGGGCAAACGGCTGATTTTGGTGGGTGACCCCGATCAGCTGCCTCCGGTAGGACCGGGCTTTCCGTTTTTGAATATGCTGCGCAGCAATGTGCTGCCTGCCGTGCGGCTGACGGAGATTTTCCGCCAGGCGCAGGAGAGCCTGATCGTTATGAATGCCCACCGGGTCAATCAGGGCGAAATGCCGGATCTTAAAAATGTGAAAAGCGACTTTTTCTTCATCGGTTGCAGATCGGAAGAAGAAGTGCGCCAGACCATTACCCAGCTGTGCACCACCAGACTTCCGGAAAAAATGGGGATTCCCGCAGATCAGATCCAGGTGCTTTCTCCTACGCGAAAGGGCGGTGTTGGAACCGCCGCACTGAATCAGATACTGCAAAATGCGTTGAATCCCGCATCGCCTGCAAAAAAAGAGCGCCAATTCGGAGATTTTTCTTTCCGGGAAGGCGATCGGGTGATGCAAATTCGAAATAATTATGATATAATGTGGAAAAAGGTCGATGGCACTGCCGCCGGTGAAGGCGTTTTTAACGGCGATATCGGTGTCATTACAGCCATTGATCCCCATATGCAGACCTTGTCGGTTGTGTTTGACGACCGGCAGGTGGACTATGATTTTACGCAGCTTACCGAACTGGAGCCTGCCTATGCCATGACGGTACATAAAAGCCAGGGCAGTGAGTACCGTGCGGTCATTCTTTCTGCGTGGAACGGCTCGCCGTATCTGCTCAGCAGGAGCGTACTGTACACGGCCATTACCCGTGCCCGGCAGATGCTGATTATCGTAGGCCATGCCCAAACGGTGGCGGCAATGACAGAGAATGCCAAGCGCAATCGCCGGTATACCGGTCTGAAGCTGCGGCTGCAGGGGAAAGTACAATGAGTGTGCTTAATTTACTGTTCCCGCCCAAATGTGTGGTTTGCCGCAAGGTGCTGGAGCGTGGCGAAGCGGATATTTGTGCCGATTGCCGCGATTCTGCTCCGGTGTGCCTGCAGGCAAAGAAGACAATACCCTTTGTGGAGGGCTGGTGTGCGATCTGGTACTACCGGGATGATGTCCGCAAGAGTATTATTCGCTATAAGTTTGGAAATCACAGATCCTATGCCAAAAGCTATGCCAAGTTTTTGGCGCAGAAGCTGAATGAAGCTTATCCCGAAGGCTTTGACCTGATTACCTGGGTACCTATCAGCCGTATCCGAAAATGGAAGCGGGGCTTCGATCAGGTGGAGAAATTGGCGGAAGCTATGGCGCGGCCTATGGGTATGCAGCCGGTGCGCACCCTGAAAAAGGTACGCCACAACCGCCCGCAATCCGGCATTTCCGGTCCTGCCCATCGGCGGGCGAATGTGCTGGGTGCTTACAAAGTGATTCAACCGGAAGTGCTGTGGGGTAAGCGCGTGCTGCTTCTGGATGATGTTATTACCACCGGCGCAACAGCAGGGGAGTGTGCCCGTATGCTGCTGACCGCCGGAGCAAGAGAAGTGTATGTTGGTGCCGTGGCGGTTGTCCGGCACGATCAAAGATAAAGTAGGTGAAGATTATGCGTTTTCGTTTGTTTTCCAATGACTTGGGTATTGACCTTGGAACATCCAATGTGTTGATCTTTGAGAGCGGGAAAGGCATTGTTGTCCGGGTCCCCTCTGTGGTCGCCGTGGATAAGAATACCGGAAAGATTTTGAAAGTAGGTGCGGAAGCCCGGAATATGCTGGGTCGTACACCCGGTAATATCGTGGCGATGCATCCTCTGCGCGACGGCGTTATCTCTGACCACGAAATGACCGTCGAAATGCTGAAAGCACTGTTCCGTCAGGCATCCAGCTCCTCGCTGTTTACCCCCAAACCCAGAGTTGTTATCTGCGTACCCAGCGGCGTTACGGAAGTGGAGGAACGCACGGTCATCAATGCGGCCATCGACGCCGGCGCCCGACGTGTTTATCTGATTGAGGAGCCGCTGGCGGCGGCAATGGGAGCAGGCTTGGATATCGGCGGCGCAAAGGGTCAGATGGTTGTCGATATCGGCGCAGGCACAACGGATGTTGCTGTGCTGTGCCTGAGCGGCGTGGCGGTTTCCTCCTCCTTAAAACTGGCAGGCGATGCTATGGATGAAGCGATCGTTTGGTATGTGCGCCGTAAGTACGGCACGGTGATCGGCTTGTCCACTGCGGAGGATATCAAGATCCAGATCGGCAGTGTCTATCCCCGTCCTGAGGAGATCAGTATGAATGTCAAGGGTCGTGATACCAAGACCGGTATGCCCAAGGAGATCACGTTGACATCTGATGAGATCCGCGAGCCGCTTTTGATCTGTGCCAAGCAGATCGCAGATAAGGTCCGTGCTGTTTTGGAGGAGACCTCTCCGGAACTGGTAAGTGATATTTTCGAAAATGGCATTACCCTCACCGGTGGCGGCTGTCAGGTTTGGGGTATGGACAAGCTGCTGACAGAACGCACCGGCGTTCTGTGCACAGTGGCAGACGATGCAGATTCCTGCGTCGCTTATGGCTGCGGCAAGAGCCTTGCGTGGATCAACCATATGCAGGAAGGTCCGATCAATATTGCCAGAAAACGCATTATGCGTCAGTAAAAAAACGGGAGCCATCATTGGCTCCCGTTTATAATTTTACCAATAGGGGAAGGCGAATCGTCATAGAGTCTTCCGTAACCGCGCAATACATTGCAAGGACGGTTACGCCGGCTTCTGCGGCTGCGCGCAAAGCCGCACCAAAGGCGGGGTCAGTCTCATCGTGAGGACGCAGATATTTCATATCCGCCATCTGCACCACAAACAGCACATACGCGCCAAACCCGTCCTTAACTGCTGCAGTCAGACCCAGCAGATGCTTTACACCCCGCGTTGTTGGGGCGTCGGGGAAGGCGCAGACACCGTCGTGCTCCAAGGTAACGCCCTTGACCTCAAGAAAACACCGCTTTCCATTCTTGAGAAAGGAAAAGTCGAAGCGGGAATCGCCGTGGGTGTATTCTGCCTTCAGGTCTGTAATTTCACCCAATCCGCCGGAAAGCAGCCATTCTTTTGCAGCAATGTTGGGGGCTTGGGAGTCCATATTGATCAGCAGGTCGCCTTTTTTGACGCAAATCAAGTCGAATTTTGTCTTGCGGTTGGAGTTGTCGAATTTCTGACACCAGACCGTAGCACCCGGAATCAAAAGCTCCCGGCAGCGACCGGTATTTTTGACGTGGCAGATTTCTTCCTTGCCGTTGATTTGAATGTGGGCGATGAAACGGTTGGGGCGCTTTAAGAAAGTGCCCCGGACCATATTTTGATATTTCATAGGACACCTCCAATTCGAGAATATTGTATCATAAATGCGTTTGATGCGCAACATTTAGAGAAAGTGTGACATCACGCAAAAACCTCTTTTGTCCGGTAGACAAAAGAGGTTTCTTATATGCGAAAGAGCGACTAAAAGTAGTATAAATTGGGGTAAGAACGACCAAAAGTAATACACGCATACTGTTCTATCGTTCATCAAAACGTTTTTGTAATAATGGAATCGCCGTATTTAGCCAAAAATCTCCACTTAAATAACCAGAAGACATACCGCCATGTGCAAATTCCTGCACGCACGGCATAGCCTCTGTTGTCAGTTCCATATCCGACATTTTTCTGAATTGTTGTTTTATTGTTTCTTCAATATCTTTCTTTTTAGAGAGTTCAGGATGTTCATAAAAATACTGCTGCAAATACTCCCAAAAGTAATAATCTCCCCGATATCCATACTTTTGAGGGCGCTCAACGAACAATACAGATAAATTAAAGATCTTGTTTTCTAACATAAATACACCTTCTTTTATTGACATTATATCACGTTTGCGTACTAAAATCAACGGCTTGCCGTTGCATATCATCAATGCGAAGCATTGTATATCATCAACAGGTCGTGTTGTATCTCATCAAGCCGCAGGAGGATTTATGCACACCTACGGTGTGGTGAGATACAGCCCCGTGAGGGGCTGATGATATACACGCTGACGCGTGGTGATATACCAAGCCTGCGGCTTGGATAAAAAAAGAACGAAGCATTGCTTCGTTCTTTTTTGGTGGAGACTACGGGACTCGAACCTGTGACCTCATGCGTGTGAAGCATGCGCTCTAACCAGCTGAGCTAAGCCTCCGTGGAACGAAAACGATTATAGCAACAGTTTTATTAAAAGTCAACACCAAATTATGCAAAAGGAAAGGCACAAAAATAATAGTGGAAATTATTGAAATAGTGCGATATAATATGTTTTAAGCGAAATTGTTTCCTGCGGAAAATATTGGACGGGAAAGGATACTAAAATATGAAAATTGTAATTATCGGCCTTGGTACCATCGGAAAGACGATACTCAAGCATCTGTCCGGAGAGGGGCATACCATTACCATTATCGACGAAGATAAGCTGAAGATCGAGAAGCTTATTGAGAAATATGACGTTTCCGGTGTTGTGGGCAACGGTGCTTGCCTGGATATTCAGAAAGAAGCGAATGTGGAGAATGCGGATCTTGCCATCGCGCTGACTGACAGCGATGAGCTGAACGTATTTTCCTGCCTGGTTGCAAAAAAGCTGGGTGTAAAAAATACCATTGCCCGCGTCCGCAATCCGGATTACAGAAAGCAGATCATCGAAATGAAGGATGATCTGGGTATTGCGATGATCGTTAATCCCGAGCTGGAAATGGCGGATGAGATTTTTAATATCATCAACCTGCGCAGTGTGGTGCGTATCGAACATTTTGCCAAGGGAAAAGTTCTGCTTGCGGAGATCGTAGCGGAGAAGGACAGCCCCCTGATCGGTGAGACGCTGATCAGTCTGGGCAAAAAGCTGAGCACGAGAGTGCTGATCTGCGCGGTACAGCGCGGCGATCAGGTGATCATTCCCTCCGGTCGTTTCCAAATCGAAGAAGGCGACAAGATCCATTTCACATCCGATGCCAGAATGCTGGGCGATTTCCTTGCGGAGGTCAAGCTGGTCAAATCGGCATTCAAGAACATTATGATCGTCGGCGGCGGCAGAACAGCCTACTATTTGGCAGATTTTCTGTCCCAGAAAAAATACGGCGTCAAGCTGCTGGAAAGCGATCCGGCAAGATGCGAGGAATTGGCGGAGCTTTTGCCCCGGGTAACGGTTGTTTGCGGCAACGGCACCCAGCACGATGTTCTGCTGGAAGAGGGCATTGAGGCGATGGACGCCTTCGTGGCCCTGACGGATATTGACGAAGAAAATATGATCGTCTCTATGTTTGCCAATAAGAAGAAGGTTAAGAAGACCATCACCCAGATCAAGAGTGATGACCTTTTCGGTATGCTTGATGAGCTGGGAATCAACAATAATGTTTCCTCCAAGCAGATCGTCGCAGGCCGCATCATCAGCTATATCCGCGCCCTGGCCAATACGGTTGGCAGTAATGTGCTGACGATGTACCAGCTGGTTAACGACCAGGTCGAGGCGCTGGAGTTTGCTGCAAGACGGGAAAACCGTTTCTATAACAAGCCCCTGCGAGAGCTGCAGCTGAAGAAGAACTGCCTGGTGGCCTGCATTATCCGCCAGAATGAGATCATCATCCCTGACGGCAATGCGCAGATCCAGCTCGGCGACAATGTTGTGGTGGTAACCACCCATAAGAACTTTGACGATTTGAACGATGTGTTTGAATAAGGTGGCATATGAGTTATAGAAAGATAGGCAAGATCCTGGGTAAGATCATGATCCTTGAGGCGCTGCTGATGCTGGCGCCTCTTGCGGTCAGCTTCTTTTACCGGGAATCGCTGATATATAAGCTGGCATTTGTGATCCCAAGTGCTGTTCTGGCAATTGCGGGATTGCTGCTGCAGCTGCTGAAACCGAGGCGGAATACCCTGTACCAGAAAGAGGGCTTTGCGCTGACGGCATTGGTATGGGTGGTTATGGCGCTGTTTGGCGCGGTTCCCTTCGTCATCAATGGCGATATCCCGAACTATGTGGATGCCTGCTTTGAGATTATGTCCGGCTTTACCACAACCGGCGCCAGTATCGTAACAGATATTACAGCAATGTCCCATTCTACGCTTTTTTGGAGAAGCTTCTCCCATTGGATCGGCGGTATGGGAATCCTTGTGTTCGTGCTGATCTTCATTCCGGAGAGTAACGACGGATCCTCTATGCACCTGCTGCGGGCAGAAAGCCCCGGACCGCAGGTGGGCAAGATCGTTTCGAAGATGAAGGTTACCACCAGAATACTGTACCTGATCTATTTGGGTATGACAGTTCTGGAAATCATTATTTTGATGCTGGACAAGCCCATTGCCGGCTACGAAAGCGAGCAGTTTTTCTTCAGCCTGCTGGCCACATTTGGCTGTGCAGGTACCGGCGGCTTCGGTTTCATCCCCGGAAGTATGGAGATGTTCAATCCGTTTTCCCAGTATGTAATGGCTACCTTCCTGATTATGTTCGGCGTGAATTTCAGCCTGTACTATCTGATTTTGGTCGGCAAGATCAGAGATGTGCTGCGCAGCGAAGAATTCCGCAGCTATTTCCTGATGGTGGTGTGTGCCATTGGCTTTGTGTTCCTCAGCCTGATGGCGCGGTTTGAATCCTATCCGCAGGTATATACTACGGAAGAAGCGTTCCGCCATTCTTATTTCCAGGTGGCTTCTCTGATGACCACCACGGGCTTTACAACGCAGGATTATGATGTTTGGCCGATGCTGGCAAAGACCGTTCTTGTGTTGCTGATGTTTACCGGAGCAATGGCCGGCTCTACTGCCGGCGGCATTAAGACCTCCAGAATCGTTATGGCGGTAAAGGGCGCATATATCAATGTCAGAAAGCTGATCAATCCCCGGTATGTCCCCAAGGCAAAGTTTGAAGGAAAAGTTTTGGAGCAAAGTACTATCAACGATGTGTTTGGCTTTATAACTGTGTATTTCTTCATTTTCTTCTTGGCAATGTTGCTTTTGGCTTTTGACCCTGTCAACGGACAGACGGCGCAGATCGTATCCGATGCCGGATCTTACGAGGTAAAACACGGCTTCTTCAGCAATTTTTCTGCGGTGCTGGCTTGTATCGGCAATGTTGGTCCCGGCTTTGAGGCAGTAGGACCCTATGCAGGTTATGCCGGCTATAGCGCGTTTTCCAAAATCTTGCTCACTCTTCTGATGCTGGTTGGCAGATTGGAGATCTATCCGGTGCTGATTCTGCTGAGCAGAAGAACCTGGAAACGGGTATAATGTATTGAGGTTGTTCCTATGAAAGTTCTGAATACAATTAAAGAATTTGCTATTATCACAGTAGGCACAGCCATTACCGCAGCAGGCGTGTATTTCTTTATGCTGCCAAGTGAGGTGGCTGTGGGCAGCGGTTCGGCGCTGGCAATGGTGCTGAGTAATTTTATTCCCTTGCCGGTTTCTGCAATCTCTCTGATAATGAATGTGATTCTGCTGATTCTTGGCTTTTTGCTGGTTGG
Organism: Faecousia sp.; assembly: GCA_045580125.1. Classification (GTDB taxonomy): domain Bacteria; phylum Bacillota; class Clostridia; order Oscillospirales; family Oscillospiraceae; genus Faecousia. Next base: position 8,181 of record JAZNNE010000019.1, on the reverse strand, counting down.
AACGGAGTTTGGTGTGAAAACCGTTTACTGCTCTGTTATGATGCCTTTGTTTTTGGGATTGTTCGAGATTTTGTTTCCCGATTTCCAATCCATCACCCAGGATCCGATTCTCGATGTGACCTGCAATATTTTGCTGGTAGGCGTGGGATTGGCTATTTTGTTCCCACGCAATGCATCCTCCGGCGGTTTGGATATTGTGGCAAAAATTATGAATAAGTATCTGAAGATGGATCTGGGAAAGGCTATGGCCTATTCCGGTATGGCAGTCGCCCTGTCTTCTGCGCTGTGCTATGACAGCAAGACGGTGGTTTTGAGTGTGCTGGGTACGTATTTTGGCGGTTTGATACTGGATCATTTTATCTTCGGTGTCAACATCAAGCGCCGCGTTTGCGTGATCTCAAAAGAACTGGATACCATCGTGGATTTTGTTCTTCACGATCTGCACAGCGGTGCGACACTGGGTGAAGTCATCGGCGCGTATGACAAAACCCCAAAAATGGAGATGGTTACCATCGTGGATAAGCACGAGTACCGCCGGCTGATGGATTTCATCCACAAGGTTGACCCCAAAGCCTTTGTAACGGTCTATTCTGTCAGCGATATGCGCTATCAACCGAAAAAGAAATAAATAAATAAAGCCTCCCCTGTGCAAGGGGAGGTGGATTCGCCGAAGGCGAAGACGGAGGGGCTGTCAATCCCCCAGTCAGCCCCCTTTACACAAGGGGGTCTTTTTAGTTAAAAATTGCCACGCAGGAAACTGCGTGGCAATTTGCTTTTCTTAGAATGCCAGGACCTTGATGTCCATCAGCTCGCCAAAGGCAATGATCTGCTCGTACAGATCCTCGCCGTAACCCAGGCAAGCGTACTCGTTGTTCCAGTTGGTAACGACCTTGTCCACATCGCCGTTGACCTGCACGAAAGCGTGGGGCCAGAAGGGGATGCCGCACTCGTGCAGACGCTCTTCCAGCTTCTCGGGATCGGGCTGCACAACCTCGCAGCGGACAACTGCGATCTGGAACTCGCCGTTGACGCGGCTAACCCGGGCCAGAACACCCTTGCCGCTCTTGCACACCAGCTTGATGGAGATGCCGCCGGCTTCGCCTTCGGTAGGAATGCCGTGGGTCGCCAGGCTGACGCCGTCTTCATTTGCCAGGCAGGGAGGAACAGCGCCGTCACCGATGATCTTGATCTCGTTGGTTGCGCGGTCAATGTGCTGGAAGTCGCCGTAGTAGATGGGATCCTTGCTCAGACCCATAATGATAATGGAACTCAGGCAGGTGTTGAAGTCGGACAGGGTAGATGTGGGGACGCCGTTGTTGAGCATCATACTCTGGGCAAAGCAGGTGGCGGTGTAGTAGTCGCCCATACCGGGGAAGGACTGGATGGTGTAGTAATCGTAGCCTTCCTTTTCCTTCAGGGTCTTCAGCGCCAGATACATACGGACGGAGCGCATATTGTCCTCGGTACGCTCGATGGGAGTGGTGAAATTGGCGTCGATCCAGTCGCAAACAGCGTCCACATCTGCCTGAGGAACAGCCTTAGCGGTGTTCAGCAGCTCATGGGTGTCGCGGGTATCAATGTCGATACCGAAGGTCTTCATCCACTGGGAAGGATCGGCAACGCCGCAGGTCTGACCCATACCGCGTCCGCCGTAGGCACGCAGGGTGGTCAGCTCCATGCTCTTCTTCAGTGCGGAAGCCTTGCAGTAGTTGGCGACCTTGCCTACGATTGCGTCGTCAGCAGAGCTGCCGTAGACGAATCTGTGCTTGATGCCGACCTCGTTCAGAGCAGCGCTCAGAACCAGACCGCCAACGGGACGCCAGCCCTGAGAGCCGTCGTGGGTCCAGATGACGATGCCCTTGCCGCTCTTAGCGAACTCGCGGATGGCGCCGATCATATGTGCAGCCCAGACCCAAGTGCCGGAGAACAGCACCAGCGTGTCGATGCTGTCGTCGCTGGCTTGCAGAAGCCTTCTGTACGATGTGGAAAATCTTTGCTGGTCTGCAGAACTTTTGGAGCAGTGCGGCATCGCGGAGGATACTCTGCCGGTGGTACTGCCTACGGGCTGTATGGTTGGAAAGCTTCTGCCGGAACTGGCTGACAGACTGGGACTTTCCCGTGATGTGCAGGTGGTTATGGGCGCCCACGACCAGATCGTCAATGCCTTGGGCGCAGGCGTGCGCAATGTTGGCGACGCGGTGGATACCTCCGGCACCTGCGAGTGCCTGACACCGCTGTTTGGTACGATCCCCGAAAGCCTGGATTTCCAAAAGAATAACTTTGCCTGCGTTCCGTATCTGGAAAGCGACGGCTATGTTACATACGCGTACAATATTTCCGCAGGCTCTGTGGTGAAATGGTATCGGGATGCGCTGGCTGCCCATTTGGGGGAGGAAGCTGCAGCGCAGGATAAGAGCATCTACGACCTGCTCAATGCGCAGTGTCCTAGCCAGCCTACCGGTCTGATGATCCTGCCTTTCCTGCAGGGAATGGGCGGTACGCCGGATGTGGACGCCAATGCAACGGGTCTGATCGCCGGCTTGACGACCCAGACCAGACTTTCCGATATTTACCGCGCTATTTTAGAGGGAATTACCTTTGAAATGCGGTATAATCAGGAGAAATTGGGCGAAAACGGCGTAAAACTGAATCGCCTCTATGCCTGCGGCGGCGGTGCGAAATCGCCGGTGTGGCTGCAGATCAAGGCGGACATTCTGGGCTGTGAGATCATCCCCGTGAAGCGGGAGGAGACCGGCGCAATGGGCAGTGCCATTTTGGGTCTGGCATCTGTTACGGGGGAAGATCCCTTTGCGGTTGCCCAGCGTTTCTGGCAGTACGGTGAGCCGATCCGCCCCGGCAAGAATCAAGCCATTTACAACCAGCGTTATGAAGTTTACAAAGCATTGCGCAGCCTCTATATGGGCAATGGCGCAATGCGATGAAAGGAGCACACTATGCCGATTATTACCGGACGCAAAAATGTGATCGCAGTTTATGAGGAAGCTGCGAAGAAGGGCTGGGTCATTCCCTGCATCTGCAGCGAAAACCTGACCACCACCGAGGCGATTTTGACTGCTGCCTCTGAATTTGCCACGGAGAAGGGCTATGACCGTATTCCCATCACCCTGGCAATCACCAATCAGTATGACCACCGCAGCCAGTCTGTGTTTTACACCAATACCCGCAACTGGGCTATCGGCTTGATGCTGTTCCGCGCCAGTATTGAGATCCTTACGGAGCTGTTCCCCAATCTGGATATTCTGATCCACCTGGATCACGCCCAGCACGATACGGATGCGGATCTGCTGGAAAGCGATCTGAGCATGTTCTCCTCTGTGATGTACGATGCATCCACTTTGCCGATGGAGGAAAATATCCGCAAGACCAAGGCGTATGTTGCCCGCAAGGGCGATGAACTGATGATCGAGGGTGCTTACGACGAGATCGTGGATGCCACCGGCGAAGCACGCTGCGAGATCACCGATGCGGACAAGTGCGAATACTATATGAAGGAAACCGGCGTTGACGTGGTTGTGGCCAACCTGGGCACCGAGCATCGCGCATCCGGTCAGGATCTGCACTATTATTACGATGCCGTCCGCGCCATTAAGGCAAAGGTAGGTCCCCGCATCTGCCTGCACGGCACGTCTTCCGTGTCCAATGACCAGATCGCAAAGCTGTTTGATGACGGCATCTGCAAGGTCAATATCTGGACAGCTCTGGAGCGGGATGCTTCTCCTGCGCTGACGGAGTGGACGGTGAAGAACGTCGCCAAGTGCGGCGGCGCAAAGCTGGAGCAGAAGCTGATCGACGAGGGTTACCTGACCGCGTCCTCCAAGACCGGCGACAAGACAGATCTGCAGCATTTTACCACCACCGCCCGTCAGGAGATCATCTTCGAAGAGATGAAGAAGATCGTCCGCGGATATCTGGATCTGTGGTATCGATAATTTAAGATAAAAACCCGCCGGCTGTGTGCCGGCGGCTTTTGTTATTTGCAATCTAAAATCCATTTCCTTGGATTGTTTTCAATGTATTCCCAAATCTCGTCGTAATCGCGCTGATTGCGAATAACGTGGTCGTAATAGGAGCGTTGAAAGATAGATTTGCCAATTTCTTTGGTTACCAGCACCTTCAATGAGCGCACAATGCTGGCAATCTTGTTTGTAGGGGTCGATGCCCACATCGACCCGGTATCCAGCAGAATCAGGATATGTATGTGATCGGGCATAATGACGTATTTCTCTATTTCCGGAATGTTGCGAATATATTTTTCTGCTATCATTCCGTAAGGTTTCGGGACGATGTGGGCATCGTCCCCTACGATAAAACTTAAGATTTTGCGTCTATCTTGGGTGCAGATGGTGACGAAATATGCGCCGTTTTGGCTGTAATCATAATCACACAGGCGATTTGGTTTTCTTTCCGGGCGCTCCATAGAACACCTCCCGCGGTTGTTTTGTAGGGAACGGATCTCCCGTCCCACCTAAATTATAACATACACTTGTAATTTTTGAAAGAACGTGATACAATAATTAAGCCAAACAAATCTAATAACGCATATTGGGCATGCCCTTTTTATTTTTATGGGGGTAGTATACCCTTTGCCGTTTCTATCCAAAATGTATTTGCAAACAATGCAACTCTACTTGGATGGAATGGCTATGCCTTTGCGTTTAAGATTTGTTTGGCGACAATCGGAGTTGCGTTTTTGAGTGCGGTAACTTCGGTTGCCGCACTTTTTTATTTTACAAACAGAAAGGGAGAAACAAATGAAAAAACTAATCGCAATTCTATTGGTAATATGCTTATGTGCTGGCTTGGTGGCGTGTAGAAGCGCTAAAAAAGTTCAAAATGATTTAGCTAAAAAATCCTGGTCATACAGTGAAACAGATGAATCTTGGGGCGATTATACATGGTCCGCAACAAGTGAGGTAAAGGAATATAGCTTTTCTGTCAGCGGTACTGTGGGGTATTATTATCGCGTTACTTTCTATACCTCTGGCTATAGCAGTGATCTTGCCAAGGATAAAAAGAATGGTACATACACGATCAAGGGAGATGAAATCATCATCAGCTATAGTGATGGAAAGGACACCATTCTGAATTACGAGTATAGCGGCGGCGAATTAAAGTTATACCAAGAAAACTACGACGGAACAATTACCTATTTTACGTAACGGATCTACAGTCAAAGCCGGGAGCCTTACCTGACTCCCGGCTTTTTATTGCATTTACAAATCTGTTTCATTATGCTATAATGCTGATAATTTGAGGTGATATGATGAAACTGACGATGGAAACGCAGCGGCTGATCTTAAGACCTTTTACGATGGACGATGCCGAGCCGATGTTTTACGGCTGGGCAAGTGATCCGGAGGTTACCAAATATCTGACCTGGAACCCCCACGAAAATGTGGAGACCTCGAAAATGATTATGGGTCAATGGGTGGAGCAGTACGAAAAGCCGGAACGGCTGAATTTTGCTATGGTGCTGAAAGAAAGCGGACAGCTTATCGGCTGCATTGATGTTGTGGGTTATCTGGACGGCGTGCCGGTGATCGGCTATGCGATGAGCCGCGCCCATTGGGGCAAGGGCTTGATGACGGAAGCCTGCAAATGCGTTTTGACCCTGTTGTTTACCATCGGTCACGAGGAAGTACGCATTGATGCGCAGATAGAAAATGTCGGATCCAACCGCGTGATACAAAAATGCGGCGGTGAATTTGTGGGAACGGAAGCGTCGGATAGACCGCTGAAAAATGATACGGTTATGATCAATCGGTATGTTGTGAGGAAACCCCAATGAAAGCTTGGAAGCATTTTATTACCATAACGCGGCACCGCTGGCTTGTCCGTGGCGGATGTTTCCGCATTGGACTTTACTGGCAGGGTCTGATCCACGATCTGTCCAAGTATTCGCCTACGGAGTTCTCAGTGGGTGCGAAATACTATCAGGGCGTGCGCAGCCCCAATGCCGCCGAGCGGGATGACAAGGGCTACAGTGAGGCGTGGATGCACCACAAGGGTCGTAACCGCCATCACTACGAATACTGGACGGATATGAATAAGGTTACCCGCGTCTATGAGCCCATCCCTATGCCCAGAAAGTACTTAGCGGAGATGGTGATGGATCGCCGCGCCGCCTGCAAAGTTTACGAGGGTGAAAAATATCACCCCAGCTCTGCGCTGGAGTATTTTATGAAAAGCCGGGAGCGGACACTGATGCACCCGCAAACCAAGCAGGAACTGGAATATATTCTGGTGATGCTGGCTGAAAAAGGGGAGAAAGAGACCTTCTGCTATTTGAAAAGGGTCGTTCTCAAGGGCAAGCCCTTCCCCTGGGAAGAATAAAATAAAAACACCACCCATTTGGGTGGTGTTTTTGGCAGTATCGAACTAAATGTATATTTTATAGCAGGAAATTTTTTGATGTCAAAATTGAAAGATCGTTGGGCTGCAACAATTATCAGGTTTCAGATTGTGCTTATATTGGCTGAATTTGTGTTTGAACTAAATATATATATTAGATATTTCGGGATATTACGGTGACTCTGGTTACGATATCTCTCAGTCGGTCTCCATCAAGTGCATATTCCAGAACACCGTCGGGGGTACTGCACATTTTTTCGTAGGTGCCGTCAAGTCGTGCAATGCAATATCCAGTGTCGGCAAAGCAAACACCATATGCATTCCCGTTCCAGATGAATACAGGTTCACCACCCCGGATGATGCATTCCTTAAATTCCGATATAGTTTTGAAACGATTGTCCTCTTCGCTGTTGTGCATATACTTCATATAGTTCTCTCCATACATTTTGAATTCGGGGGCACCGTCAGGATATTCATCAGACCAGTAGTTTATATGAGGCTTTTCAAAATTGGGGATACCATATCGAGGGGATTCCCAATTGATTTTATGGTCATGTGGGTTTGAGTGGTATTTGGGATTGGGTGAAGAAGTATGATGCCGCTCTGCAACAGCCCGACCATCTTCTCCAATTTTGGTTTCAATCTTGCTTCCATCTTTTGCATAGCTGATTTTGATTTCACCCGGCTCGCCAATCAGACGATAGTCGTCAGGTTTTGAAGGTTTCCATACTCCGCCATACGCACTGCCGCCACCTTTTCCAATCCGATACGGATCCATTATATCATAATCTTTGGAAATTGCACCACCAATTCTATAACAATCCAGATCTTCTTTGGGCAGACTACGCTCATAATTCATATACCGCCAGGAACTGCGGTCGTAGTCCACATAAACGATATTGCCTTGCATTTCCGGGAACGGAGTATTGTAACAGATAATCCGCTCCGGCTCAATCTGCCGCAGCATTTCGTTGTAGCCTGCCATAAACCATTCTTTTTGAGCTTCGTGATGTTTGCTTTCGGATGCCATGTAGGTTGATACTGCCACGGTGCTGCCTTTTTCAACCCCCTGAAAGCAGAAATCAAATGTGGATTCATCGCCCCAGTTTACAGAAGGAATGACGCGAATGCCCTTGGATGCCCAGTATGCTCCACACCAACGGTTGCGGAACACATTGTAGATCTGCATCACCGGAGCCATTTCCAGATACATGCTGAAATCCGGGGAGAGAACCGCTCTGTACCGGGACAACTTTTCAATATCGTTGTCGGGGTTCTTCCAAACTCGCTCAAAGCGGTAATCATAGAGGAAGAAATGGACCATTCGATTCAGATGGTTGTTGTCCTCCAGATGGGTTTTGTCAAAACCGATCAAAAGCAGATCGTCAAAGTCTCCCGGTTTAGCTTCAAACTTTGGGATGATAGGAATCTGCAGTTTCCCGTTTCCGGGAAATTGATTGCGCAATAGTGCTTGACTTGTGCGATAATTGTAGTTTTCTTCTGTCATAGTTTGACCTCCTGTGGTTAGTAAGGACTTCGTCCTTCTATCCGTAGGCTTAAATCCACAGAAAGTTGTACTGTTTTGTGCAACCGATGAAAAATAAAATCAAAAAACCGCCAGTTTTCACTGACGGCTTTTTGACATGCAGTAATTAAGACCACATAAGCTGGCAGAGGATGAGGGATTCGAACCCCCGCGAACGGAGTCAGAGTCCGGTGTGCTACCGTTACACTAATCCTCTATGTCGGCACTATGCGCCAAGCACGGATTTCATTATACCCATTTTGCGCCAAAAGTCAAGCTAATTT
>JAZNNE010000018.1:0-2498 GCA_045580125.1 Faecousia sp. | reverse complement strand
TATGCTGGTGGTTGGCGATCGGGATATGGAAAACGGCACCGTTTCCGTCCGTACCCGCAAGGGCGACGATCTGGGCGCTATGACCCCCGACGAATTCATCGCCAAGTGCCTGATGGAAATCGCCACCAAGAGCAAGGAAGTCTAATTGCAAAATACAACAAGCCGTCCGGTGGACGGCTTGTTTTCTTTCCCTTGTTATGTTATAATATATTATATTGTAGATACAGGAGGGGCATTATGAAGCACATCTTCAAATTGCTGATTCCCCTTGTTTTGATCGGACTGGGTATATTTTGTTATAACGCCGTCCACGGGCACGAGTTTTTAGGGCTGATCTGCTTTTCGTTCAGCGGGGTAAGTATTTGCTATATTCTGATCGGTCTGCTGAAGCAGCGCCACCGTATGGTTGCCAAAATACTCAAAACCGTTTTGTCCACCATTCTGTGCATCGGAATTTTGATCTTCGCTGTGACAGAGGTCATCGTCATCTCCGCCAGTACCGGCAATCCGGAAGAAAGCTGCGAATACATCATCGTTTTGGGTGCCAAGGTAGACGGCACCACCCCTGCCCATTCCCTGCGCTCCCGTATCGATGCGGCTTATGAATATCTGTCCGCTCACCCGGATACCATTGCCATTCTTTCCGGCGGTCAGGGCGAAGACGAGGGCATCTCGGAAGCGAAATGTATGTTTGCAGAGCTGACCGCTATGGGCATTCCCGAAAATCAACTGTGGCTGGAGGACCATTCCACCTCCACCTGGGAAAATCTGCATTTTTCCCTTGCTCTCATCGAAAGCAACACCGGCAGCCGCCCGGAGAAAATCGGCATCTTGTCCAGCGAATACCATCTGTACCGTGCCGGACTGTTTGCCAAAGACTGCGGCTTTGAGGCCGTGGGTATCCCGGCACATACCAACCATTTTACCATCCGTCTGAATAATTTCCTGCGGGAAGTTGCCGGCGTATGGCACTACCTGATCTTAGGAGGACAATACCATGATTGAAAAAATCTATGCAGAATACGCCTGGGAGCAGACAGAAACCCTGCTTGCCATCGACTCCCCCTCCGGCTACACCGCCAAGGCTGCCGCCTGGGTCAAGGAAGCCTTTGAAAAGCTGAATTTTGCCGCCACCATCACCGCCAAGGGCGGCGTTCTGGTGGACTTGGGCGGTGAAGACGAAAACGACGGATTGCTTTTGGAGGCGCACGCCGACACATTGGGCGGTATGGTCGCCCAGATCAAGGGCAACGGTCGCCTGCAGCTGACTCCCTTGGGCGGAATGAATGCCAACAACGGCGAAGCGGAAAACGTCTGGGTCTACACCCGCAGCGGCAAGGTCATCGACGGCACGCTGCAGCTGTGCAACGCCTCCGTCCACGTCAACGGCGACTATTCCTCTGCCAAGCGTTCCTTTGATACTATGGAGGTCGTTCTGGACGAAGATGTAAACAGCGCAGATGACACCCGCAAGCTGGGCATCGAGGTGGGCGATATTGTCTGCTTTGAGCCCCGTACCCGCCGCACCAACAGCGGCTACCTGAAGAGCCGTTTTCTAGACGACAAGCTGTCCGTCGGCATCCTGCTGGGCTTTGCCAAATATCTCAGCGACAACAGCATCAAGCCCGCCCGCAAGGTTTGGGCGCATATCACCGTGTATGAAGAGGTGGGACACGGCGGCTCCGGCTCTGTGCCTGCCGGCATCACCGAGGCAATTTCCGTGGATATGGGCTGTGTGGGCGACGGTCTGCAGTGCACCGAGCGGCAGGTTTCCATCTGTGCCAAGGATTCCGGCGGTCCTTACAGCTACGAGGTCGTGGGCAAGCTGATCGAAGCTGCCAAGAAGACAGAAGCGGATTACGCCGTGGACATTTATCCCTACTATGGCTCCGATGTGGAAGCCACCCTGCGCAGCGGCGTGGATATCCGCCACGGTCTTATCGGCGCCGGCGTTTACGCCAGCCACGGCTATGAGCGCAGCCACATTGATGGTGTGTATAACACACTGAAAGTTCTGTCCGGCTATCTGGACGTATAATGGAAAGGAGAATTCTTATGGTTGAAAATTATATGGTCTGCAACTGCAAGCAGGTAAGCTACTTTGCCATTCTGGACGCCCTGCACGAGCACGAAAACTTCGACAACGTCCTGTCCGCCTTTGATTCCGTCAAAGAGGCAACCCACTGCTCCACCGGCTGCGGCGGCTGCCACGACAAGGTAATGAAGATCATCTCCGAGGAAATGATGGGGAAATAAAATAAAAAAGGGATCCCGAAAGGGATCCCTTTTTCGATGGTGCCGGTGGGCGGACTCGAACCGGCACGCTGACGCCAGCGGTGGATTTTGGGTCCACTACCTCTACCATTCCATCACACCGGCAGGTGCTCCAATAGTATATTACACTTCTTTGGAAAAAGCAAGTATAAAATTTAAGCTGGTTAGCTTTTCTCCTTACTATCTCGCGCCTGCCAATTACATTTTCTCAAAGCCCACCAGCA
>JAZNNE010000017.1:0-4251 GCA_045580125.1 Faecousia sp. | reverse complement strand
TGTCCTTGACGGACAGCCTGCTGATGATGCCTACAAAGTCTGTTACAGCGATTTTTGGCATTGGCGCGCAGGAAACTGCCTGCGTCAATAAATGCGACACTTGCAGCAATGCTGCGTGTAATTATCGGCGGTGAAGAAATGAACGTATTAGAATATATCAAAAAGAATATCACATATCTTGACGGCGGTATGGGCACGCTCTTGCAGAAAAAAGGTCTGGCGGCAGGTCAGCTTCCAGAGCGCTGGAATATCAGCCACAGCGATGTGATCGCGGATATCCACAAGGCGTATTTTGATGCCGGCACGAATATTGTCTGCACCAATACATTTGGCGCAAATGCGCTGAAATTTAACGATGCGGAGCTGGAGGAGATCATCCAAGCGGCGGTTGCCAATGCCCAAAAAGCCAAGGCGGAAAGCACCGGTACGCAGGAAAAATTCATCGCGCTGGACATCGGTCCCATAGGTAAGCTTTTGAAGCCCTACGGTGATCTGGATTTTGAGGACGCGGTGCAGATCTATGCAAAGACGGTACGTATCGGTGCGCAGTGCGGTGTTGACCTGATCTTCATCGAGACCATGAGTGACAGCTATGACACCAAGGCGGCGCTGCTGGCAGCTAAGGAAAACTGCGATCTGCCGGTATTCGTCTCAAATGCCTATGGCGAGGACGGCAAGCTGATGACCGGCGCAACGCCTGCGGCGATGGTCGCCATGCTGGAGGGTATGGGCGCAGATGCTATTGGCGCGAATTGCTCGCTAGGACCTAAGCAGCTAGGCGGCGTGGTGCAGGAATATCTGGAATATGCATCCATTCCGGTGCTTTTAAAGCCCAATGCTGGTCTGCCCAGAAGCGAAAACGGCGTGACAGTCTATGATGTGACTGTGGAGGAATTTGCCCAGACGGTTGCGCAATATGTGGCCGATGGTGTGCGCTTAGTTGGCGGCTGCTGTGGCACGACGCCGGCGTATATCAAGGCAGTTTGTGAAAAGACTGCAGACCTTATGCCTAAAGAAATTGCGCAGAAAAATAAGACCTTAGTATCTTCCTATACCCACGCGGTAGAGTTCCATAAAGCGCCCATTCTCATCGGTGAGCGCATTAACCCCACCGGCAAGAAAATGCTAAAAGAAGCCCTGCGCAGGAATGATATCGGCTACATTCTGGGCGAGGGAATTGCCCAGCAGGAAAAGGGCGTGCACATTCTGGATGTGAATGTGGGTCTGCCGGAAATTGATGAAATTTCGATGCTGAGCAAGGTTTGCTGCGAACTGCAGGCCATCATTGACCTGCCGCTGCAGATCGATACGGTCAACGCAACCGCTATGGAAGCTGCTCTGCGCCGCTACAACGGCAAGGCGATGATCAATTCCGTCAGCGGCAAGGAAGACTCTATGGCGCAGATCTTCCCGCTGGTGAAGAAATACGGCGGTCTGGTGGTATGCCTGACGCTGGATGAGCGGGGAATTCCCAATACAGCCGAGGGTCGCGTGGAAATTGCGAAGAAGATCATTGCCACAGCAAAGCAATACGGCATCGAGAAAAAAGATTTGATCTTCGATACCTTGGCGATGACCGTCAGCACCGATCCCAATGCGGCGCGGGAGACGGTCAAGGCGCTGAATATCATCAAGAATCAGCTGGGCTGCCATACATCTCTTGGCATTTCCAATGTATCCTTCGGTCTTCCGCACCGCGACAGCATCACCGCGGCGTTCTTTACCATGGCGCTGACAAACGGTCTGTCTGCGGCGATTATGAATCCCAATTCAACCGAGATTATGAAGAGCTATTACGCCTTCAACGCCTTAAGCGGACTGGATGCCAACTGCGCGGCATATATCGAAAATGCGGCAAAATATGCCACCCAGACAGTTGCCCAGCCGGAGGCCGGCACAGACCTGCAGAAGGCCATTATTAAGGGTCTTAAGGAGCAGGCGGGCTTGATCACCGCCAAGCTGCTGGAAACGGAAGATCCCCTTGCACTCGTGTCGGAGCAGATCATTCCTGCGCTGGATACGGTTGGTCAGGGCTTTGAGAAGAAGACCATGTTCCTGCCTCAGCTGCTAATGAGCGCGGAGGCATCCCAATCTGCATTTGAGCAGATCAAAAAGAAGATGCCCAAGGGTGCTGCAAATAAGGGAAAGTTTGTGATTGCCACGGTGCAGGGCGATATCCACGATATCGGTAAGAATATTGTCAAGCTGATTCTGGAAAATTACGGCTTTGACGTGTACGATCTGGGTAAGGACGTACCGCCCCAGCGGATCGCTGACGAGGTCATCCGCCAGAATGCACCGCTGGTGGGTCTGAGCGCGCTGATGACTACCACTGTGCCAGCAATGGAAGCCACCATCAAACTGCTGCGGCAGAAAGCGCCGTGGGTGAAGATCGTGGTCGGTGGTGCCGTGCTGACCCAGGAATACGCCGATGCTATCGGTGCGGACTTCTATGCCAAGGACGCAATGGCTACCGTGCGTTATTCGCTGGAAGCAGCTGAATAATAAAAAGCGAGTCGTGAAAATCACGACTCGCTTATTTCATTTAACAGGCCATAAATACGATAATATCGGAGTAGCCGCCTTCATCGTCGGACATACCGGATTGATAGTCCATATAGACTTTTGTAAAGCCTCGGGCTTTGTAGGCGTCGATAAGATCGAAATAGGTTTTCAGCCAATCATCATATTGATTCAGAATGAGATAATCGTCATAACCGTACTTGGCGGTGCCGCTAATGGACAGGGAGGGATCATGTTTTGTGTATCTGACCAATTCTCCGGAATTAAATTCGTTTAGCAGCCACAGAGAGCTTTCCATGCCGTTGTTCGTTATATAGTCACGCAGGCAGACATAGAGACTGGCTCCGCTGAGGTCGGTAAACTTATAATCGCCCAGAACGATGTAAGTGAAGATCCCCTGCATTGTCCAATTGTTGTCAATATCGTTGGAGATAATATCGATATTGATAGCATCGTTTCCAAACCGCTGCTGCGTAACTCTAACTGTGATCAGATTGCCGTTTACTTCTACATCTGCGTTCTCGGGGCACTCATTGGTAACTGTAAAGCCTTCGGAACCGCCATCGGACATAATCACTTTGTAGGTGAGGATATCACCGGCCTGACAGTAGTCTGTGCCGTAGATCCGTTCCATAATGGATGTACCGTCGGAAAAGTAACACTCGTTGGGACGCTCGTGACTGACCAATTCTATATCCACAAGGTAGGGAACGTTAATTTTAGGCGTAACTTCCTGAATAGTATAGGAACACAGAGTGCAGCGCACCTCGTCAAGGCCTTCTTTATCGTGAGTTGCCTTTCTAATTGTTGTGCGCAGCCGCATATCGTGATTGTGATCACTGACGGTTGGCTTTTGCGTGGGTTTCTGTGTTGGAGCCTGTGTGGGCTTCTGTGTGGGCTTTTGGGTCGGAGTGATCGGTTCATATCCATCAATCATTCCGTCGCCGTCTTTGTCATAGTCGGGATTGTCAGGCTGAGTCGGCTTTTCAGTAGGTGCTTCCGTCGGTGCTTCCGTTGGAGTTTCCGTAGGCGGTTCAGTGGGAATGGTGGTAGGTTCGGTGGGCTCAGTGGGAGCGTCGGTCGGAATAGTGGTGGGCTGTGTTGGCGCATCCGTCTGCACCGGCTCAGTGGCAGTTTGCTCCGCAGCGCCGCAGGCAATTAGACTAAGCACACAAGTCAGCGCCAAAAGTATTGCAAGCAATTTCTTCATATCTATCTCTCCTTAGGGCAGGCAGTGACCTGCAGCCCGATAAATTTCGTACCACTCAGAACGGGTCAGCGTTACGTCTGCGCCTTGACAAATTTCGGTCAATCTCTGAGGAGTCATTGTACCGGCAAGCAGCTGCATATTTGCAGGGTGACGCAAAATCCAAGCCGCTACCACGCCGGTGTTGGTCAGTCCGTATTTTTCGCCGATTTCCGACAGCTTGGCGTTGATCTCGGGGAAATCCTCGTTATCCACATAGCCACCCTCGAAGAAGCCGTACTGGAACGGCGACCAAGCCTGAATGGTGATGTTCTTAATACGGCTGTACTCCAAGAATGAGCCGTCGTGCATCACCGATTCTGCGTTTTTCATATTCACATTCATACCCGAGGTGACCATACCCGCCTCGGTTACGGAAAACTGCAGCTGATTGACGATCAGGGGCTGCTTGACAGCGGTTTTCAGCAGCTCCATCTGCAGCATATTCTGATTGGAAACGCCAAAATATTTGACTTTTCCGG
>JAZNNE010000016.1:0-5082 GCA_045580125.1 Faecousia sp. | reverse complement strand
CCGCCGTAGCCCAGAATGATGCAGATAACGCTCTCCACGAACATCATGACCATCACCCGGAACAGCACGGATGCCTTGGTATGGGCCAGATTGGCTTCCTCATTTTCCACATTCAGCTTCTTGAAGGCCCACAGTTCCTTGCCTTCCTTGACGAAAGCCTTGATAACCGCGATACCGGAGAAGCTCTCCTGGGCAAAGTCGGACAGATTGGAAAACGCCTCCTGGCGGCGCTCCCATTTGGTGCTCATAGAGTTGCCGACAATAATGCTGGCGCCCATCAGACATACCATGGGGATCAGCGCAAAGCCCGTCAGCAGCGGATGCATCCGCCACATTTTGAAGATGGCCAATCCGCCTAAAAACAGCGCGTCGCAGCACTCCATAATGCCCCAGGAATAGCACTCCTGAAAAGTGTCCAGATCATTGGTATACAGACTCATCAGGTTGCCCACGTTGTTCTTGTGATAGAACTCCTGGGACAGATCCTTGCAGTGGTCAAACATCCGGTTACGCAGGTCGCCCTCCGCCTTGATACCGGCGCTGAAGAAGCAGATCCGCCACAAAAAGCGACCCAGCACGATCAGCAAAATAATGCCCACCATAGGCATACAGATCTTGTCCACCAAAAATGTTAAATTGAAAGGCACGCCGTCCACATGACCTTCGTTGATACCGTTGATGACCATCTGATACAGCCCGGGAATTTCCAGCTGCAGTATGTCCACAACGATCAGCGACACCAGTCCAAAAAATATGGCAATTGCGTGTTTGAGATAATATCGGTTGATGTGCTTTCCGAATATCATACGCCTTCCCTTTCTTTTTCTTCGTCATTACAGCGCATTATACCACATTTTCCCACGTTCCGCAATCGTTTTGCGCAAAAAGTTGCGTTAGCAACGATATTTATTTTGGGATCGTGATGGTCAGCACGATCTGGCTGTCGGTTTCCCGATGCTCGGAAACGGCGGCAATTCCGGACAGCTGAATCTTCTGCAGTGTCTGCCGCAGGGAGTGGATAAAAGAATCCACATTTATTTTTTCACCCTTGCCGTCTTTTTTCAGCAAAAGACCTTCTATGTAGCTTTCCGTGCGGGCAACGCTCATTCCCAGCTTGGTGATCGCGCTCAATGCCGCTAACTTTTCCGGCTCCGTAGGCAGCCGCAGCAGCGCCCGGGCGTGGCGCTCCGTCAAATCAAATTGCCGCAGCATCTGCAAAACCGGCTCTGAGTGGCGCAAAATCCTGAGCTTGTTGGCAATGGCGCTCTGGCTTTTTCCCAAAAGCCGCGCCACCTGCTCCTGACTCATACAGTGCAGGTCCATCATCCGGGCAATGCCCTGGGCTTCCTCGATAAAATCCAGATCCTGCCGCTGTAAATTTTCGATCATCGCCGCCATAGATGACTCCTGATCGTCCATATTCATCACAATACACGGCACGTCCGACAGCCCCGCCAGCTGTGCCGCCCGCAGTCGCCGTTCTCCGGCGATCAGCTCGTAATACGACTCCACCCGCCGCACCGACAGCGGCTGCAAAACGCCGTGCTGTCGAATAGACGCCGCCAATTCCTCCAGCGCTTCCTCCCGGAATATTTTCCGGGGCTGTGCCGGATTCGGTCGAATGGTCCGAACCGGCAGAAAAATCACCCGCCCGGTCTCCATATAGGTTTTCAGTTTCTGGCATTGCATAGCTACCCCTCCTTTGTATTTTCTTCACCCATTGTACTTTCCGGGAAATGGGAAATTCCGCGAATTGCGCCCTTCCCCGGGAAAAGTGCACGACATTTTTATTCAAAACTTAATGCTTTCTCCCCGCATTTTTCGTTGCGTTATGCCGTTATCTGTGATACAATGGACAAAATGCTCAGAAAGGAGTAGCCGAATGTTTAAAAAATTCCTGATCGCTTTTTTGGTTTCCATGGTGCCGATTATCGAGCTGCGCGGCGGTGTACCCATCGCATTGGATATGGGCATTGAGTTTTTACCGGCACTACTGATCTGTACGCTGGGCAATATGCTTCCTGTGCCTTTTATTTACTTTTTTGCAAGAAAGGTCCTGATCTGGGGCTCGGATAAAAAATACATCGGTAAATTTTTCCGCTATTGCCTGCAAAAAGGTGAACGGGGCGGTCAAAAGCTGGTGAAAAAAGCCGGTCGCGGCGGTCTGTTTGTTTCGCTGATGCTCTTTGTCGGCATTCCCATCCCCGGCACCGGTGCCTGGACCGGCACATTGGCCGCAAGCTTTTTGGATATGGGTATCAAAAAGACTGCCCTTTCCGTTAGCCTGGGTGTGATCATCGCAGGTATCATTATGGGCATACTTTACTACGCTTTTGGCATTGTATTGTGAGATCGGAGGATTAATTATGTGTCTGTTTTGTAAGATCGTTGCCGGAGAGATCCCCTCCACCAAGGTCTATGAGGACGAGACTGTCCTGGCATTTCGGGATATTGCCCCTATGGCACCGACCCATATTCTGGTGATCCCCAAGACCCATATTCCCAGTGTTGACGGCATTACCGCCGACAACAGCCACGTCGTCGCCCATATTTTTGAGGTGATCCCCGCCATTGCCGCACAGGAGGGCTTGACCGGCGGCTACCGGGTGGTATCCAACTGCGGCGCAGATGCAGGTCAGACCGTTAACCATCTGCACTTCCACATTCTCGGCGGCAGGCAGCTGACGCTGGAAATGGCTTGACATTTCGCCAAATTTCGCTATACTGTTTTTAGATCGCAAGAAAACCTAAGTCTTCGGGGAGCCGGATGCATCCGGCTGAGAGTGGGCTATGTCGCCCAGACCCGTGAACCTGATACGGTCAGTACCGTCGTAGGAAAAGATGCACAAATGGGATGTTCCGGTATCGCATTGCACCTAGACGGGTTGCAATGCGATACTTTTATTTTTGGAGGAATTTCCTATGAGTAAAACCCACAAAAACATCCGCGCGCTGTGCGAAGGCGCCATTATGGTGGCCCTGGCCTTCATCCTCAGCTTGATCAAGCTGTTCCCCCATCTGCCCAACGGCGGCTCTATCACCTTTGCCATGTTCCCCATCTGCCTGTACGCAGTCCGTTGGGGTCTTCCTAAGGGTCTGCTGGCCGGTCTGGTGTTCGGTATCACCCAGCTGCTCTTTGACGGTGCATACGCCTGGGGTTGGCAGTCTATGCTGCTGGACTATCTGGTAGCCTTTACTCCTTTGGGTCTGGCAGGTCTGTTTAAGGGCAAGAGTTGGGGCATTTTCCCCGGCATCGCCGTCGGCTGCATCGGTCGATTCATCGTCCATTACATCAGCGGTGTAACTGTTTACCGCATTTATGAACCCACCGAGATCCCCGGCATCGGCGTGTTTGACGGCGCACAGCTGTATTCTCTGGTCTACAACGGTGCCTATATGCTGCCGTGTATGCTGCTGGCTCTGGCCGTGGCAGGCGTGCTGTTCGTGCCGCTGAAGAAATTCTTCGCCGGCAAGGATATTTTATAACAGCTTCTCCGTCTAAAGGCCCCCTCTGTGAGGGGGCTGTCAGAAATCTTTGATTTCTGACTGGGGAGGCTTGCCTTTGTTTTCCCGTAAATGGAGATTTTTCAAAAAAAGCTTTCCCTTTTCCGCAAAGCGGTGTATAATATAGAAAAATCTCCAAAGGGAGGAATTTTCTATGGCAGATCTCGTTTTGCAAGCCAGTGAGCGCAAAATTTTGGACGCCGGCTTTGCAGCCGCCTTCGGCGGCACGCCGGAGCGCTACTTCTCCGCGCCGGGTCGGACAGAAATCGGCGGAAATCATACCGACCATCAGCGCGGTCGCGTGCTGGCTGCCGCTGTCAATCTGGACACTAAGGCCGCTGTCCGCTTAAACGGCAGCAATGTGATCCGCGTCCAGTCTCAGGGCTACCCGCTGTGTGAAGTGGCTTTGGATCAGCTGACCCCGGTGGAAGCCGAGATCAACACCACCCCCGCACTGATCCGCGGCGTCGCCGCAAAATTCACCGAATTGGGCTGCAAGGTAGAGGGCTTTGATGCCTACATAACCTCCACAGTTTTGTCCGGCTCCGGACTGAGCTCCTCTGCCGCCTTTGAAGTGCTCATCGGCACTGTTATCAACCTGATGTTCTTCGATGCCAAGGCTTCTGCACCGGAGGTTGCCGCCATCGGTCAGTACGCGGAGAACGTATTCTTCAAAAAGCCCTGCGGACTGATGGATCAGACCGCCTCTGCTGTGGGCAATCTGGTCACCATTGATTTCAAGGAAAAGGGCAACCCCCAGATCCGCAAGGTGGATTTTGATTTTTCTGCTGTGGGCTATGCCCTGTGCATCATCGACAGCGGTGCTGACCACGCCGACCTGACTGACGAATTCTCCTCTATTACCGGTGAGCTGAAGTCCGTCTGTGGCTGCTTTGGCAAGGAAGTGCTGACCGAGGTAGACGAAACAGAATTCTATGACAATCTCCCTAATGTCCGGGCAAAATGCGGCGATCGGGCTGTGATGCGCGCCATCCACGTCTTCGAAGACAACGCCCGTGTCACGCGGCAGGTTGCAGCGCTGGAGAATAACGATTTCGACACCTTCCTGAAGCTGGTGACGGAAAGCGGTCAGTCCTCCCATATGTACCTGCAGAACGTGATTCCCACCGGCAGCACGCTACATCAGGAGGTGGCTGTGGCGCTGGCGCTGTGCCGCCACGCACTGGGTGGACAGGGCGCATACCGCGTCCACGGCGGCGGTTTCGCCGGTACGGTGCAGGCATTCGTTCCTCTGTCCATTCTGGATTCCTTCCGCAAGGAAATCGAGGATGTGCTGGGTGAAGGCTCCTGCTATGTGCTGTCCATCCGTCCCCAAGGCGGCGTAGAGCTGAAAATCTAAACCATTAAGGGGACGGCATTGCCGTCCCCTTCTTGCCTCTCCCTTTGGGAGAGGTGGCAAAAATCTCTGATTTTTGACGGAGAGGGTTTTGTTGTTGCCCTCTCAGTCGCACTGTTCGTGCGACAGCTCTCCCAGAGGGAGAGCCAAGAAAAAACTCCCCGACCGATGGGTCGGGGAGTTTCATTTATTCAGAATTACTTGCCAGCGTTTGCAATCTG
>JAZNNE010000015.1:0-13337 GCA_045580125.1 Faecousia sp. | reverse complement strand
GTTTGCATCGGTAACTGTCAGGCGATATAGGTACACTTCGTTGCCGCTGTTCTCAGCAACACTTGCCTGGGGCACAGTGATTTCGGTGGTCGTTCCGGATTTTTCCACCGTCAACTCCGCATCATCGGCAAACGTCGGTGCTTCGACTGCATCTTCTCTTGCCTCGTGAGAATAGGTTTCCTTGTTCGTAGAAGTAACATTGTCGATCAGATAGTAACAAAGAATTCTGTTTGCAGTAACATCCAGCACCTTGACAAGCACGCGGTTTTCGGCATCGATTTCAACGATCAATGCCTGCGCAACCGTATCATACCCGTCAGGATGAATGCAGTTTTCATCATCTACGGTGAATTCTGCATAATACATACCGCCGGTGCCGATGGCAGTGTAAGTGCCCTGCCAGATGCTGCGGGGGTCATTTGCCGGATAGTGAGAGTGGCCGGAGAAATCAATTGCCTGCGGATATTTTTCCAGCACTGCGCTGAATGTATCCATGCCCCAACCGTCTTGTGCATAACTGCCGAAGACAGTATCGGAAATATGCTCGTGCTGGAAAACAAATACCGGCTGCTCCGGCGCATCCTGCGTCGCTTCCAGAAGCTGCGCATCCAGCCATGCAACTTGTGCGCTGGTATAATGTGCGCTGGTATTGGAAGCAGAGATGCCGATCAAATGGTATCCGTTGATAACTACGTGGAAATCACAGGGTTGTCCCAAAAGCTCCGAAACATATGCAATCGTATTGGCGCCCATACTGCTGCAGTCATGGCTTTTTGCAACAACGGCAAGCCGTTGAGTGTCGCCCTGCAAAGCGTTTCCCGTGGACTCTGCAAAAGCCTCGAATTGCGCTTTTGTGCCTTGGTTCGTCAGATCTCCGGCAAAAATAGCGGCGTCAAGCTTTTTGTAATGTTCGTCCGCCGCGCTCAGCGCATAGACCTCCTCGAACATTTTCGCAATGCGTGTGCACTTTTTATCCCCGGAGGAGACGACATGGGTATCGGATGCGACCAGGAATCGCGTTACGGGAACAAAGTCAAATTCGTCATTGACCAATTTTTCGTAATTCCACGACCACCGCTGGCCTTCCGCCCAAAACAGCTGCACGCAATTGAGTGACGTGCCGTCCCAATAGATGTCGCAACCAAAATATCTGGCATCCTTTGCCAGCATATTTTCCTTGTAACCCTGAGTAGATGTCAGGAACTGATTGAAGAAATACGCAACTGTATTGCCAGATACCTGCGTGCTTTTTGCAATGTTTTCCGACGCGCCGCCGACACCGGAGCCGGAGTGGTCAAACTTAGTGGAAATTTCTTTTGCTCTGACATCTGCGAATTCCGACAGCGGCTCTTCAATTTTGAGCTCTAAGTATTCATAGCCCAATTTCTTTCTTTCCGCATTGATAAGCGCCAGCATTTTTTCTGCAATTTGCTGTTGGCTATATGCGTAGCGAATGGATTCTTCGTCGATATCCAAACATAAGGAGCATTGCTTCAAAAGGAAATCATCGTGATTTTCATACTCGCAATAGGAATCATCACCATACTTTTCCCGGTAAGCCAACGCACCCTCTGCGGCGTTTGTTTCGTGCCAGGTATGCGCGCTTTTGGGCAGCGTTTTTTCAGAAACAACACCATTGCACGTGTCGCAGATTACCTTTATGTAACCGTTGCTGTTACAGCTGGAAGCTTTCTCTTCTGTATGCGTCTTGCCGTGACCGGTGGCCTGGGAGGTTTCGCTCTTTGTTTCGAAACATCTCGTGCACGTATAGTTTTTCTTGCCGTCTGCGGTACAGGTTGCCGTGTCCGATTTTAATTCCCAATCATGGTTCAAGGCAGGTGCATTTGCATTATCAACGATCTCCAGCAGCTTTCCGCAGTCGTTACAAATCGTTTTTGTTTTTCCGCAAGCAGTGCAGGTAGCCGCAACATTTTCCGTTTTGGTGTTTTTGTGGTCTGTTCGCTTTATTGTTTCCGTATAATGGCTGGTACATCTTGTGCAGCAATAGGTCTTCAATCCGATCTTTTCACAAGTGGGATCTACAGCGGTGAACAATGTGTAATTATGTCCAAGTTCGCCGGTTTCATCGCTTCGGTATTCGTCGCCGCAAGCACACACATTCAAAATGTAACCGCCGGAAGTGCAATTTGCCGAAACCAGCTCCTGCGTATAGCTATGGGTATGCGGCTTCTCGTCGGGCTGTAAAGGTTCTACACGGTTATCCTCATAGGTGTGCTGGCAAAGATAGCAGGTGTAGATCGTATAGCCCCAGCTTTCTTCTGTGGGCGGAATAACCGTCTTGACATAGTCGTGAGGCGCGATGGCGGTTTCGTTGCCGTTGCGCGTTTCTCCACATTCGCATTCATAGATTGTATATCCCTTAGAAGTGCAGGTGGCGGGAACCGTTTTCTGCTCAATAGAAAAATCGTGTTGGTGAACGGTGCTTTCTGTGGGATTTGTTGGATCTGCCGTTACATTCTCAGAAGGCTCCGTAACCGCATCTTCTGCAGGTGCCTGCGTGGGAGCAGCCGGTTCACTTGTGCCTTCAGAAGGCTCCGTAACCGCATTTTCGGTAGCTGTCTGCGTGGGAGCAGTGGGTTCGCTCGTGCCTTCAGTAGGCAATGTCTGCATAGCATCAGCCCCATTTCCGCAAGCCACTAGAGAAATCATCAAAAATGCCGTTAACAGAAACATTGCAAACTGTTTCATAATGCGCCCTCCTAAAGCTTTTTTATTATCATATACGCATTGCGTGCAAAAGTCAAATTCCGTAAAGTTCAGTCGGTGTCCCTATACAAAAAATCAGCAAAAATGCTCCCTTGTGTAAGGGCAAGTCAAGAGAGGAATTGCGAGCGACCGCAAGGGTCGCCATACCTTCTCCCGGGGAGAAGGTGACCGAGCTTCAGCGAGGTCGGAAGTGGAATGCGGGCAGGAATCATAAATGGAAGCACAATTCGAAGGCCTCTGCCTCCTTTCACCGCACGCCGTCCCACTCCCGGCACGGCTTACGCCGCGCCACCCTTTCCCCGGGAGAGGGGTAAACTCCCCCCAGTATTTGCTTTGCAAAAATCCAGCCCCTTTGCACAAAGGGGGCTTAAAATGTAAATGCCCCCTCTGATGAGGGGGCATTTTTTACAGTTCGCAGTTGCCTACGGTTCTGGGGAAAGGCAGCACGTCGCGAATGTTTGCCATACCGGTCAGGTACATCACACAACGCTCGAAGCCCAGGCCAAAGCCTGCGTGACGGGCAGAGCCGTACTTGCGCAGGTCCATATAGAAGCCGTAGTCCTCGGGATTCATACCCAGCTCCTCGATGCGGCTCTTGAGGATATCATAGTTATCCTCACGCTGGCTGCCGCCGATGATCTCGCCAATGCCGGGCACCAGGCAGTCCATCGCCGCAACGGTCTTGCCGTCGGGATTCAGCTTCATATAGAACGCCTTGATATCCTTGGGGTAATCGGTAACAAAGACGGGGCGCTTGAAGACCTCCTCGGTCAGGTAACGCTCGTGCTCGGTCTGCAGATCGCTGCCCCAATGGACGGGGTAGTCAAACTTGTCGTTGTTTTTCTCCAGGATCTCGATGGCCTCGGTATAGGTGACACGACCGAAATCGGAATTGACAACGTGATTCAGACGCTCCAGCAGGCCCTTGTCGATGAAGGAGTTGAAGAAATTCATTTCCTCAGGTGCGTGCTCCAGAACGTAGGAAATGATGTACTTGATCATATCCTCTGCCAAAGCCATATCGTCCTGCAGATCTGCAAAGGCGATCTCCGGCTCGATCATCCAGAACTCCGCCGCGTGACGGGTGGTGTTGGAGTTTTCGGCGCGGAAGGTAGGACCAAAGGTGTAAATGTTGCGGAAAGCCATAGCGAAGGTCTCGCCGTTGAGCTGACCGGAAACCGTCAGATTGGTGGGCTTGCCGTAGAAATCCTGAGAAAAGTCGATCTTGCCATCCTCGGTCTTGGGAACGTTGTTCAGATCCAAGGTGGTGACCTGGAACATTTCGCCTGCGCCCTCACAGTCAGAGCCGGTGATCAGGGGTGTGTGCACATACACAAAGTCCCGGTCCTGGAAGAACTGGTGAATGGCCATTGCCGCCAGGCTGCGGACGCGGAACACCGCCTGGAAGGTGTTGGTGCGGGGACGCAGATGGGTAATGGTGCGCAAAAATTCCATAGTATGCCGCTTGGGCTGCAGGGGGTAATCGCCGGTGGATGCGCCCTCGACAGTCACGGTCTTTGCCTGAATTTCAAAGGGCTGCTGACCGTTGGGAGTCAGCTCCACAGTGCCCTCGATGATCAGCGCGGCACCGATATTGATCTTGGAGATCTCCTGGAAATTCTCAATGGTATCATTATAAACCACCTGCACGGGGTTAAAATACGTGCCGTCGGACAGCATAATAAAGCCAAACTGCTTGCTGGGGCGGCGATTTCGTACCCAACCGCCCAAAGTGATTTCCTTGCCTGCGTAGGCTGCGGTGTTCTTGTACAATTCGCGTACAGAGATCAATTCCATGATCATTTCCTCCTAACTTAGAAAATATAGCTAAAGTATACGTCAAATCAGCAGAATTTACAAGAGGAAACTTGTATTTTTATGCAAAATATCAAAAAACTGTGGCATTTTCCTAGGGACGCCCCGCTTTTCCCTCTGAAATTTATATGCATTGCTTGCATCGGCACAAATTTTCGTATATACTTAAATAAATAAGAAAAGGAGGGAAACTCCGTGGATTATAAAATTTTAGCGGTTGGCGATGTTGTGGGCAATCCCGGTATGGATCGGATCCGCCGCAGCCTTCGCTACCTGAAGCGAAAAGTAAATGCGGATTTTGTGGTGGTAAACGGGGAAAATGCCGCCGTTGTGGGTATGACGCCGGAGCAGGCAGAGGAAATTTTCGATGCCGGCGCGGACGTGATCACCATGGGCAACCACACCTTCGGCAAGCGGGAGCTGATCCCCTATCTGGAGGATACCTCCCGTGTTCTGCGCCCTGCTAACCTTGCACCTCAGACACCGGGTCAGGGCTGGGGCATCTACGACAGCAAGATCGGTCCTGTCGCGGTGATCGACCTGATCGGTCGGTGTAATATGGACTACGGTCCGGACAATCCCTTCCTGATGGTGGAGAAGATCCTGAAAGAGGTTTCTGCCAAAATCACTTTGGTGGAATTTCACGCAGAAGCCACCTCGGAAAAACTGGCAATGGGCTATATGCTGGATGGACGGGTCAGCGCCGTATGGGGCACCCACACCCACGTTCCCACCGCTGACGCGCAGGTGCTGCCCAGCGGCACCGGCTATGTGACCGATCTGGGTATGACCGGTCCGCAGCACTCTGTTTTGGGCATTCGCCCCGACCTCTCCATCGCCAAATTCCGCGGCGATCTGACACAGCGTTACCAATGGGCAAACGGTCCGACCAAGCTGGAGGCCGTGCTCTTTACTGTCGATTCCGACTCAGGACTTTGCCGCACGGCAGAAAGGGTGGATCTGTATGATGAAAATACTGCACAGCGCTGACTGGCATCTGGATGCGCCTATGACCGGTCACAGCGAGGAAGAAACGGCGCGTCTGCGCAAAGAGCTGCGCAAAATTCCCGAGAAGATCGCCAAGCTCTGTAAGGCAGAAAGCTGTGATCTTCTGATCTTAGCAGGTGATCTTTTTGACGGTCCGTACACAAGGGAAAGCTTGACCGCCCTGCGCACTGCACTGGAAAGCGTGCAGATTCCGGTGGTCATCACCCCCGGCAACCACGATTTCTGCGGCGGCGATTCTCCCTATTTGACGGAGCAATGGCCCAGTAATGTCCACATTTTTACGAAACCGGAGATCGAAAGCTTCGACCTGCCGGATTTAGACTGCACCGTTTACGGCGCGGGCTACACCGCTATGGACTGCCCTGCTCTATTAAAGCATTTCCGCGCGGAAACCCAGACCCGCTGGGCCATCGGTGTGCTCCACGGCGATGCCGCGGTGGCATCCTCCCCCTACTGCCCCGTTACCAAAGCGCAGGTGCTGGAATCCGGACTTGACTATCTGGCGATGGGTCATATTCACAAGCACGGCGGCTTCCGCGCCGGCGACACGCTGTGCGCCTGGCCCGGCTGCCCCATGGGTCACGGCTATGATGAGCTGGGTGCGAAGGGTGTGCTGCTGACCGTCTTGGACGATGCGGTCACCACCAGTTTTATCCCGCTGGACACCCCCCGATTCTACGACGAAGAGGTAGAAGCCGGTGACGATGCCGTCGCCGCTGTGGCTTCTCTGCTTCCCAGCATTGACAGCAGTGACTTTTACCGCATCACCCTCACCGGTTACAGCGCCGGTGTCGATTTAGACGACATTTCCGCCCAATTCCCCCACATTCCCAATTTGCTCCTGCGTGACGAGACACGTCCCGAAATGGATCTGTGGAGCGATTTGGGTGCAGATACGCTGGAGGGTATGTACTTCGGACTGCTGCACGACAAGACACAGTCTGAAAGTGCAGTTCTGAGCAACCGCGCCAAATTGGCAGCGCGGATCTCCCGCCAGATCCTGGACGGTCAGGAGGTGAAGCTGCCGTGAGAATTTATTCTATGACTGCCACCTTCGGCAAGCTGGAGCACCAGACTCTGACCCTTGAGCCGGGTCTGAATATCATCGAAGCTCCCAACGAATGGGGCAAGTCTACTTGGTGCGCATTTTTGGTGAGTATGCTCTACGGCATCGACACCAGTGCCCGTACCACCCGCAATGTTCTTGCGGACAAGGATCGCTATGCTCCTTGGTCCGGTGCGCCTATGGCAGGCCGCATCGAGCTGAACTGGAACGGCAAGGACATCACCATTGAGCGCAAAACCACCGGTCGTCTGATTTTCGGCGATTTTCGGGCATATGAGACCGAAACCGGTCTGGATGTTGCGGAGCTGACCGGCGCAAACTGCGGTCAGATGCTGCTGGGCGTGGAGCGCAGCGTATTTGTCCGTTCCGGATTTTTGAAGCTGTCGGATCTGCCGGTGACGCAGGATGACGCCCTGCGGCGCAGACTGAACAATCTGGTCACCACCGGTGACGAAAGCGGTGCCGGCGACAAATTGGCGCAGACCCTGAAGGACTTAAAAAACAAGTGCCGCTTCAACAAGACCGGTCTTCTGCCTCAGGCGGAAAATGAGCGGGATCAGCTGCGTGCGCAGCTGGACGATCTGTATGATCTTCAGAAAAAAGCAGAAGATACCAGATTGCAGCAAAAAGAGTTGGAAGATTGTATCGCAGATCTGGAGAATCACGCTGCTGCGCTGAAATATGCCGCCAGCTTGGAAAATGCCACTCGCGCAGAAGCCGCCCTTGCAGAGCAAACGCAGGCGCAGAAAATTCTTGCTGAAAAGGAAGCCGCTTGTGCAAGCTTGCCTGCCAAGGCTGAGACAGAAACCATCGCAACCAAGGCGCAATTCCTGCAGGAGCAGTGGGTCGATCTGCAGACTGAAGCCGCTGCCTTGCCCCAGAAGCCTGCAAAGCCTGCCGAGCTTCCCCATTATGCCGGCATTGTCGATGTTGTAGCTGCTGCTGAAAACGACCTTGCGAAAAGAAACACCCTAAAAGCAAAGAAAGCCGGCAAGATCAGTACCGTTTTTCTGATCGTTGCGGCGATTATCTGCAGTGTTGGAGGATACATTCTTTCCAACATTCTTACCCAGCCCGCTGTGTTGATCGCAGGCATCGCAGCTGCTGTCAGCTTCGTCATCACCGCGATAATCACTGCTGTTCTATGCCGCAAAAAGCTGCATTCCGGGCTGGCCGCGCTGCAGGCGCGTCATCCCGGTCTTATCCCTGAAGCTTGGGTCAGCGATGCACAAAAATACGCCGCTGAGCAGGCTGCCTATCAGCAGGCAATCGCGCATTGGAATGCGGATAACGCATCCTTTGAAGCCCGACGCGCCGCTTTGGATACACAGATCGCGGAAATTACCAATGGTCAAAGCTTGAAGGACTGTCTGCAAGGCTGCAAGGAGATCCTCGCCGCGTGGGACGCGCTGGACAATGCCCGCCGCGAAGCACAAACCGCCAAGACCATTTTGGATGCATTGCAAGCCTCTGCGCAGCCGGCGGTCAAGCCCACGAAGCCCGATGATCTGACAGATTCTGCCGAAGAAACGGAGCGCAAGCTGGCAGAAGCCCGCTTCACACAGCGGCAATTGCACCTGCAGTTGGGTCAGTACCTGGGTCAGCAAGAAACTCTTGGTCAAGAATCCCTGCTGAAAGCGCGGCTGGACACCTTGAACCGCCGCATTGCCCGTCTGGAAGATACATATTACGCCCTGGAAATGGCGCAGGACGCTCTGCGAGAAGCTACCACAAGCCTGCAGCGCCGCTTTGCACCCCGCATTTCCAAGCGGGCGCAGGAGCTGTTTGGCAAGCTGACAGACGGTCGCTATCAGCGCATTGCCCTCAGTGAGGATCTGAGCCTGAACGCCTCTGCCGAGGACGAGGACACCATGCGTTCTTCCCAGTGGCGCAGTGACGGCACGGTGGATCAGCTGTATCTGGCACTGCGGCTGTCGGTTGCCGAGGAATTGACCCCCGAAGCACCGCTGGTGCTGGATGATGCGCTGGTGCGCTTCGACGACAAACGACTTAGCAAAGCACTGGAGATCCTTCGCGAAACCGCCGAAGGCAAGCAGGTCATCCTCTTCACCTGCCAAGGCAGAGAAAAGAATCTGTAAAAATTAGAAAAGGCTCCCCTCGTCAGAGGGGAGCCTTTCTTTTAACCTTCTTCGACAACGATCTCTTTCAGCACCAGGCCGGGGTTGCGGCGGCAGGTAAAATCAATCGCCCAGTAGCTACTGAATACCAGCAAACTGCGTCCGCGGTAATCTTCCAACAGCTCTGCATCCGAGCCTAAATTCAGGTCGGAAACATCGCCGGTGTAGCTCTCGATCAAGCGGATCTCCTCATAGGGCAAGCCCTCCATCCGCAGATCCACGCCGTACTCATTCTTCATTCGGTACTGGAATACGTCGAACTGCAGCGTACCCACGACGCCCACGATGACCTCCTCCATACCGGAATTGGGCACTTTGAAGATCTGGATCGCACCTTCCTGGGCGATCTGCTCTGTACCCTTGACGAACTGCTTGCGCTTCATAGAGTCCTTTGCGCTGACGCGGCTGAAATGCTCAGGCGCAAAGGTGGGAATGCCGGAATAGGAGAATTTCTTGCCCGGTACAGTGATGGTATCACCGATGGAGAAAATGCCGGGGTCGAACACGCCGATCACGTCGCCGGCATAGGCTTCGTCCACGATCTCACGCTCCGCTGCCATCAGCTGCTGGGGCTGGGAAAGACGCATTTTGCGTCCGCCCTGCACGTGATAGTATTCGGTATCCCGCTGGAATTTACCGGAGCAAATGCGCATAAATGCCAGGCGGTCGCGGTGGGCTTTGTTCATATTCGCCTGAATTTTGAACACAAATGCGGAAAAATCAGGGCTGAAAGTGTCGATTTCGCCGCAATCTGCGGTGCGGCTCAGCGGCGGGGGTGTCAGCTTCAGGAACGCCTCCAGGAACGGCTCAATGCCAAAATTGGGCAGCGCAGAGCCGAAGAACACGGGAGAAAGCTCACCCTTGCGGACAGCCTCCATATCCATCTCCCGACCGGCAGACAGCAGTTCCACATCGTCGATCAGCTGCTGATGCTTGGCTTCGCTGTCCAGAAGCTCGGCCACCTGCGGATCGTAAAGGTCGACAGACAGCTTATCGGCGCGATTCTTGCCGGACACGCCGGAGAAGAAGATCAGCTCCGCTTTCTCCCGGTCGTAAACGCCCTGAAAGTCCTTGCCGGAGCCGATGGGCCAGTTCATAGCATAGGTCTCGATGCCCAGCTCCCGCTCTACTTCGTCCAGCAGATCGAAGGGATCCTTGGTTTCCCGGTCCATCTTGTTGATAAAGGTGAAGATGGGGATATGGCGCATAGCGCAGACCTTAAACAGCTTGCGGGTCTGGGGCTCGACACCCTTTGCGCCGTCGATGACCATCACCGCGGAGTCCGCTGCCATCAAGGTACGGTAGGTATCCTCAGAAAAGTCCTGGTGACCGGGGGTGTCCAAGATGTTAATGCAGAAGCCGCCGTACTGGAACTGCATAACAGACGAGGTGACGGAAATACCGCGCTGCTTTTCGATCTCCATCCAGTCGGAGGTGGCTGCGCGGGCATTTTTCTTGCCCTTGACCACGCCTGCCTGGGCGATTGCGCCGCCGTAAAGCAGGAATTTTTCAGTTAATGTGGTTTTACCGGCGTCGGGGTGGGAAATGATCGCAAAGGTTCTGCGCCGGCTGATTTCTTCAATTAAGGTTGACATAACATTCCTCCATAAGGGTTAGTAGTATTTTTTGCAAACGGACTACCCTACTCAGCTATGGAATTTTGCAACCGCGCAAAGCTCTTTTCATCATTTTTCTCCTTCGCTTTTACGAATTCAATTCAGTTTACCACATTTTCCCCGGTTTTACAAGTAGGAATCTTATACCCTCTCCCGGGGAGAGGGTGGATTTTGCGAAGCAAAAGACGGGTGTGGAACGGCGTGCACTTAGATGTGGTATAGGTCTTTCAGTCTTGCTTAGTTTAAGATTTCTGCCCGCATTCCACATCCGGCACGGCTTATGCCGTGCCACCTTCTCCCCGGGAGAAGGCTTGGGACGGGTAACCCGTCCCCTACACTCGATCTCCAAAAGGCCTGCTCGTAGGGGTCGATGCCCACATCCGCCCGCAAAAACCAGCCGCCTTATACAAGGCGGCTGGGTTTACATCATTTTCTAATACTCACCATAATTGCGCATAAGTATCAAACAAAAAGCGCTATTAAGGATCTGTGGTGCTGACAAATACTAAATTGTGATCCTTGTCGGAGCATTTTAGCGTTACATTTCGTTCTTCTACCTTAGAAACGGCAGCACCAAATAAATTCCAATCTTCTTCGAAATCTATAGAACTCCACTCTAAATAGGTGCCGCTATAACAAATTTCATCAAGAGACGAGCAGCAAAGGAAAGTACACCTTCCAATAAATTTCAGATTGTTGCCTATGTTGATTGTTTTAAGGTTATTGCATTCATAAAATGCATGTTCTTTCAAGTATTCGACTGCTGTTCCAAGTGTTACTGTTTTCAGATTCAAACAGCCAGCGAATGCATCATCGCCAACAATTTTGACCTTATTGGGAATTACAACAGATTTTAAAAAAATACAATCGCAGCAGGCATAATCATAGATAATAACCGTATTCGGATGGATTTCAAGCGAAGAAATTTCGCTGCTTGAAACACCAACTAGCATATAATATGGATTATTTTCATCGCCTACGTAATAACCATTCTTATATATTTTCTTTTCCAGAGAATCAAGTATTGCATTCTTGTGCTGTTCGCTAAAGGCAGCCTCTCCGATTTGCTGAATTCCGGAGCCAAATTTAATATGCCTTATATATGCACCTATAAACGCTCTTTCGCCAATATATTTAACACTATCCGGAATAATTAGTTTGCCAATATTTGCATTTTCAAAGGCTTCGTCACAAATACGAACAAGCGAATTAGGCAGTTGCAGTCCACCCTCAACATCTCCAAAAGCTACACTTTCGAAAGCGCATTCACCTATTTCAATTAGTGTGCTTGGGAGCTTTAAGCTTTTTATTGTCCATCCACCCCAAGAAAACAGCGTGTAATCACCAATCCGTGTGATGCCTTCTCCAAACTCAACATGCTTTATTTTCTCATAAAGAGGATAATACGGTCCTCCTGATGTTCCAAAGTCTCTGGTTTCGCCATTTCCATAGAAAGCAAGTGCATATTCATTATCGACCGCTGTTTTATATACGTAGGCGTAAACAGAACTACCCTCGCCAGAAACATCAAAACTGCCTAAGAGCTCATCTTCATATCCGCAAACGCGGCACTTATGCTGATACATGTCATGGGAAACAGTTCCCTCGGTAACACCGCAGGTCTTGCAGGTCTTGGGTGCAGTACAGGTGGCATTCTTCCAACTATGTCCAACTGCGCTACCTTCGGTTGCTCCGCAGGTCTTGCAGGTCTTGGGTGCAGTGCAGGTAGCAGCTTTCCAGCTGTGGCCAGCTGCGCTGCCTTCCGTTGCTCCACAGGTCTTGCAGGTTTTGGGTGCAGTGCAAGTAGCAGTTTTCCAGCTGTGGCCAGCTGCGCTGCCTTCCCTTGCTCCGCAGGTCTTGCAGGTCTTGGGTGCAGTGCAAGAAGCAGCTTTCCAGCTGTGGTTGCATACGGTGGGCTGTGTCGTCGGTGTTTCGGTAGGTTTCTGCGTGGGTGGCGCTGTTGTTTCCTCAGTAGGAGCAGTGGTTGGCTCGTCGGTTGGCTTATCCGTGGGAGCCTGTGTTACTCCAGTCGTCTCCTCTGTGTTGTCAGTGGTGCTGCCCGTCGCTTCAGTGGTGGTTTGGCTAGGTTCCGTACTAGGGTCGGTAGTTTGGCTACTATTGTCACAAGCGGCAAGGGTAAACAACATTGCTGGCACAAGAAGTAGTGCAAAAATCTTTTTCATATCTATCTCCTCCAAATAAAAAAGGTGCACAACCGAAGTCATGCACCCGAAAAATGCAGAGGCTCCGATTGCTGCGACACAACTCCAGACACACAAGAAAGTATGCTGAAACGAGCATGCATTTTTACCAAAGTAAAAATGCACACTTCCTTGTCGTGTCAAACATATAGAGTTGTGTCGCATAAATATTTTATCACAGCATTTCCATAATTGCAACAGATAACTTGATCTTGCACAATCCCTCCGTCGAAAATCAAAGATTTTCGCCACCTCCCTTTACACAAGGGAGGCTTTTGTAGGGGCGAGCATCGCTCGTCCGCTATACCCTCCCCCCGGGAAAAGGTATAAAATCAGAGGGCAATCGTTTGATTGCCCTCTGAAGATTTTCAATTACTTGCTCTGCTCCAAAGCCAAAGTGATGGTGGTGCGGTCGCAGACCTCGGTAGGTCCGAAGTACTGGATGGCACCGGGGTAGACATAGCAGGTTTCCGTTGCCCAAGTCTCACGGACGCTCTCAAAGAACTTAAACGGCTTGCCATCCAGCTCCACCAGAGCCTTGCGGATAACGGGCTTGTCTGCACCGTGGCGGCGCTCGATGTTCATCATCTTGGTGATGGGCATACCGCCGGCGACCCACTCCTCTGCAGGAGCCTTCAGGTTGGAAACCTTGCTCAGGTAGCCGGTGTAGCCGTACTGGATCAGCATAAAGGCATTGTAGCCCAGGCTGTAGCAGTAGTCAGCATCGAAATTGGAGGGGAAAGCGCAGCGGCCTTCGTAGCCCAGG
>JAZNNE010000014.1:0-8272 GCA_045580125.1 Faecousia sp. | reverse complement strand
ACTTTTTTGTATTATTTTGCTTCCGCAGTGCGTTTTTTGTGGTATACTGTAACTATATTTGCGAAGCGGAGGAATTATGGAATCAACCTTTGAAAAAGTACACGAACGCGCTGTGCTGGTGGGCTTAAATGCGGACTGCTTCAGCCGTGATCAGATCGCCACGGATGAGACTCTGGACGAGCTGGAAGCTCTTTTGGAAACAGCCGGCGGTTTTTGTACCGGAAAGATCTTGCAGAATCGCCACGCTCCTGACCCCCACAGCTTTATCGGCGAGGGCAAGGCGTTGGAAGTGAAAATGCTGGTGGAGGCTACCGAATCTACGATGGTGGTTTTTGATAATGAGCTGTCTGCCGGCAATATCCGTGCGCTGGAGGAGATCGTTGGCGTTACGGTGCTGGATCGCAGCGCACTGATTTTGGACATTTTCGCACAGCGGGCGAAGACCCATGAAGGTCGCCTGCAGGTGGAACTGGCGCAGTACAAATATCTGCTGCCCAGACTGTCCGGTATGGGCAAGAGCCTTTCCCGGCAGGGTGGCGGTATCGGCACCCGCGGTCCCGGTGAAACCAAGCTGGAAAGCGACCGCCGGCATATCCGTGAGCGGATCGCCAGACTGCAGCAGGAGCTGGAGCAGGTGCGGCAGGTTCGGGGCGTGCAAAGAGAACGCAGAATGAAAAATTCCGTGCCGGTGGTGGCCATCGTCGGCTACACCAACGCGGGAAAATCCACGTTGCTGAACAAGCTCACCGGCGCTGGCATCCCCGCCAACAACCGGCTGTTTGACACCCTGGATACCACCTCCAGACAGCTGGAGGTTTCCGACAATTTGAATGTGATCCTGACGGACACCGTTGGATTTATTGCCAAGCTGCCCCACCATCTGGTGGATGCCTTCCGTGCTACGTTGGAAGAGCTGGAATACGCAGATCTTCTGCTGCACATCATCGATTCTGCCGATGAAAACCGGCAGGAGCATATCGATGTGGTGGACAAGCTGATTTCCCAGCTGGCAGCCCCGGGCACGCCTGTCTTGCAGTGCTACAACAAGGCAGACCTGGTGGAAAAGACGGACATTCCCATCGGTGAGGATGTGGTGCGGATTTCCGCTGCCACCGGCGAGGGTATGGAGGAACTGCTCAAAGCCATTGAACGGGCATTGGGACACAGCCGCCATCATATCATCGTGCGCTTGCCTTATTCTATGGGCGGTATGGTGGAGACGCTCCACAGCGGCGCACAGGTGCTGAATGTAGAATATACCGCAGAGGGGATCGAGGTGGAGACCATTGTCGACCCGATCCTATACGGAAAAGTAAGAGATTTTATTGTAAAGGAGTGCTGAAAACCTTGGAGGAATATCTGGTTCCGACCCAGTTCGGTGAAGATGTATTTATCGAAAAGAAATCACGCTTTATCGGCAGGGTTTGGCCGGTAGAAACCGAGGAAGAAGCGCTGGAAAAGATCCAGGCAATGAAAAAGCAGCACTACGATGCTACCCACAACTGCTGGGCGTATATCATCCGCGACGGCGCAGTCCGATTCTCTGATGACGGCGAGCCCGGAGGTACGGCGGGAATGCCGATGCTGCAGGTGCTGCAGCGGGAAGGACTGTTCAACGTTGTTTGCGTTGTAACCCGATATTTCGGCGGCATTTTGCTGGGCGCAGGCGGTTTGGTGCGTGCCTATACCAAAGGCGCGAAGATCGCTGTGGATGCCGCAGGCAAATCGATGAAACGGGTTTGGAGCGTGCTGTATGTGCCGTTTCCGTACACCTTTTATGAGCGGGTAAAGCTGGAGGCGGAAGCCTTCGGCGGTTTGATCCGCAATACGGATTTCGGCTCCGAGGTAGAGCTGGAGATATTGATGCCTCAAGCGCAGGCACAGCCGTTTCTTGACCGGCTGACAGATATGTCCGCAGGCGGGATCGAGGGTATGATCACCGGTCAGGAATATCGGGCATTTCCAATTAAGGGGGACGCATAAATGACGATTCGTGAAGAATTGGAACATCTGGAACACAGAAGACTGCATCCCAAGGCGGCATTTGCCGACCAAAGCAGGGGAAGACCCTTCCCGGAACAGGAACGGGAAGAGGATGTACGTACCTGCTATCAGCGGGATATTGACAAGATCGTACATTCCAAAGCGTTTCGCCGTCTGATGCACAAGACCCAGGTGTTTTTGCGCCCCGAGGGAGACCATTACCGTACCCGTATGACCCACACAATTGAGGTCTCCCGCATTGCCGGTACTGTCACCCGTGCTTTGGGTTTGAATGAAGATCTGGCAGAGGCTATCGCTATGGGACACGACCTGGGACACACTCCCTTTGGACATGCCGGCGAAGTGGCGCTGACTGCCTGCCTGGGCAAGCCGTTCCGGCACAATGAGCAGAGCCTGCGGGTAGTGGATTACTTAGAGCGGGACGGAGAGGGTCTGAATTTAACCTTTGAAACCCGTATGGGCATTTTGGGACATACCGGCGACTATATCCCGGAAACACTGGAGGGACAGATCGTCCGCCATTGCGACCAGATCGCCTATGTCAATCACGATATTGACGATGCGGTGCGTGCCGGCATCCTGAAAAATGAGGATCTGCCCCAGGAAATTCTGGAAATTTTGGGCAGCACGCATACCCAGCGCATCAATACGCTGGTGTGCGATATGATCCGCACCTCCAGAGAAACCGGGGAAATTCTCCTTTCCGACAAGGTGCAGCAGGCACTGCAGGACCTTCGAAGCTTTATGTTTGAACGGGTCTATCGCAATCCCGTCGCAAAAAGTCAGGAGAGCAAGGCAAAGGAAATGCTGGAAAAGCTTTTTGAATATTATGTAAACCAACCGGAGGCGCTTCCGGAGGATTTTCATCCGCAAATCAGCTTTGACGGTATGGAGCGCACCGTGTGCGACTATATTGCCGGTATGACAGATAAGTATGCAATCGACAAATACACCGAGATTTTTGTTCCGATCTCTTGGCACGTGCGGTAATTTGTGATATAATAAAACGATGGAAGGAAAGGAGGTACAGACTATGGCATTCCCACCTGCATTTATTGATGAATTGGTTGCCCGCAATCCCATTGAGGACGTTGTGGGTCAGTATGTGAATCTAAAGCGCTCCGGCGGAAATATGTTCGGTCTGTGTCCTTTCCACGGCGAGAAGACGGCGTCTTTCTCCGTTGCGCCGGATAAGGGAATTTACTATTGCTTCGGCTGCCACAAGGGCGGCGGCGTTATCAATTTCCAGATGGAAGTTGAGGGCTTGAGCTATCCCGACGCGGTTCGCTCCCTGGCAAAGCGGTGCGGCATGACCGTTCCGGAGGATGAGCAGTATCAGAGCCGCTACCGTCAGCAGGAGCGACTGTGGGCGCTGCACAAGGAAGCGGCGCGATTCTTCCACGCTCAGCTGTATGCCCCCGTGGGCAAGGCGGCGCTGGAATATGCGCTGGGTCGCGGTATGCCCAAATCTACCCTGACCACCTTTGGCATCGGCTATGCGCCGGATAGCTGGGATTCTATGGTCAAGGCGATGCGTGCCAAGGGCTACACCGATCAGGAGCTGATCGACAGCGGTCTGGTCACCAAATCTCAGAAAAACGGCAATCTGTTCGACCGTTTCCGCGACCGACTGATGTTCCCCATTATTGATGTGCGGGGCAATGTCATTGGCTTTGGCGGTCGCATTATGAAAAAAGACGACAATGCTGCTAAATATCTGAATTCTCCCGAGACACTGATCTTTAATAAGCGCAAGAATCTGTTTGCGCTGAATTTGGCGAAAAAGAGCAAGCTGGGCTATCTGATTCTGGTGGAGGGCTATATGGACGCCATCGCCCTGCATCAGTATGGCTTTGACTGCGCGGTGGCATCTCTGGGCACAGCGCTGACGGAAGACGGCGCGACCTTGCTGAGCAAGTATACCGATCAGGTGGTGCTGATCTATGACGGCGATACCGCCGGTCAGAATGCTACCAAGCGGGCCATTCCCATTTTGGAAAAGGCAGGCTTGCAGGTCAAGGTGCTGCAGATGCTGGACGCCAAAGACCCCGACGAATTCCTGAAAAAATTCGGTGCGGATAAGTTTAAGGTCCTGCTGGAGGGCTCCTCCAACCGGGTGGAATATCAGCTCAATGCCATTGCCAAGAAGTACGATCTTCGGGAAGATGACCAGAAGGTCAAATTCCTCCACGAATGCGCGGATCTGATCAGCACACTGGGAAGTGCCGTGCAGCGGGAAATCTACGGCGGCAGAGTGGCAGAGACGGCAAAGATCAGTGCCGATGCGATGAAGCTGGAAATCGGTCGCGCGTGGAAGCGGCGGCAGTACCAGCAGAAGAAAAAGCAGGAGGCTATCGACTTGGCACCTGCCAAGGCATTGCAGCCCAAGAGCCGCACCATTCGCTATGACAATGTAAAATCCGCTATGGCAGAAGAGGGCGTGATTGCCCAAAGTCTGCGCAGACCGGAATTGCTGGATCAGACCAAGGGCTTGACGGCGGAGATGTTCTCCTCCCAGCTGCTGGGACGGGTGTACGGTCAGCTGAAAAGCCGCCACGATCAGGGTATGGATGTCTGCGTTGCTGTACTGGAAGACCTGAGCAGCGAGGAAATGTCCCACATCACTGCCATTACACAGCGTCAGCAGGAAACGGTCAGCGAGCAGGCATTTGCCGATTGTGTCCGCACAATTTTGGCGGAGCATCAGGCGAAGAATGTCTCGTCGGAGGATGACCTGTTGGCATTCCAGAACAAACTTAAGGAAAGAAAAGGTCTTAGGACATGACGGTTGATCTGCTGGACAAGCAAATACATTCCGAGGACGATATGCGCCAGTATCTCAGCGAAATCCGCCAGTATCCGCTGCTTTCTGCGCAGGAAGAGCGGGAATTGGCACAGCGCTGTGCAGCAGGGGATGAAGAGGCCATCCGTAAGATGGTCAATTCCAATCTGCGGCTGGTGGTATCGGTGGCTCGGGAGTATGCCGGACGTGGTGTGCCCATGCTGGATCTGATCCAGGAGGGCAGTATCGGTCTGCTTGCAGCAGCGAAAAAATTTGATTATACCTTGGATTTTCGGTTTTCCACCTATGCCACCAAGTGGATTCGGCAGGGCGTGAGCCGGTGCTTGACCGGAAACGGCACCATTCGCGTTCCGGTACATACGGCTCAGAAGATCC
Organism: Faecousia sp.; assembly: GCA_045580125.1. Taxonomy (GTDB): domain Bacteria; phylum Bacillota; class Clostridia; order Oscillospirales; family Oscillospiraceae; genus Faecousia. The sequence goes on along the minus strand of JAZNNE010000014.1, from coordinate 3,090 downwards.
GGAAGGTAACGACTGCACGGGTGCAGCTGCTGCAGGAGTTGGGCGAGGAGCCCACTTTGGAGCAAATTGCGCAAAAATGCGGTATTTCTGCTTCCAAAGTGGAGCAGTTGATGCAATTATCCCCCCAAATGTGCTCGTTAGATGCGCAAATTGGAGATGAGGACGGCACATTGTCCCTCCTGCTGGAGAATATTCACGCCCAGCAACCCTACGAGCAGGTGGTGCGGGAAGAACTGAATCAAACCATGGAAACGCTGATGGCCAGCCTGAATGAGCGGCAGCAGCAGATCCTGCGGCTGCGCTTTGGTATGGAAGACGGCGTGTGCTACTCTCTGGAGCAGACCGGCAACAAGCTGGGCATCTCCAAGGAACGGGCGCGTCAGCTGGAAAAGCGGGCCATTGAAAAGCTGCAGGAATTGGGCAGCGGTATGGGACTGGAGGAATTTTTGGAATGATGGATTTTACTTTTGAAGATTCTCTCTGGGAACAGACCTTGCCGACGCTGCAGGAAACCATCGCCGCGGAAAGCTTTCTGGCACTGCTGGAAGGCGAGGATGAAAGCTTCGTAGAAGATGCGTTTGCGCAGTTGGTTGCCCGGGGCATCCGGCTGGATATTTCCGGTTTGCCCAAGGTTTCCGGTGTGGGCGAAGCGGCAGTCCGTCTGCGCAGGGAAGAGCAGCTTGTCAAAAACGGTCGGCTGCTGCAGGATCTGGAAGAATCCGATCCGCTGAAGCTGTACCTGCAGGAGATCGCGGGCATTCCCGCCTGCGGCGACTTGAATGTACTTGCCGAAGAACTGAAGACGAACAGTGAAGATCCGCAGCTACAGCAGAACATCTTGAATTTGTGCTTAAGCCGCGTGTACGAACTGGCGTGCCGGCATACCGGCTACGGCGTGCTGCTTCTGGACTTGATCCAAGAGGGCAGTATGGGTCTGTGGCAGAACTTAAGCGCCTATACCGGCGGCGATTTTGCTGCATTTCGGGATTGGCATATTGGGCAAAGTATGGCATATGTGATCACCCTGCAGGCAAGGCAGCAGGGTGTGGGACAGAAAATGCGGCAGGCGCTGGAGGATTACCGCAGCGTGGATGAAAAGCTGCTGACAGAGCTTGGCAGAAATCCCACGCAGGAGGAGATCGCGCAGGAGCTGCATATGAGTCTCCAGCAGACGGAAATCGTGGATGCTATGCTGCAGACCGCGCGGAATATGCACCGCGCCAAGGCAGAGCAGGAACCCAAAGAGGACGCACCGGAGGAGGAGCAGGCGGTGGAGGATACCGCGTATTTCCAAATGCGGCAGCGGATCCAGGAGCTGCTTTCCGGCTTGGACGAGCAATCGGCAAAGCTGCTGACACTGCGCTTTGGCCTGGAGGGCGGTCTGCCCAAAACGCCGGAGGAAACCGGCGCGATTCTGGGCTTGACACCGGAAGAAGTGGTGCGCACAGAGGCGCAGGCACTGCTGCAGCTGCGAGAACAAAAATAGACAAGAGAGGTTTTGATTATGGCTAAGACTTATGCAATCGCAATCGACGGTCCTGCCGGTGCAGGCAAAAGCACCATCGCAAAGCGTTTGGCAAAGGAGCTGGGCTTTCAGTATGTAGATACCGGTGCGCTGTACCGCACCGTGGCATATTTTTTGGATCTTTTGGGCGTCAGCCCCAAGGATGTGGACGGCGTTGAGCGTTATATCGATGAGCTGAACGTGGAAATCCGTTACGACGAAGACGGCGCGCAGCATATGATAATGAACGGAATGGATGTATCCGGCGATATTCGCACCCAGGATATCTCCCAGAAGGCATCTTTGGTGTCCGCACACGCAGTTGTCCGGGATGCTCTGCTGGATATGCAGCGCAATGTTGCCAAGAATTACAATGTGATTATGGACGGCAGAGATATCGGCACTGTGGTGCTGCCTAATGCGGATGTGAAGATCTTCCTGACTGCATCTGCCGAGGTGCGGGCAAAGCGCCGTACCGATGAGCTGCTGGCCAAGGGTCAGACTGCTGTGTACGAAACGGTACTGAAGGAAATTCAGCAGCGGGATTATCAGGATACCCACCGTCCCATTGCGCCGCTGAAGATGGCCAAGGATTCCGTCAAGCTGGATACTTCCGAGCTGGATATTGACGGCGTGGTAGACGCAATGCGTAAAATCGTGGCGGAGAAGATTCCCGTATGAGCACACGGATCGCGAAAAGCGCAGGCTTTTGCTTCGGTGTCAACCGGGCGGTAGAACTGGTGGAGCAGGCGGCAGCTGCCGGCAAGCAGGTTGTAACCTTAGGACCCATCATTCACAACCGCCACGTGGTGGACAAGCTGGAAAAGCTGGGCGTACGGGTGATTGAAACGCCGGAAGATGCTCAGCCCGGTATGACGGTGATCATCCGTTCCCACGGTGTAACCCGCGGGGTGATGGAGGCTCTGCAGCAGCGTCAGGTGGAGGTGGTAGATGCCACCTGCCCCTTTGTTAAGCGCATTCACGGCATCGTGGAAAAAGCAGAGCAGGAGGGTCAGCTGCCGGTCATTATGGGCACCCGATCCCATCCCGAAGTGGAGGGAATTGCCGGATGGTGTCAAAGCTGCCAGGTTTTTGAAAACGCAGAAGAACTGGAAAATTGGGCGGCGGATGCGCAAATTTCGGCGGATTTGCCGATTTGCATGGTCTGCCAGACCACATCTACGGAAATATCGTGGAAAAAAAGTGTCCAAATGGCAAAAAAACTGTTTACTAACGTAAAAATATTTGATACAATATGCAGAGCGACGGAATCTCGACAGACTGAGGCGGCTGAGCTGAGCGCTCAGTGTCAGGCTATGGTGGTTGTGGGCGATGTGAAAAGCTCCAATACCGGCCGTCTGGCGACTATCTGCCGCGAACACTGCGAAAAAGTAGTTCTGGTGGACAATGCGTCCGAGCTGGATCCTGCTTTCTTCGACGGTGTTTCTTACGTTGGAATCACTGCCGGTGCATCCACACCGGCGTGGATAATAAAGGAGGTCAATAAGACTATGAGCGAAATCATTAATGCTGATGTGGTGCAGGAGGAGAGCTTTGAGGCTCTGCTGGAGCAGTCCATCAAGACT
>JAZNNE010000013.1:0-23880 GCA_045580125.1 Faecousia sp. | reverse complement strand
GGCGCTTATCGCGACGGGCCTTGGATACTTTACACTTAGGGACAGCCATGGATGACACCTCCTTGATCAAACTGCTTTTGACAGCATTCGTTTATGGGTTTACTTCTCGAGAAGCTGCTTCAAAGCAGCGAAACGGGGATCCAGCTCCTTCTCGCAGATGCAGGACTCGATGTTCAGATTCTTGCCGCAGCGGCAGCAGAGTCCTTTGCAATCGGGCTTGCACAGCAATTTGGAATCAAAGTTCAGCACAAAGATCGTGCGGACGATTTCTTCCAGATCGGCGCTGTCTCCCACTAATGGGAACACGGTTTCGTCTTCGTTTTCTTCGTTGCTCAGCTCCGTCACCAAAACCACATCGACGGGAATCGACACATCCTGATCGAAAGCGGCGGCACAGCGATCGCAAATGCCGTGGATGGTGGTGCTGATGCTGCCGGTCATTACCAAAACACCGGCGGTATTGCGTACCGTACCGGAGATCTGCACCGGCTCAGACACCGGATAACATTGACCGTACTGAAGATCACTTAGATCCACACCGGTAGAAAACGGAAGCGACGCACCCGGGCAGTCGACAATACCGGACAGTCCCAGAAGCATACTTTCCCTCCTCTACGCAGTCGTGCTTTCATATTATAATGGCTTTTTCCTCATTTGTCAAACATTATTTTTGCTTTTTTGCGGGGATTTTCGGAGACATTTTCCACATATTTTCCTTTTCATTTTTCCCATTTTGTGGTATGATAGGCACACAAACAAAGAAGAAGGAGTGCACTATGCTTTTAATTGCTGAAATTCTGTCTCAGGAGCTGGGTCAGAAGCAAGAATATGTGGAAAATGTCATCGCGTTGATCGATGAGGGAAACACCATTCCCTTTATCGCCCGTTACCGTAAGGAAATGCACGGTGCGATGGACGATACGGTGCTGCGCAATCTGCAGACGCGACTGGAATATCTGCGGAATCTGCAAGCTCGTAAGGATGAGGTTAAAAAGTCCATCGAAAATCAAGGCAAGCTGACAGAAGAACTGAGTGTTGCCATTGATAATGCGGTCACCTTGGCAGAGGTGGAGGATCTGTACCGCCCCTATAAGCAGAAGCGCCGCACCCGCGGCAGCGTCGCCCGTGAAAAGGGCTTAGAGCCTCTGGCAGCTGCGATCTTTGCCCAGGACGGACAAGACCCTGCTGTTTTGGCGCAAGCCTACATTGACCCCGAAAAGGGCGTCAATACCGCAGAAGAAGCCCTTGCCGGTGCGTCCGATATTATCGCCGAAGACCTCTCCGACGATGCAGCCATCCGCAAGAATCTTCGTGCGCTGATGAATCGCAAGGCGATCCTGACCTGCAAGGCGGAAGACCCCGATACCGACAGCGTGTACCGACTGTATTACTATTTCTCCCAGCCCATTGGAAGACTCTTGGATCACCAGATCCTGGCCATCAATCGCGGCGAAAAGGAGGGCTTCCTGAAGCCCAATGTGGCTCTGGTCGGCAACGAGGGCGCGGCACTTGTTTGCCGTGCGGCGCTGAAGCCGACCCTGAACATCAGCACCTTCGTCCGTGCTGCGGCGGAGGATGCCTATGAACGGCTGATCTTCCCGTCACTGCAGCGGGAGATCCGCAGCGATCTGACGGAGCGGGCTGCCAAGGGCGCGATCCATAATTTTGCGCTGAACTTAAAGCCTTTGCTGATGCAGCCGCCGGTGAAGGGCTTTGTCACCATGGGTCTTGACCCCGGCTACCGCAACGGCTGCAAGGTGGCGGTGGTGGATCCCACCGGCAAGGTGCTGGACACCGCCGTGGTATACCCGACCTTCAGCGAAAAGAAGAAGCAGGAGGCGATCTTCGTTCTCTCCGGCTTGATGCGCAAGCACGCAGTCGCCCATATCGCCATCGGCAACGGCACCGCATCCCGTGAAACGGAAGCGATGACCGTGGAAATGCTCCACGCATTTCCCAACGCCAGCTATATGATCGTCAATGAGGCCGGTGCGTCTGTCTATTCCGCATCGCCCTTGGCGGCAGAAGAATTTCCGGATTACGATGTCAATCTGCGCAGCGCGGTATCCATCGCCCGCAGATTGCAGGATCCGCTGGCAGAGCTGGTGAAAATCGACCCCAAGGCCATCGGCGTGGGTCAGTATCAGCACGACTGCCCCCAAAAGGAGCTGGATACGGCTTTGGGCGGCGTGGTGGAAGATTGCGTAAACGCAGTTGGCGTGGACGTCAACACGGCATCCCGCAGCCTGCTGGAGCAGGTTTCCGGTCTGAGCACCGCCACGGCGAAGAACATCGTGGCCTTCCGCGAGGAAAACGGACCCTTTACCAACCGCACCCAGCTGAAGAAAGTGCCCAAGCTGGGACCCAAGGCGTTTGAACAGTGCGCAGGCTTCCTGCGGGTGCCGGAGAGCAAGGAAATTCTGGACAATACCGGCGTTCACCCCGAGTCTTATGCTGCTGCCAAAAAGCTGCTGAGTGTATTGGGCGGCGAGCTTTCTGAACTGCCAGTCAAATTGGAAAGCTATGGCGTTGCCAAGGCGGCACAGGAATGCGGCGTTGGTGAGCATACCCTGACGGATATCGCCAAGGAGCTGAGCAAGCCCGGCAGAGACCCCCGCGATGAGCTGCCCCAGCCCATTCTGCGCAAGGATGTGCTGGAAATGAAGGATCTTAAGCCCGGTATGGAGCTGACCGGTACGGTGCGTAATGTCATCGATTTTGGTGTATTTGTTGACATTGGCGTCCATCAGGACGGCTTGGTGCACATTTCTCAGGTGGCAAACCGCCGTGTCAATCACCCCAGCGAGGTGGTCAAGGTGGGCGACACCGTGAAAGTTGTGGTGCTGGACGTGGACGAAAAGCGCCAGCGCATCAGCCTTTCAATGAAGCAGGTAAAGCAATAAATCAAAAGCGCCGTTTCTGTTGGAAACGGCGCTTTTTATACGCAAATTGGCGTAATATTGACATTTTTGCGGATTTTGGTATAATATTTGTGTAAAACTTGTTGAATGTCAGTCCTTGACAGGAGAATGGATTATGAAACAGCGTACCAGATGTATATCCGCAATACTGTGCGCCGCGCTGCTTCTGACATTGGCAGCTTGCAAGAAACCGGAGGAAGCACCGACGATCACGCCGGAGGAGCAGGCATTGCTAGACTATCAGAAGGCTTGTGAAAATGTCGGAAAAGCGCCCGATTTGACAATTCAGGTGGAATATGCGCTTAGCCGCACAGTAGGCGGCGAGGTGTATAGCGAAAGCAGGCAGGAAACAGCTGTTTACCGCGGCTTGAATACGGACACTGTGGCAGCTGTTGTGAAGCAGCAGGTGTCCTTTGGCCCCTTTGAAACCCAGTATGCGGAATACTACCACAACGGACTTGCTTACTGCCGGGCGGACGATTGTACGTTCAGCTCCGAAATGGACAGCAAGCAGTTTTTGAAGCGGCAGATCCCTGCAATTTTGCTGGACACGGCACTGTACGAAACATGGGAAGTGGATAAGCTTTTTGGCAACACGGGCATTACGTTTTCCGAACCGAAGGAACTGGAAGCCTGGGCGACGGACTACGGCGATGCCGTTTTGGTCAGCGCCAGCGGTACAGCAGTTTTGGATAAGGACGGAAATTTAATCAAATCCACCTACAATGCACAGTTTACCTGCGCGGGTGTCAGCTACGATCTGCAGGTTACGGCATCGATCAGCCCGGTAGCGGCACAGACTCTGGACGATGATCTGGCAGCTTTGCCGGATAAATGTCCGAAACTGAACTATCTGGGTGCACCGAGAAAAATTTTGCAGGTGGTTGGCGATGTATATACCGCGCAGTCTATGTCTGCAGAGTATTCAGAATCCGTTTATAGTGAGGCTTTTGCCCGTAGTCGCAGTCAGACCAGCTCTTTTGATACCTACGGCACCGGCACGGATTTTATGGCGCAGAGCAGCTATAAAGTAACAAATACCGACTATTCCAACACGCCCGTTACCAGCGCAGAAACCGTGGTTTTCCGCGACAGCGTTTGCGCATCCATTCTAAACGGCTCTGAGCCGATCGCGCGGGAGGGAATCACAGCGGAAAAAATGCGCACTGCCTGCGAGGATGCGATCCTGGCAGCGCTGTTTACGCCCAATCATTTGCAAAATGCCACGATGGTAGAGAAGAAGGGGCAGCTGCAAATCGAATTTACCGGCAATACAGCATTTGCAGATTATGTGTGCAGTAACATATATTCCATCTTTAATGCCAATTTGGATACGTATGCTCAGTCCTATACAACGCCCACAGCCGGCGGCTATCTGTACATAGATAAGGCTACCGGACTACCCACGGCGTTGGGAATCAAGCTGGAGCGCATTCACGTGGCAGGCGAGGTCGCCTATCCGTTGACATATCAGTTGGATCAGACTATGCAGCTATCCAGCGAAGAAGCGTATGATAACATTGCCGGTATTCATGTAGCACCGGAAACGACGCCTACAGAACCGGCAACGCAGCCGTAAATAAATCCCGAAATGCGTCAGCATTTCGGGATTTTTGTGGTTATAACGGTATGTTACGCCATTTTTTTGTGTGGAAAATTTCAGAAGCGATGGCGGAGAATTCTTGTAGATCCGTAGTTTTTCGCAGCCGTTTCCACAGCTTTTCGCTGTCTTCAAAATGGGTGATAAGGAAATGCCAGTTTTCTTTCAGGCGGAACATAGCGTTGCGGCTTCCGCCAAAGGCATCGGTGTAGGAATCCAGCAGCTCGTTGTGGAATTTCTCCAGCTTTTGCACATCTGTGCCGCCGCAGAGCATACCGGGGTTGCCCACCAGACCGCGACCGATCATCACGGACTGCACGCAAGGGTATTTTTCTGCAACGCGGTGGATATCGGTCAATGCCAAAATATCGCCGTTGAAGCAAAGCGGATTGTGGCTGTTTTGTGCGGCGTAGGCAAAGCTATCCTCAAAAATGCTGCCGTCGTAGAATTGCTTGCGCACCCGTGGATGGATGGTCAGCTCCTTGATGGGATAGCGATTCAAAATCGCCAAAATCGCCGGAAATTCCTCCGGATCTTCCAAACCTAAACGGGTCTTGACGGAAATGGACAGAGGAGATTTTGCGAAAATTTCATCCAAAAAGGAATCTAAGGCGGCCAAGTCCCGCAGCATACCGCTGCCTTTTCCCTTGGACACCACCGTGCCGGAGGGACAGCCGATATTGAGGTTGACTTCGTCATAGCCCCGATCGGCACAGACCTGTGCCGCCCAGAGGAAATCATCGGCAACCTTGGTCAGCACCTGGGGCACAGCGCAGAAGCTTTCCGTATTTGCCACGGGCAGTTCCCGATCCTCTTTGTGGGTCAGGGTACGGTGAATGGTGGGGGAGAGAAAGGGCATATAGTAGCGATCTACACCGCCAAAATGGCGATGGTGTACCCGACGGAAAATACTGTCGGTGATGCCCTCCATAGGAGCAAAATAGTAACGCATATGTATCTCCTAAACTGCTGCGACGCGATGGGACTGAGATAGGACAGCCCCGCCGCAGCGGTAAGCCTCCCTTGTGCAAAGGGAGGTGGCAAAAATCTTTGATTTTTGACGGAGGGATTGTTTTCTTGGTATCAATCCCTCAGGCATGCTTTGAAAGCATGACAGCCCCCTTTGCACAAGGGGGCCTATCATGCCACCGGCTGAGCCGGTGGGCTTTTGTTTTTATATTTCCACGATCACGGGCAGGATCATGGGGTTGCGCTTGGTGTGCTTGTAAAGATAGCCGGAAAGATCGTTCTTGATGGCAGATTTGTAGGTCGCCCAGTCGCGGCTGCGACGGCGGCTGCACCGCTCGATGGCTTCCAGTGCCACCTCGCGCAGCTCCTCCATCAGCTCTTCGGATTCCTTGACGTATACAAAGCCACGGGTGATGATATCCGGGCCGGTGATAATGCTGCCGTCCTGGCTGCTCAGGTTGACGCATACCACGATCATACCGTCCTGCGCCAGATGCTTGCGATCCCGCAGCACCACGCTGCCCACATCGCCGATGCCGGTGCCGTCCACAAATACCTTGCCTGCAGGCACAGCACCGGAAAGCTTGGCGGTCTTCTTGGTCAGCTCGAAGACGCTGCCGATCTCGCCGATGAGAATGTTTCTGGGATTCATACCCATCATTTTCGCCAGACGGGCGTGCAGCTGCAGGTGCCGCTGCTCACCGTGGACGGGAATGAAGAATTTGGGCTTGGTCAGGGCGTGGATGATCTTCAGCTCCTCACGGCAGGCGTGACCGGATACGTGCAGACCCTCGCTCTTTTCGTAGACCACGTCCGCACCCTTGCGGTACAGCTCGTTGATGATCTTGGAGACGGCTTTTTCGTTGCCGGGGATGGCAGATGCGGAGATGATGATCCGGTCGCCGGCGACGATGTCTATTTGCTTGTGGGTGGAAAATGCCATCCGGTACAGTGCGGACATATTTTCGCCCTGGGAGCCGGTGGAAACGATGACTACCTTGTTACTGGGTAGACTCTTGGTGGCATTTAAGTCCACCAGCGTGCCGGGCTTGACCTTCAGATAGCCCAGCTCCTGTGCCACCTTCAGCATATTTTCCATACTTCTGCCGGTGACGGCAACCTTGCGCCCGTACTTTTGGGCGGTGGCAAGCACAGCCTGAATCCGGTGCATATTGGAGGCAAAGGTGGTTACAATGATCCGCTGATCGCAGTTTTTAAACTGGCGGTCAAGGCTTTCTGCCACGATATTCTCGCTGGGGGTGTAGCCGTCGCGGTCTACGTTGGTAGAGTCGCACAGCAGTGCCAGCACGCCCTGATTACCCAGCTCGCCAAACCGTGCCAGATCGGTCATACCGCCTTGGGCGGTGGGGTCGATCTTGAAGTCGCCGGTCATCACGACGGTGCCCACGGGGGTGTGGATGGCAAATGCCACAGCATCTGCGATGGAATGGTTGACATGGATGAATTCCACCGTAAAGCAGCCGGCTTTTACGATGTCGCCTGGCTTGTGGGTGATGAGCTTGACGGTGTCTTCCAGGTGCCGCTCTTCCAGCTTCAGCTTAATAAGACCGTTGGTCATGGCGGTGCCGTGGATGGGGCAGTTTACCTGCAGCATGCAGTAGGGGATAGAGCCGATGTGATCCTCATGACCGTGGGTAATGAACATGCCCCGCAGCTTCTTTTGATTGGCCACCAGATAGGAAAAATCGGGGATCACCAGATCCACACCGTACATATCCTCCTCGGGAAAGCCGACGCCGCAGTCAACGACGATCATATCCTTGCCGTATTCCAAAACGGTGATGTTCTTGCCGATCTCATCCAAACCGCCAAGGGGGATGATTTTCAGTTTTTCAGACAAATTGTATACTCCTTTCAATTTAACGCACAAAAGCAAGCAGCCACTCGCCTCCAAGCCGGCCCTGCATCGCCATTTTGAAGGAAAACGTCTGCGTGAATATGAAAAATAGGGTTGCCCGGGACTCCGCACCCGGCGCACTGTAGGGATATTATAACACATTTTCAGAAGAAAGTATACCCATATTTTTCCGCCAACTTTCGACCCGGAAATAATTCCAAAATTTATGGAAAATCTTTTAAATTTTGTTGCGTATCCTGTTTGAATTTGATATAATATCCGTTATAGTAAGAGTAGTATGGGGTTTGATACCCATTTGGGAGGGGAGAAACATGAACAAGAAGCTTGGAAAGACATTTTGGCCCGGACTTTGGGTATACTTTACGGCAATCATGCTGTTTATCATCGGTGCGCTTTTGTTCCGCAACTACACGCTGGCAATCGCAGAAGCGGTGGCGGCTGTGGCGTTGGGCGCGTTCTATGTTTTCTGCCGTGTCCGTCGCCGCAAGGTGCTGCAGAACTTTGTGAAGAATGCCTTTAATCTTCCTCAAAATCCCGGTGGTGCAGACACGCCGTTCCCTATGGTGCTGGTGCGCTTGGGGGATGAGAGTATCCTCTGGGCCAATGAACAGTTCTGCAAGATCACCGGCTATCAGGACAGATATCTGGAGCAAAAGCTGAGTACCGCCGTTCCCAAGCTGACGCTGGAGTGGCTGGTTGCCGGCAAGAGCGAGTATTCCTACGATGTAACCCTGTCCGGTCGCCGCTATCGTGTGTACGGAAGTGTAGTTCGGGCAGACGACCCTGATGAGACAGCAATGGGTATGCTGTATTTCAGCGACCTGACGGAGCTGTATCAGGTGCGGGATGAGTATGTCCGCTCCCGTCCGGTGGTGTCTATTATCTTGGTCGATAACTACGAAGAACTGACCAAAAACCTTACCGAAGGAGCGATCTCCAGCCTGAACGCCCGGATCAACGATGCCATTTCCAAGTGGACAGAGGATTACCACGGATTGCTGCGCAAACTGGAGCGCAACCGCTTCCTGTTCGTATTCGAGAAGCGGGATCTGAAGCGTGCGGTGGAAGAGAAGTTCTCCCTGCTGGAGGATATCCACGAGGTGGAAAACCCCTCCGGTCTGGCCGCCTCCATTTCCATCGGCATAGGCGTTGATGGTGTTAACTTTGAAGAAAGCTATGATTTTGCCGCGCTGTCTATCGAAATGTCCCTGAGCCGCGGCGGCGATCAGGCAGTTATTAAGGACCGCTACAATTTCAGCTTCTACGGCGGACGTGCTATGGAGGCTGACCGCAGAAGCAAGGTCAAGGCCCGTGTTACCTCCAATTCTATGATGGAGCTGATCGGACAGAGCAGTCAGGTGTTCATTATGGGACACAGCAACGCCGATCTGGATGCGGTAGGCGCGGCGATGGGCATCAGCTGTATGTGCCGCAAGAAGGGCAAGAAGGCCTACATCGTTCTGGATGCAGATAATAATGCCGCCCAGAATCTGATTGAAGAGATCCAGAGCATCCCCGAGTACAGCCAGACGTTTATCTCCGGACAGGATGCACTGCTGCTGTGCGACAACCATAGCATTATGATCGTTGTCGATACTAACCGTCCTGACCAAGTGGAGTGCCAACCCCTTTTGGAGGCCATTTCCAAGGTCTGTGTGGTGGATCACCATCGCAGAGCTGCGGATTATATCAATCCGGTGGTGCTGAATCTGCACGAGCCCTATGCATCCTCTGCTTCCGAGCTGGTAACGGAGCTTTTGCAGTATGCGGTGGAAAAGAAAGATGTTCTGCCTATTGAGAGCAAGAGCTTGCTGGCAGGTATCTTCCTGGATACCAAGAGCTTTAATGTCCGCACCGGCGAGCGTACCTTTGAAGCAGCGGCTGTGCTGAGACAATGGGGCGCAGATACTGTGGAAGTCAAAAAGCTTCTGCAGAGCGATTTCCAGAATACTATGGCAAAGTATCAGATCATTAAGTCTGCCCGCCTGTACAGGCAGGAGCTGGCGATCGCGGCACTGAATACCAACACCTCCCGGGCGTTGGCAGCCCAGGCTGCGGATGAGCTTTTGAACATTTCCGGCATTACCGCATCCTTTGTGCTGTATCCGGATGAGGAGCACGTGTATATTTCTGGCCGTTCCATCGGTGAGGCGAATGTACAAATGATCCTGGAGCCTTTGGGTGGCGGCGGCAATACTGCCACGGCAGGTGCGCAGATTCGCAATGCTACGGTCAAGGAGGCGCTGGATGCGCTGATCGGGTCTATTGACCGCTTTTTTGAGAGCTAAGTAAGGAGAAGAAACGATGAAAGTTATTTTATTACAGGATGTAAAGGGTCAGGGAAAAAAGGGTCAGCTGATCGAAGCTTCTGACGGCTACGCCCGCAATTTCCTGCTGCCCAGAAAGCTGGCTGCGGAAGCAACCGCAGACGCCATGAATACAAAAAAGATGAACGACAAGGCAACCCAGGAGCGCATTGCCCGCGAAAAAGCAGAGGCACTGGAAATCTCCAAAAAGCTGCGGGAAATGACCTTGATCGTGAAGGCAAAGGGCGGCGGTGCCGGACGGCTGTTTGGCTCTGTTACCAGTCAGGAAATTGCCGATGCGCTGGCAAAGAGCACCAATATCAAGCTGGATAAGCGTAAGATCGTAATTGCCGATACCATCAAGTCCGTCGGCACCTACACCGTTACCTGCAAGCTGGGCTACGAAATCAACGCACCTCTGACGGTGAAGATCGAGGAGCTCTAAGCTTTCGCATTTTAAAAAGAGAGGAGAAAGAACATGGACGAAGAATTGTTGGGCAAGCAGATGCCGCAGTCCCTTGAGGCGGAGCAGGCTGTGCTGGGCTCTATTCTCATTGACAGCCGCTGCATTGCAGATGTGATCGGCATTTTGCGACCGGAGGATTTTTATCTGGAGCAGAACCGCCAGATCTATGAGAGCGTATATACGATGTTCAATTTCTCCCAGACCATTGACCCGGTTACTGTGCTGGATAAAATGCGGGAGATGGGCGTATATCGCGACAATTCCCGGGATTATATTATGCAGCTGATGGAAATTACGCCTACCGCTGCCAACGTGGTGCGCTATGCCAATATTGTACGGGATAAGGCGATGCTGCGGGGTCTTGCCAAGGCTGCCAACGAGATCAGCGAAACGGTGTACGCCCAGGAGGGCACACCGGCAGAGATGCTGGAAGCGGCAGAAAAGAAGATCTATGATCTTCGCAAGGGTGAACGGGGCGATTCTCTGGAACATATCGGCACGGTGTTGCATAAGTATTTTGACCATCTGACCGAGCTGAGCCAGTCCGATTCTATGATCCCCGGTCTTTCCACCGGATTTATCGATCTGGATAACCGCACCAACGGCTTGAATAAATCTGACCTGCTGATTTTGGCTGCCCGCCCCGGTATGGGCAAGACGGCGTTTGCGCTGAATCTGGCTTCCAACGTGGCAAAGAAGTACAACAAAACCGTTGCTGTGTTCAACCTGGAAATGTCCCGGGAGCAGATCGCAATGCGACTGTTGTCCAGCGAAAGCTTTATCGAGCTGCAGAAGCTGGCAACCGGCAAGCTGACTGAGGATGAATGGAACAAGCTCTGTATGTCCTCGGCGGCATTGAGCCAGACCGATATTCGCGTCGACGACAATCCTACGGTAACCGTGGCGGATATGAAAGCCAAGTGCCGCCGATTGGACAATCTGGGTCTGATCATCATCGACTATCTGCAGCTGATGTCCACTCCCAATGCCGGCAAGGGCGGTCTGGATAACCGGGTGCAGGTGGTCAGTGAGATGTCCCGCGGTCTGAAGGTTATGGCCAAAGAGCTGAATATTCCTGTGGTTTGCTTGAGCCAGCTGTCCCGTGCGGTGGAAGGACGTGCCGATAAGCGTCCTGTGCTGTCGGATCTTCGTGAATCCGGCTCCATCGAACAGGACGCCGACGTGGTTCTGGCGCTGTACCGGGATGATTACTACAACGAAGATTCTGAGGAAAAGGGCATCGTCGAGTGCGATGTGTTGAAAAACCGCCACGGCGAAACGGGAAAGATCAAGCTGCAATGGCTGGGTCAGTACCAGCGTTTCTCTGACAAGGAGTGGAGGCATGATTAATGCCCTGAAAGAGCAGCTGAAGCAGCTGACTCGACCCGGGGACGCGGTTGTTTGTGCCGTATCCGGCGGAGCGGACTCTATGGCGCTGCTGTGGGGGCTGTATTTGCTGAAAGAGGATCTGGAGATCACCCTTTCCGCCGCCCATTTTAACCACCACCTGCGCTGCGAAGAGTCCGATTCTGACGAAGCCTTTGTTAAGGAGTTTTGTCAGCGGTTCGACATCCCGCTGCATATCGGCAGCGCACAGGTAAAGCACGGAAAAAAAGGCTTGGAGGCGGCTGCCAGGGAGGCGAGATATGCCTTCTTGCGCACCTTGCCCGGCAAGATCGCCACGGCCCATACTGCAGATGATAATGCCGAAACTGTGCTGATGCACTTGGTGCGGGGCACGGGCCTGAAGGGTTTGGGAGGCATTGCTCCGGTCAACGGGCAGCTGATTCGCCCAATGCTCTGCATTACCCGTCAGCAGGTAGAGGCTTTTTTGCAGGAGTACCATATTCCCCACATTGAGGACAGCTCCAATGCAGGCGACGATTTCCTGCGAAATCGGCTCCGTCATCGGGTAATGCCGCTTTTGCAGGCGGAAAATCCCCGCCTTGCGGAAAATGTGTCAGCAATGGCACAGCGGCTGCGCAACGATGAAGAAACGCTGGCGCAGTTGGCTGATTACGGGGAATTCCCCAGTGTAACACAGCTGAAAACACTTCTCCCGGCTGTCCGCAACCGGATGCTGGAGCGGTTTTTGAAGGAAAATGGTGTTCGGGAGCCGGAGGCGCAGCATATCGCTCTGGCGGAAAGCCTGGTGTTTTCTCCGAAGCCTTCCGCTTGGGCTGCTTTTCCCGGCGGTGTATTGGTGGGGCGGAATTATGACCGGCTGCAGGTGCTGCAAAAAGATGCACCTTTGGGCACCTATCCGTTGCCGTCGGAAGGCATCCTGGAAATTCCCGGCTACCGCATCACGGTATTGCCGGCGCAGGAAGTGGTCAACGCACCCGATGTTTTTACAGTTTGCATCAAAGGGAAAGCGATTGTTCGCTGCCGCCAAAGCGGCGATGCGATCAAGCTGTCCGGCGGAACAAAAAGCGTAAAGAAACTGTTTATTGACCGAAAAATTCCGGTCTGTCAGCGATTGCAGATCCCTGTAATTGCAGACGATGCCGGTTTATTGGGCGTGTACGGAATCGGTGCGGATCAGACCCGCGCAACCGATGCACTTCCCGCAATCCAAATCCGGTTGGAAAAACTGGGCTAGAGACATAGGAGGACCTGAAGTGGAAAAAGACATTGAAAAGATCTTACTGACAGAGGATCAGATCAAAACAAGAATCAAGGAACTGGGCGAGATCCTGACGGCGGAATACGCTGACAAAAACCCCATCGTCGTTGGCGTACTGAAAGGCGTTGTGATCTTTTATGCCGATATGATCCGCAAAATCAAAGTACCGTGTCAGATGGATTTTATGCGTGTTACCTCCTATAAGGGAACCGAGTCCACCGGAAAGGTGGCATTTGGCGGTAAAATTCAGGAGAGCATTCAGGGTCGACACGTGCTGATCCTGGAGGATATTTTTGATACCGGCAATTCTCTGCAGTTCCTGGTAGAACATCTGACGGAGAAGCAGCCTGCCTCTTTGAAGATCTGCACGCTGCTGGATAAGCCTGCCCGCCGCAATCCCAGTGTTACCGTCAAGCCTGACTATGTAGGCTTTGAAGTGCCCAACGAATTTGTTGTGGGCTACGGATTGGATTACAATGAATACTACCGGAATCTGCCGTATATTGGCGTGCTGAAGCCGGAGATTTATACAAACTAAGGAGTACCCTACTTTGAAAAAACGCAGTATTTTCCCGGTTGTTTTGTATGTTGCCGTATTTGCCCTGATCCTTTTGGTGATCCTGGGTATCTTTGGCAACAGAAAAGATGACCTGACCTATTCCCAGATCGTGGAGCTGTTTCACAAAGAGCAGGTTAAGAGCTTCGTTGTAGAAAAGCAGACGATCACTTTGAAACTGTACGAAGAATATGACGGAAAAGATACGCTGGTCTGTCAGTTGGCGGATCGGGAAAGCTTCCGCCAGGAAATGCAAAGTGTATTCCAGGCGCAGACCGAAAGCGGCGTACTGAAGAGCTATGACTTTGCGGTGGAGAAGGAGTTTTCTCCCTATGATCTGATCTTGCCGCTGCTGATCGTGGGCGCGGTTTTGCTGCTGGTGTGGGCGATATTGATGAGCCGCGCCAGTCAGGGAAACCATATGTCCAATTTCGGCAAAGCCCGGACGGTTATGGGCATTCCCAACGGCAAAAAGGTTACCTTTGACGATGTTGCCGGTGTGGATGAGGAAAAGGCGGAGCTGCAGGAAATCGTGGATTTCCTTCGGGATCCGGAGAAATTTTCCAAGATCGGCGCAAGAATCCCCCACGGTCTGCTGCTGGTAGGCCCTCCTGGTACCGGCAAGACCCTGCTTGCCAGAGCTGTGGCAGGAGAGGCAGGCGTGCAGTTTCTGTCTATTTCCGGCTCTGATTTTGTAGAGCTGTATGTAGGCGTTGGCGCAAGCCGCGTCCGCGACCTTTTTGATCAGGCGAAGAAAATTGCTCCTGCCATCATTTTTATCGATGAGATCGATGCGGTCGGTCGTAAGCGCGGCTCCGGTTTGGGCGGCGGACACGACGAAAAGGAGCAGACTCTGAATCAGCTGCTGGTGGAGATGGATGGCTTTAACCACAACTCCGGCGTCATCGTTTTGGCGGCAACAAACCGCCCCGATATTCTGGATCCCGCGTTGCTGCGTCCCGGTCGTTTTGACCGCCGGATTCATATCGGCACACCGGATGCCAAGGGCAGAGAAGAGATCCTGAAGGTCCACGCCAAGAATAAAAAGCTGGACGGCGGTGTGGATCTGAGTGTGGTAGCCCGTTCCACTGTAGGCTTTACCGGTGCGGATCTGAGCAATCTTTTGAATGAAGCCGCCATTATGGCAGCCCGGGATAATCGCCCGGTGCTGACGATGGACGACCTAAACAATGCTATGATGAAAATTATGGCAGGTCCTGAAAAGCGCAGCCGCATTCGTAACCGCCGTGATCTGGAGGTTACAGCGCTTCACGAAGCGGGACACGCCGTGGCGATGTATAACCTGCCGACGCAGGATCCGGTTTTGCAGATCACCGTTATTCCCCGGGGTAATAGCTTAGGCGCGACCTGGCATGTGCCCAAGGATGATGCGATCAATCTGACCCGCAATCAGATGTATGAAGAGATCGTCAGCCTGCTGGGCGGTCGCGTGGCGGAAGCGCTGTTTATTGGCGATATTTCCGTGGGCGCCTCCAATGACATCGACCGTGCGACAAAGCTGGCGCGGGATATGGTGGCTCGCTACGGTATGTGCGAAGAGCTGGGCACGGTATCTTATCTCAACGACGGCGAAGTGTTTATCGGCAGAGATTATCAGACCACAAAGAGCTACTCGGAGAAATTCGCCGGCAGCATCGACGAGCAGGTAAAGCTTTTGATGGACAAAGCGTATGCCCACTGTGCTGAGATCCTGAAGAAGGATCGGGAAAAGGTAAAGCAGATCGTAAATTTCCTGCTGGAGAACGAGTCTATGTCCGGCAACCAGTTCGTTGCCTGCATGGAAGACCGGGAAATCGGCGAAGCCGAAGCGGTCAGTATGTTCCAAAGGGATGAATAACAAAAATGCACCCACGGTTGTGGGTGCGTTTTTTGTAGTGGCTCGTCCGCAACTGTCATCCCGAGCGAAATGAAATGGAGCCGAGGGATCTGCGCACTGCGAGGATTCCTCCACGCGCGTGTTTGCAACATGCTTGGTCGGAATGACAAACAATTATAGGACGTAAAAAACAATACAGATCAGCTGCAGGGCGCTGCCCAGCACCACAAAAATGTGAAAAATGCTGTGAAACCAATGCTTCTTCGAGCCAATGCCGTAGAGAATTGCGCCAACGGTATACGCGATTCCGCCGGCAAGCAGAAAGCCGAAACCGGCACTGCCCAGTACGGATTGTGCCTGCCCCATAAAGGGCAGAATCGCCCAGCCCATACAGATGTAGCAGATCATTGAAAACACGTTGTATTTCTTCAGATCAATGGCGGTCAGTGTGACAGCCAGGGCGGTCAGCACCCACTGGAAAGCGGTTAAGCCCCAGCCTAGCCCAGGGAATTCGGGACGGATCGCCACCAGGGCGATGGGTGTGTAAGTGCCGGCAATGAGAAAATAAATGGTGCAGTGATCCAAAACCTGCAGCACCTTTTTGCCCATACCGGGCTTTAGCCCGTGATAGATGCTGGACATACAGTACAGCGCCACCATGGATATACCGTAAATCAGGGAACACAGCAATCCAAAGGGCTTGGGTTGTGCGATGGAGAGAAGACAGCATCCAACCAGCGCGATCACAGCAATGCCGCCGCCGGCAATGTGGGTGATCATATTCATACATTCCTCGCCTGTGGAGTAGTCCGGAAGGAGTCGGTCAGAAAGCTTTGTCCGTTTCATAGAAAACCGCCTTTCAAGTTTGTGATTATGATTATACCATCGGGTCGAGCGTTTATCACCCTACAGTGCCGGCTTTTGCTCTACAATGGGAATAATCCTGATTCTACCGCCGGTAGAATGCAGAAAAAAGGTTGACTTTTGCCGCGGTTTCATTTAAAATGCAGATAACCATGGCTGAGGTCGCGGTATTCATCAGTATTGCTCCGGTTTGGCAATTGCCGAGGCAGGAAAGGGAAGACCGCCGAAGGGTGTATTCGCCGCCAAGCGAAACACGCTGGGACTGCGCAGAATATGCGCAGGACTGCCATCCGTTGGGATGGAGCGCAGATCAGGGGAATGCAGTAGCTATGCCCTGTGTCGCTCGGACACGGGGATTTTTATTTATCAAAAGGGATGATCATTATGAAAAAGACACCGTTTATTACACTGGAAAAGGCCCGGGAGATCGCCCAGCAAATTCCTACGCCCTTTCACGTTTATGACGAGGCAGGCATCCGCGCCAATGCCCGGGCATTGAAGCAGGCGTTTTCCTGGAATCCCGGCTTTCGGGAATATTTTGCGGTAAAGGCCACCCCCAACCCCCATATCATCAAGCTGCTGAATGAGGAAGGCTGTGGCTGCGATTGCGCTACGTATACCGAGCTGGTGCTGGCAGAGGGTGTGGGCATCACCGGTCATGATGTGATGTTCTCGTCCAATGTAACACCGGAAAAGGATATGCGCAAGGCGCTGGAAATGGGTGCATATATCAATCTGGACGATGCCACTTACGTGGAATTTCTGGAGCGCCTGACCGGCGGCAAGGTACCGGAAACCGTGTGCCTGCGCTACAATCCCGGCGGCTCTTTCAGCTTGAGCAATACCATTATGGATATGCCCAGCGATGCCAAATACGGAATGACGGAAGATCAGATGGCCGGCGCGATTTCCCGGCTGATGCAGCTGGGCACCAGACATTTTGGCGTTCACGCATTTTTGGCATCCAACACCACCACCAACGAGTACTATCCTGAGCTGGCGGCAAAGCTGTTCCGCCTGATCGTGCGCTTGCGCAACGCCACCGGCGCGCACTTTACCTTTGTCAATCTGTCCGGCGGCATCGGCGTGGATTATCGCCCCGAACAGCCTAGGTGCGACATCGCGGTGATCGGCGAGGGCGTCCATCAGCGCTACGATCAGATTCTGGTGCCGGCGGGTATGGACGATGTGGCTATCTTTACGGAGCTGGGCCGCTTTATGCTGGCGCCCTACGGTCATTTGATCTCCACCGTTTTGCATAAAAAGCACATTTATCGGGAATATGTGGGCCTGGATGCCTGCGCTTCCGACCTGATGCGCCCGGCAATGTACGGCGCATACCACCACATCACCGTTTTGGGCAAGGAAAATGAGATCTTGGATCACGTCTACGACGTTACCGGCGGTTTGTGTGAAAACAACGATAAATTCGCCATTGAGCGCAGCCTGCCCCGCATTAAGGTGGGCGATATTCTGGCGATCCACGATACCGGCGCTCACGGCCATTCTATGGGCTACAACTATAACGGAAAGCTTCGCTCGGCAGAGGTCCTGCTAAAGGAAGACGGCAGTTTTCAACTGATTCGCAGAGCAGAAACACCTCAGGATTATTTCGCTACCCTGGAGGGCTTCGGCTTCGAATTTAAGTGCTGATTTGGTAAAAATGCACAAAAACAAGCTATAAAATTCAGCGCGGGAATTTCATTTTTTACAAAATATTATCTCCTTTTTCGGTTTTGTTATGCTATAATAGCAGTGGATGGGAACCCCATCCGGAAAAGGAGCCCCCGTATGAATAATATTTTGTTTTTTCTGACACCGAAGGCAATGTGTGCCTTCCTGCAAGATGACTATACTGTCCGACAAGCCCTTGAAAAGATGGAAGCCGCCGGCTATACAGCGCTGCCGATCCTCAATAAGCGGGGAGAGTATCGCGGTACATTGACAGAGGGCGATCTTCTGTGGGCAATGAAAAATCTGTGCTATATGGATATGCGCCAGGCAGAGGCCCATAAAATTATGGAGATCAGCCGCCGCAGAGACCATCTGCCGGTTCGCGTTACGACTTCTATGCAGGATCTGGTGGAACGCGCAACCAACCAGAATTTTGTTCCCGTAGTGGACGACAAAGATACATTTATCGGGCTGGTTACCCGGGGCAGTATTATCAAATTCTGCCGTCAGCGGCTGTTTGCTGAAGAATAAACATAAAAGGCGTTTGCCGCACTCTGTTTGGTTAAGCAGAGTGCGGTTACTTTTTTTGGAATTATGTAGCTTTTACTTGATTTATTCACCATTTAGGGGTATAATTTATGCTACAAAGGTATGTGCATTTTTGACATATATGGGAGCTTAGATGAAAGGACCGGTATACTGCCTGCAGATGCATCTGCGGCGGCCGGATAAAGTGATATGAACTATTATTCTGACAATCGAAGACAGCCGCAACGCAGAAAAAAACCTGCGGGTCTGTATGCACTGATTGGTATTTTGGCTGCCGTTTTGGTGATCCTGGTGCTGGTGGTACTGTTGGGCAAACCCAAGGTGGTACTGTATTCCGAACTGACAATGGAAGCCGGCAGCGCATTTCCTGAGCCGCAGAGCTTTTTGGCGGAAAATCGCAACGTCCAGATCTATTATGGCAACACCTCTGCGGTAAAGCCCAATGTACCGGGTGTTTACGATGTTATGTTAACCTGCGACGGCAAGGAATACACTTCCAAGCTCCGGGTGGTAGATACAGTTGCGCCCACGGCTCAGCTGCAGGATATCAACTCCCTGGGACATATCCCGGAGGCGATGGATTTTGTGGTTTCCGTTGAGGATGCGACGCAGGTTGCCGCAACCTATCTGACGGCGCCGGATACATCCCGGGACGGGGAGCAGGTCGTTACCATCGTCCTGACCGATGCCGCCGGAAACACGACCCGGCTGCAGGCGAAGCTGACGTTGACCATTGACCGGGAAGCTCCCGTGATCAGCGGCGTGGCGGATAAGATCGTCTATCTGGGCGAAACCGTATCTTATTTAAGCGGCATTACTGTAACCGATGATATGGATCCGGAGCCTACTGTGGAAGTGGACAGAAGCGCCGTGAAGCTGGACACCGTCGGTGAGTACACTGTAACCTACACAGCAACCGATGCTGCCGGCAATACCAGCATCGTGTCCTGCAAGCTGAAGGTGCTGGAGAAAAAGGACTATTACGTTCCCTATGAGACCATCTATCAAGAGGTAGATGCCATTCTGGCAGAAATTATCGAAGAGGATATGTCTCTGCAGAACAAGGTTTGGGCGGTATATGTTTGGGTCCGCACCAACTGCACCTATGTCAACCATTCCGACAAGGAGGACTGGATGCAGGCGGCCCACGTGATGATGACCGAGGGCAAGGGCGACTGCTTCAACTATTACGCACTGTGCAAGCTGATGCTGGATCGTCTGGAAATCCCCAATCTGGACGTACGAAAGGTAAAGAATTACGAAGGCGACAGCGACCATTACTGGAGTCTGGTCAGCCTGGACGGCGGTAATACCTGGTATCACGTGGACACCACGCCCAGAACAAATCCCGCTTCCTTCTGCCTGGTAACGGATAAGTATATGGACGACTATTCCGCTGCCAACGGCAACTGCTTCAACCGGGATAAATCGCTGTATCCTGCTACACCGGAGGAGGAGCTATGAGCAAATCCAATGAAAAGATGCTGGGTGTGATCGGCGGTCTCGGTCCTATGGCGACAGCCTATTTTATGGAGCTGGTTACGGATATGACCGACGCGGCGACGGATCAGGCGCATCTTCAGATGCTGATCTACAGCGCGCCGTCCATTCCGGACCGTACCCGCTATATCTTAGACAACTCCTGCGAAAATCCGCTGCCGGAGATGCTGCGGATCGGCAACCTTTTGGTGCAGCAGGGGGCGCAGAGGATCGCCATTCCCTGCGTAACGGCGCATTACTTTTTCAAAGAGCTCAATGGCGGCATTCCTGTTCCGGTGATCAACGGCGTGCAGGAGACGGCGCAGCATTTGAAAGAGCATGGCATTACGAAGGTGGGCATTATGGCCACTGACGGCACGATCCGGTCGAAGGTGTTCCATCGGGAACTGGAGGCGCTGGGAATCGAGGCGGTTATCCCCTCGGCAGAGCGGCAGGCAGATGTGATGCACCTGATTTTCGACGATATCAAGGCCGGTAAGCCGGTGAATATGGAAACATTTACGGCGGTGACCCGGGAGCTGCGGCAAAACGGCGCACAGGCTATCATTTTAGGCTGTACGGAGCTATCGCTGATCAAGCGGGATTATGCCATCGGTGCAGGATTTTTGGACGTGATGGAGATCCTTGCACAGCAGGCGATTTTGCAGTGCGGCAAGCCGCTGAAAGAACAATACAGGAGTTTGATCTCCAAATAAAAGAGGTATTTGCGTATGCAAACCAACATTTTGGAATATCTGGAGCAAACGGTTAAGCGTGTGCCGGAAAAGGTGGCGTTCTTCAATGAAGACACCGGTCTGACCTTCCGGCAGGTGCACGACCAGTCCCGCGCCATCGGCACATTCTTAAATCGGGAAGGGTTTTACAAGAAGCCGGTGGTGGTGTTTATGAAAAAGCACCCCAAAACCATTGCGGCGTTTTTTGGCGCGGTCTACGGCGGCAACTACTATGTCCCGCTGGATGAGGAGATGCCCCGCCACCGGATCGAGCTGATCTTCAAGACTTTGGAGACCGGCGCAATGATCTGCGACGAGACCACCGAGGAAATGGCACGGGAGATGGACTTTGGCGGCAAGATCTACCGCTATGAGGATATCGCCTTTGGCGAAGCCGATGAGGCGGCACTGGCGAAGATTCGCGCCCGGCAGCTGGACATCGACCCCATCTACATCGTCTTTACCTCCGGCTCTACCGGTATCCCCAAGGGCGTTATGGCCTGCCATCGGTCGGTGCTGGACTATATCGAGCAGCTGTGCGATGTGCTGAAATTTAACGAAAATTCTGTCTTTGGCAATCAGACACCGCTGTATTTCAACGCCTGCCTGAAGGAGATCATCCCCACCATCAAGTACGGCGCGAGTACCTGCCTGATCCCCAAGCAGCTGTTTATGTTCCCCATCAAGCTGGTGGAATTCCTCAATGAGCAAAAGATAAATACTCTTTGCTGGGTGGTATCGGCGCTGACGATGATCTCGGCGTTCCGCACCTTTGAAAAGGTCAAGCCGGAATACTTGCACACCATCGCCTTTGCCAGCGAGGTATTTCCCATCAAGCAGTTTAACCGCTGGAAGGAAGCACTGCCCAATGCCCGCTTCATTAACCTCTACGGACCGACGGAGACCACCGGCATCTGCTGCTATTACGAGGTGGATCGGGAATTTGATATGGACGAGAGCCTGCCCATCGGCGGACCGTTCCGCAACACCCAGATCATCCTGCTGGATGAAAACGATCGGGAGCCAGCCCTCGGTGAGCAGGGTGAGATCTGCATCCGCGGCACGCGCCTGACCCTGGGCTACTACTGCAACCCCGAAAAAACCGCGGAAGCCTTTGTGCAGAATCCGCTCAACAAGCTGTATCCCGAGCTGATCTACCGCACCGGTGATCTGGCAAAGTATAATGACCGCGGTGAACTGGTGTTCCTTTCCCGAAAGGATTTCCAGATCAAGCATATGGGTCACCGCATCGAGCTGGGCGAGATCGAGGTCATCGTGAATATGCATCCGGAGGTAGCATCCGCCTGCTGCGTATTCGATAACGTGAAAAAGAAGATCATCCTCTACTACGCAGGCACGCTCAATAGCGGCGATATGGCAGCCTATATCAAGGAAAAACTGCCCCGCTATATGGTGCCCAATGTGATCCGTCAGCTGGAGGCTATGCCCCTGACACCCAACGGAAAGATCGACCGCAACCTGCTGAAAAAGTGGTACGAGGAAAATTAACAAAGGAGAAAAACAATGGAAAAACTCTTGGAGATTCTGGATGAGCTGCATCCGGACGTGGATTTTGAAACCGAAGAGCACCTGATCGACAATAAGATCCTGGACTCTTTTGACATTGTTACCATCGTGGCGGAGATCGACGCGGAGTACGACGTGGCGATCCCTGCAGAAGAACTGATTCCCGTGAACTTTAACTCTGCCAAGGCGCTGTACGCACTGGTGGAGAAGCTGATGGACGAATAATATGCAGATTACAACGTTTGGCTTTTTGCTGTTTGCGGCGGCATTGCTGGCGGTATACTACCTGATCCCGAAAAAGGGTCAGTGGATGCTGCTGCTGGCTGCCAGCTACTGCTTCTATCTGTGGGCAGGAATTGAATATTTGGGATTCATCCTGCTGACCACGGTGAGCACCTATGCTGCATCTATGCTGATGGCTGCAAATCAGGAAGAGCAGGCGAAGTATCTGGAGGAGCACAAGCAATTCCTCTCCAGAGAGGAACGTAAGGCATACAAGGCGAACGTTAAAAGGGCCAACAAGATCTATATGATCGCCTGCCTTGTGCTGAATTTCGGCATTCTGGCGGTGTGTAAGGGTCTGCTGATCGAGCCCTTTAAGACCGCGGCAATCGGCGGCAGCGTATCGTTCCTGAGCTTGGGTCTGCCGCTGGGCATTTCCTTCTATATGTTCCAGAGTATGGGCTATGTGGTGGATGTGTATCGCCAGACGGCAAAGGCAGAGCGCAACCCCCTGAAGCTGGCACTGTTTGTGTCTTTCTTCCCCCAGCTGATCCAAGGACCTATCAGCAAATTTGGTCAGCTGGCACCCCAGCTGTATGCGCCCAAGAAATTTGACGGCAAGCAGCTGTCCTTCGGTCTGCAGCGGATGCTGTGGGGCTATTTCAAGAAATTAGTCATCGCCGACCGGATCGCAGCCGCAGTCATCGCATTGCGCGGACCTGAATATACCGGCGTGTCGTTCTTCATTTTGACGGTGTTCTACGCCATTCAGATCTACGGCGACTTTACCGGCGGTATTGATATCGTGGTGGGTCTGGCGCAGGCGCTGGGCATCAAGCTGCCGGAAAACTTCATCCGCCCCTATTTCTCCAAGAATATTGCCGAATACTGGCGGCGCTGGCATATCAGCCTTGGCGAGTGGATGAAGGATTACATTTTCTATCCCATTTCCGTCAGCCAGCCTATGCTGAAGCTGAGCAAAGCAGCGCGGAAACGTATGGGCAATTTCGGCAAACGCCTGCCGGTGTACGTAGCATCCATCGCCACGTGGTTTGTCACCGGTATCTGGCACGGCCTGACCCCCAACTTTGTGCTGTGGGGCATGCTCAACTGCTTCTTTATCGTGGCGTCCGAGGAATGCTCCGGACTGTATGAAAAGTTCCACGGCCGCTTCCACCTGAAAGAGAAGAAGTGGTACGGCGGCTTTGAAATTTTGCGGATGTTCATCCTGATGAACCTGATCCGCATCGTGGATCTGTTCCCCCGTGTGGGAGATTATTTCTCCCGTATGGGCAGCTTGTTCACCACCTTCAATTTCCACGTGTTGTGGGATGGAACGATGATGAAGCTGGGCTTGTCGGTACAAGATTACATCATTCTCACAGGCGCGATCGTGCTGGTGTTCGTCATCAGCCTGATTCAGGAGAAAAAGGGAAGTGTCCGTGAGCTTTTGTGGCAAAAGCCTGCATTTGTGCGTCACGCGCTGATCTTTGCGCTGCTGATCATCGTGCTGCTGATGGGCAGCTACGGTATGGGCTACAACGCCGGCGCATTCATTTACACCGGATTCTAGGAGGCAGCTGTGAAAAAGAAATCAATCATTACACTGTGCCTCTCCTTGGCAGTCTGCCTGACGGTTTTGTGGCTGCTGCAGGCATTGCTGATGCCCAA
>JAZNNE010000012.1:0-24239 GCA_045580125.1 Faecousia sp. | reverse complement strand
CGGTCAGCACGGACTATCCACAGCTGACTCTCTTTCCTGTCACCCTCTCGATGAGAAATCTATGCTTGCATCCGACTGGTTGGATGCACTGAAGAAATGGCTGGACGTAACCCTTTGAACCGGAAAGGATGGCTCCTATGATTCAAAAAATTACGGAATTAGACCCCAGTTTGCAGCCCTTTGCAGAGGATCTGCAGCTGCGGATAGACAACTACGAAAGAACAAAAGCGGCGCTTTTGGGTGAAGGTGAGACCCTGAACGATTTTGCCAACGCCCATCTGTATTTCGGTATTCATCGTACCGAATCCGGCTGGGTTTACCGCGAATGGGCGCCTGCGGCTGAGGCTATGTATTTTACCGGCGATTTTAACGGCTGGAACCGCCGCAGTCACCCGATGACACGGCTGGATAACGGCGTTTTTGAGATCGTTCTCGACGAAAACGGTGCCCTGCAAAACGGGCAAAAAGTCAGCGCTATTGTGATTTCCAACGGCAATGAGCTGGAGCGCATTCCTGCATATGCCAATTACGTAGTGCAAGATCCCGTCAGCTACCAATGGAATGCTGCCATTTTTGACGCTCCCGCGTATCGCTGGACCGACGGCGGCTTCAAGCCCCAGAAGAATCTGTTTATCTACGAATGCCACATCGGTATGGCCCAGGAAGACGGCAAGGTCGGCACCTATCGGGAGTTTCGGGAGCATAACCTGAAGCGCATTAAGGATCTGGGCTACAACACCATTCAGATCATGGCGGTGATGGAGCATCCGTACTACGCATCCTTTGGCTATCAGGTGGCAAATTTCTTTGCGCCCTCCTCCAAATTCGGCACACCTGACGATCTGCGTGATCTGGTCAATGCCGCCCACAATATGGGCATCACCGTTTTGCTGGATGTGGTACATTCCCACGCAGCACCCAATACCCGGGAGGGCATCAACGAATTTGACGGCTCGGATTATCAGTATTTCCACGCAGGCAGCAAGGGCGATCACAGCGCGTGGGGTACCAAGTGCTTCAATTACGGCAAGCACGAGGTGCTGCATTTCCTGCTGTCCAACCTGAAGTACTGGCAGACCGAATTCCATTTTGACGGCTTCCGCTTTGACGGCGTT
Source organism: Faecousia sp. (assembly GCA_045580125.1). Taxonomy (GTDB): domain Bacteria; phylum Bacillota; class Clostridia; order Oscillospirales; family Oscillospiraceae; genus Faecousia. Next base: position 23,124 of record JAZNNE010000012.1, on the reverse strand, counting down.
ACCTCGATGCTGTACCTTGACCACGGTCTCGGCACCGCCTTTGGCGACCCCAAATCCTATTTCTCTATGAACACGGATGTGGAGGCAGTCACTTATCTGCAGCTTGCCAATGATCTGGTGCGGCAGGTCAATCCCAATGCCATCACCATCGCAGAGGACACCTCTGCCCTGCCGGGTCTTTCCCTGCCGGTTGAAGACGGCGGTCTTGGCTTTGACTATCGGCTGGCAATGGGCGAGCCGGATATGTGGATCCGCCTGCTGAAGGACACCCCCGACGAGCACTGGGATCTGAATAACATCTATTACGAGCTGACCATCCGGCGTCCCCAGGAGCGGGTCATCGGCTATGTGGAGTCCCACGATCAGGCATTGGTCGGCGACAAAACCGCCATGTTCCGTATGTGCGATCAGGAAATGTATTGGGGTATGGACAAGTCCTACCGCAGTTTAACTGTGGATCGGGCAATGGCTCTGCATAAGATGCTGCGCCTGCTGACGATGAGCCTCGGCGGCGAGGGCTACCTGACCTTTATGGGTAACGAGTTCGGTCACCCAGAATGGATCGATTTTCCCCGGGAAGGCAACGGCTGGAGCTACCATTACTGCCGCCGGCAATGGAGTCTTGCGGACAATCAGAACCTGAAATACGCCTTCCTCAACGATTTTGAGAAAGATATGGTGGCAATGGCCAAGAAGCAAAAGGTGCTGTCCGGCGGTGATCAGCAGCTGCTGCTTCATCAGGACGACAAGGTGATGGTCTACAAGAAGGGCGGCGCAATCTTCGCCTTCAATTTCCATCACAGCAATTCCTACGACGGCTATTTTGTCCGTGTTCCCTCCGGCGGTAAATATCAGGTGATTATGAGCACCGACGATTACTGCTACGGCGGTGACGGACGTATCTGGCACGAATGCTACACCGCGAAAAAGCAAAAAGACGGCTCCTACGGCTTCCAAATCTATCTTCCCAGCCGCACTGCCGTCATTTTCCGCAAGGTAAAATAACACAAAATATCCGGCGTGGATTTCACGCCGGATTTGCCTTAAAATATCGAAAATAGGGCTTGACAAACGGTAAAAATTGTTGTAAGATACACAGGCTGTTACGAAGCAGCGCTATGGAGAAGTCGCGTAGCTGGCCGAGCGCGCACGATTGGAAATCGTGTATACCCCAAAAGGGTATCGAGGGTTCAAATCCCTCCTTCTCCGCCATAAATCACCCATCGAAAGATGGGTGATTTTTTTATAAGAAAAGGGACTGCAGAAGCAGTCCCTTTTCTATTTACTTTGCAAAGTTAAGCAGCGATGCGGCATCCAGCTTATCCCGCTTTGCGATGAAGCCGGCAAGCTCAGCGGCGATCTTCTTAGTGCCGCCAACGTCATTGCTTTCAATGTTCAGAGGCATCAGCGGATCGTGCAGCGACAGACGCAGCAGGAACCAGCCGTTGCCGTGATTCTCGTCCAGATTGACGCGGACGCCCTCGTAATTGCTGGGTGCAAGGCTCCAGCCTTCCTTCGCTGCGGCATAGGCAGTCAGCTCCTCGATCACCTGCAGACCGTAGGGCTTGAAATCCTCCAGTGCGATGTTCATACGGAACTCGCAGCTTTCTGCAGGCTCTTCCAAGGTGGCGATCAGGGATTCTAAGGTGTAGCCTTCCTTCTTGCCCCGAGCCAGTTCGATCAGCAGCTTGGTGACAAGGTACGCGCCATCATCCAGGAAATAGTTTTCCTTCAGCGCGCCGTGACCGGAGGTCTCAATGGCCAGCTGGCTGTCCTGACCGGCATTGTTCAGGCGGACAGACTCGTTGATCACATTGCGGTAGCCTCTCTTGAAGCGGTGATGGATACCGCCCTTTTCCTCGATAAACTTAGCAAGACCGGTAGAGGTAATGGAGTCGGTAACAATGGTGGTGCCGGGGTATTCCCGCAGCAGAATTGCCGCCAGCATTGCGATGATGCGGTTACGGTTGAGCTCACTGCCGTCGGACAGCACAGCGCCGGCGCGGTCAACGTCAGTATCAAAAATGATACCAAGGTCAGCACGGGTCTCCTTAACTGCATCGGTAATGCTCTGCATTGCTTCTTTATTCTCAGGATTAGGAATGTGGTTGGGGAAGCTGCCGTCGGGATCAAGGAATCGGCTGCCGTCGGTATTTGCGCCCAAGGGCTTGAGTACCTTGTCCACATAGAAGCCGCCTGCGCCGTTACCGGCATCCACCACGATCCGGAAGCCCTCCAGAGGCTTCTGCTCGCCGGTAGCAGCGCGAACCTTGCCCACCAGAATCTGGGCATAGGCATCCATAAAAGTGCCATCCGTCAGCGAGCCTGCCGCCAGACCGGTCTGCTGGTCACCCTCGGCGTAGGCAAGGATCTGCTTAATATCTGCAGACTCCAAGCCGCCGGCAGGCGTAAAGAACTTAAAGCCGTTGCGGTTAAAGGGCAGATGGCTGGCGGTGATCATCACAGCGCCGTCAAATGCGTAACCCTCTGTAACTGTGGACATAAACATAGCCGGCGTGCTGGCCATACCGAAATCAGTAACAAACAGACCCTGCTGTGTCATTGCATCGCAGATCCAGCCGCACAAGGTTTCGCCGGACAGTCGGGAATCACAACCGACCGCAACGCGAATATTCTGCTTGCCGGTTTTGGCAACCAGCCACAGTGCAAAGCCTCTGCCGATATCGCGGCAGGCCTGCTCTGTCAGATTGATGTGCTGACCCTCGATACCCTCCAGCGCAACGCCGCGGATATCACTGCCGTTTTGCAGCTTCTTGTAATCCATAGTAAAACCTCCGTATAGAGTATTTTTCGTTTTTACACAGCTATTTTACCATCATATATCACTAAATGCAACAAAAAGTCCCCCTTTTTCAAGGGGGACTTTCTTATTTCTTTTCGTAAACCGTGCCAAAATAGAATGCAATTACTGTCGAAACTACGATCATCACATTATCCGCTGTGATATCGCCCCGAAGCGCCAGTACTGCGAACACCGAAATTACTACCAACGTAACCAAGGTCTTCACCTTGATCAGATTCGCGATATTTTTCAAAAATTCCATATATACCTCCTACTTATGATACTCTTCCAAATCGCTGATGCGATGATTGATCACCTTGATCTGCTCCTCCACCACCGGCATTCGCTGGGCGAAATGATTGTGCTCACGCACTTCTCTGGTCAGTTCTTCCAGTTTTGTATCTGTAATTGCCTGAGAGGTGCGAATTGTGTTTTCGCTTTTCTTCGTCGCCGCAAAATTGCTGACAAACACGCCGATCAGAGATAAACCGCCGGTAATCAGCGCCACCAAAACAGCATCCGCCATAACATCACCGGTATCCAAGCAGAGCGCGCATCGTCATCGGCCCGGCAGAGCCGTCCGCCGACAGCGACATCTTCTTCTGAAATGCCTTAAGCGCCGTTTCCGTCTGTGATCCAAAGCTGCCGTCAATGCCGGATTCGCCGCAGGAAAATCCTTCTGCAATCAACAGCGCCTGCATCGCTTTTACCTGCAAGCCACGGCTGCCACGGCGTAAACTGACAAGCTCCAGCTTATAGGGATTTCCTACAATGTCGCTCCCCTGCTGCTTAACAGCAACGTCAAACCAATCGGCAAGCGCCTTTGCCTCAGCATCAGCAAGCAGTTCCAGGTTTTTATCATCTAAAAGAAACTCTGCCTGCTTCTTATTGGTATAAAAACCGTGCTCCAGGATCACACCGGCAGTACCAACGCTGTGGGCGCCGCGAAGGACGCCGTAGTAATCGTCTTTGAATCCGTTACCGTCCCGGTCGCTGGATGACTCCTTCGTCCAAACTTCTGCCTTTACGTCCATAACCTTTGCAACGCAGTCAGATAAAAGCTTGGCAACCTCCTTGCTCTTTTCGTCGATACTACCGCAGTCATCATCAACCATACGAACACCCAGGACATAATTTGCATTGGGATTATCCGCCGCATTTACGTGCAAAGAGATGAATAGATCACAATCCTTTGCCTTCTTGCCCCGCAACGTCAGTTCCAGATCTTCGCTCTGTACCTGTCTGGTGCAAATAACCTGAATACCATACTTTTCGAGGCGATCAGCCAGCAGATTTTGCATTTTCCAGTTGATCTCCGACTCGTAAAAATCCGGCGCCACCGCGCTGCGGTTTTCCTTGCCGCAATGTCCGGCATCCAAACAGATTACCGGGTTCGCACGGCCATTTTTTGTGTTTTTCATATTATTCCTCCTTGTTATTTTGGGTTCCCCCTTCAACCGGAACACAAAAAAGAAGCGAAGTTGCATATAAATACGCAACTTCGCTCATTTTTACTGTATTTATCTTATCAGAACAGGCTGACCTGACTGGTCTCCGGCAGATCGCCAAAGGCTCCTGCATCCTTAAGCATCTGAATATGCGTCTTGGACACCTTGGGGCAGGCAGCAGAAATTTCCTCAATAGACAGGAACTTTTTGTCTTTTCTGCCTTCCATCAGATCCCAGGCAGCATTCTCACCCAGACCGGAAATGGATACGAACGGCGGCAGTATCTTGCCGTCCTCGATGTGGAATTTTGTGGCGTGGCTCCTATAAATATCAATCGGCTGGAAATCGAAACCGCGGAGGTAATATTCGTACACAACCTCCAGAGTTGTCAGCAGATCCTCATCCTTGGCGGTTGCCGCTTCGTTGTTTTCAATCGCCTCAATGTGTGCCTTGACCGCGTCGATTCCGCCTGTCATCATAGCTGCGTCAAAGCCGCCCTTCTGGCTGCGACGGTAAAAATACGCCGCATAGAACGCCAGCGGATGATTTACCTTAAACCAAGCTATACGGAACGCCATCATAACATAGGCAACGGCGTGTGCCTTGGGGAACAGATACTTGATCTTCTTGCAGGATTCAATATACCATCCCGGAACACCGGCTGCCGACATTTCTTCTTCCGCACCGGGCGGAAGCCCGCGTCCCTTACGGACAGACTCCATAATCTTAAATGCCCGTTTTTCCGGAATGCCGCAGGAGATCAGGTAGATCATAATATCATCACGACAGCCGATCGTGGCGTCCACAGTGGCTGTTTTGGATGTAATCAGATCCCGTGCATTGCCAAGCCACACATCTGTACCGTGAGTATAGCCGGAAATACGCACCAGAAAATCGAATTTCTCCGGCATTGTATCCAGCAAAACGCCGCGGGTAAAGCGGGTATTGAATTCAGGAACAGCCACCGCACCGGTAGGTCCAAGGATCTTATCGTCTTCATAACCCAAAATTTTGGAGCTAGTGAAGATGGACATAGTATCCTTGTCGTCCAGCGGTATGGTCTTGGCATCCACACCGGTCATATCCTCCATCATGCGGATCATGGTTGGATCATCGTGCCCCAGCATATCCAGCTTCAGGAGGTTTTCCTCCATCGAATGGTATTCAAAATGGGTGGTGATCTGGTCAGAATCCTCTGCATCCGCAGGATGCTGAACGGGACAGAAATCCCAAATCTCGTTCTCCTGGGGAATGACTACCAGACCGCCGGGGTGCTGACCGGTGGTTCTGCGCACACCGACACAACCGGAAGCCAGTCGTCCCATTTCCACATTGGATGCTGCCCGACCGGTCTCCTCCAGGTATTTTTTGACATAGCCAAAGGCAGTTTTTTCAGCCACGGTGCCAATGGTACCTGCCCGGAAAACGTGGGATTTTCCAAACATATCGATACAATATGCGTGGGCATTCGCCTGGTATTCACCGGAGAAATTCAGGTCAATATCCGGCACCTTGTCGCCACCGAAGCCAAGGAAGGTCTCGAAGGGAATGTTGAACCCATCCTTTTCCATTGCTGCGCCGCACTTGGGACAGACAGCATCCGGCAGGTCAGCGCCGCAATTAAATTCCTTCGGCACATCCAAAATCGTGTGCTTACACCCGGGATTCGGACAGCGGTAATGGGGCGGGAACGAGTTTACCTCGGTAATGCCCGACAGATACGCCACGATGGACGATCCAACCGAGCCACGGGAGCCAACCAGATAGCCGTTATCCAAAGAATTCTGCACCAATTTCTGGGCAGACATATAGATCACGTCGTAGTGACAGGAAATGATATCGTGAAGCTCGGTTTCCACTCGCTTAACCATCAGCTCCGGCGGATTTTCGCCGTAAAGCCGGTGGAATTTGCTGTAGACCAGATTCTTCAGATCCTCCGCCGAATTCTCAATAGACGGCGCAAACAAATTGTGCGGCACCGGGCGCACCGTCTCGCACATATCAGCGATCAAATTGGTGTTTTTCACAACAACCTCGTATGCCTTTTCCTCACCGAGGTACGAGAACTCCGCCAGCATATCATCCGTGGTGCGCAAATACAGAGGGTTATCCCGGTCTGCATCCTCAAATCCCTTGGTCGCCAGCAAAATATGGCGGAATATTTCGTCTTCAGGATTCAGGAAATGCACATCACCGGTGGCGCACACGGGCTTATCCAATTCTTCACCAAGCCGTACCACCGTGCGATTAAAGTCCCGAAGCTGCTCAATATCCTTTGCTACCGGTTCTTTGCCCGGTTTTTCCGGACGGAGCATAAATGCATTGTTGGAAATCGGCTGGATCTCAAGGAAATCATAGAAAGAAGCAATATTCTTCAGATCATCAAATTTCTTACCGGCGACGATCGCCTGGAACAGTTCACCTGCCTCGCAGGCAGAACCCACAATAATGCCCTCCCGCAGCTCTGTAAGAAGCGATTTTGGGATTCTGGGCGTTTTCTTGAAATACTCCAGGTTGGATGCAGATATCAGATGGTACAGATTACGCAGGCCGGTCTGATTCTTTGCAAGCAAAATGATGTGATAGGGCTTGCCCGCAAATATCACACCTTTGGAGCGCTCTTTGGAGAAATGATCATTGGCTTCCTGCAGGGATTTTATACCCTTTGTGCCCAACATTTGCAGGAATTTCGCCATAATCTGGCCGCAGATGCTGGAATCATCTACAGCACGATGGTGGTTGAAATTCGGTAATTTCAGCGCCTTTGCCACCATATCCAGCCGATATCTGTTCAGCTGGGGCATCAGATGCTGGGATAGGGATAGCGTGTCTGCAGCCGTCAGGGTATACGCGATCCCCTGCTTGCGGCAGGCTGCGCGGATGAAACCGGTGTCGAATTTTGCGTTGTGGGCAACCACAACACGGTCTCCCACGAACTGTAAAAACTGCGGAAGCACCTCATCGATCAGCGGTGCACCTACCAGCATATCGTCCGTAATGCCGGTCAGATTCACGATCTCCGGGCTGAGTTTGCGCCGAGGATCCACAAAGGTCTGAAAACGCTTTTGTTCCTTTCCGTCGGCAAACAGCACCGCACCGATCTCAATAATCGTATCGTTATCCGAAGAAAGTCCGGTGGTTTCCAGATCGAATGCAACAAATTCGCCGTCAACCGGCAGATCCTGCTGACCCATAATGACCCGGCGTCCGTCCACATCGTTAACAAAATACGCCTCGCAGCCATAAAGAACCTTGATGGGCTCATCCGTACCGAAGATCTTTGCAGCGCCCTTGCCCTCCACTGCGTGCATGGCATCCGGGAAGGAATGCGCGCAGCCGTGGTCAGTAATGGCAATGGCACGATGTCCCCAAGCCGCCGCCTGCCGTACCGCCGCCTGAGTGTCCGTCAGGGCGTCCATATTGCTCATTGTGGTATGCAGATGCAGCTCAACACGTTTTTCACCCTCAGCAAGATCTTCCCGCTTGGTCATCGCGCCGGGCATCATAGCAAAGGGATTGAGCACCATTTCATTGTCGTACTTATCTACAGTCAGCTTTCCCTGTACACGCAGCACAGTGCCGGTCTTGACATTCTCCAAGAACGGCTGTGCTTCCTTGTTTTCCAAAAACCGCTTAACACGAATTGAACCTGTATTATCGGTCATATCAAAGGATACGACCCAGGCGTTGCGCTTTTTCAGCTCCTTGTGATCTACGGCAAAAACGCGACCCTCAACGACCACGCTGCCCATATCCAGCTCAATGTCGCGCATAGGCACAGCTTCACCGCGGAATGCCTTGCCGTAAAGGGCGTCAGAAGGCTTGGCAACAGGCTTTTCCTTCTTTGTAAATACGGGTGCAGGCATCGTACTCATAGCATCGCTGCGCATCTTTTCAAGGGCGTCAAACAGCTGCTGTCCTTCCAAAGCCGTACCGGCAACAATCTCAACGGAAACGGCCACACCAAAACGTTCCTGTAGCTTGCCACAAACGGGTCTGACGCACTCATCCAATATATTCTTGCCATTGCCCACCAAAGAGACGGTCAAATGATTTTCATTCCATTGCCACTGTGCGCCTGCCAAAAGACCTCTGGTCATAGAATTGACCTTGACAAACAGCTGCATCAAATCCGAAGTGTCCATTCTCTCCAGCTGATCTTTGGGATGTTTCGCGGTAATTTCAGCACTGTTCAGATTATAGATGCCGCAAAGATCGCTTGAAATTTTCTCCAGATCACTGTCGCTTATGTATGTCGGACTGAAAAAATCAATGGAAATGCTGCGTTTATACGGATCAATATTTGCAGCAGAAATGGCCGCCTGAGATAATGCGCTCTTCAGCGACTCAGGCGGCTCATAGTCCGAAAACATATTCAAGAACAGAATTGTCTCTTTCATACCATTCCTCAAAGGGATTCGATTCTCTTCAGTAACGCAGGCAGCAGTTCGTCATAGGGAAGCTTTTCCACCTGCACGCCTTTTTCGAATATCATACCAAAACCGTCGCAACCGGCGATACCGATGTCTGCTTCTCTCGCTTCACCGGGTCCGTTGACGATACAACCCATAACCGCGACAGTAATGGGCTTGCTGCAATTTTGCAGGGCTTCATCCACCCTGTTGACCAAACCGATCAAATCGATCTGCGTCCGTCCGCAGGTGGGGCAGGAAATAATATTGACGCCATCCTTGCGCAGTCCGGCGGCACGCAAAATATCCTTGGCTGCGTAGACCTCCTGCACGGGATCATCGGTCAAGCTGACGCGGATCGTATCGCCGATGCCGTCCAGAAGCAGAGCACCAATGCCCATCGCAGACTTGATCATGCCCATTTTTACAGGGCCCGTCTCCGTAACGCCGATGTGCAGCGGATAATCGCACTGGCTGCGAAACAGCCGGGCAGACTCCACCATCGTTGGCACTGTGGAGGACTTCATAGAAACGCAAGTATCGTAAAATCCATACTTTTCCAGCAGCTCCAGATGAGAAAACGCGCTCTCAACCAGCGCCTGGGCAGTAGGATGTCCAAATTTCTTCAGCAGCTTTTCATCCAGACTTCCGCCGTTAACGCCAATACGGATCGGGATCTTCTTCTCCTTACAGATATCTACAACAGCCTTGACCCGATCCTCGCCGCCGATATTTCCGGGGTTGATACGGATCTTCGACGCACCGCCCTGTGCAGCAGCTATGGCAAGCTTATAGTCAAAATGAATGTCGGCAACCAACGGCAATTCGCTGCTGGCACAGATCTCAGCAAAGCCACGGGCAGCCTCCGCATTTTGAACGGATAGCCGGGCGATCTGACAGCCGGCAGTCTTCAGTGCGCGAATCTGCGCCAGTGAACCCTCTACATCTGTAGTTTTTGTGTTCAGCATCGACTGGATCACAACCGGTGCTCCACCGCCAATCAAAACGCCGCCAACATTTATCTGTCTGGTCATTGTATTACCTCGTAAAAATTGTAAATACGTCCTTAAACAGTATCACGGCCATCAGTGCAAACAGCAGGATCATACACACGCCGTGGATATATCCCTCGTACTTGGGATCGATTTTCTTCTTGAAAATTGCTTCAAAACCGGTAGTCAGCAGCAAAAACAGTACTCTGCCGCCATCCAACGCCGGAATGGGAAGCATATTCATAACCGCCAGATTAATAGCAATGAAGCCGCCGATATACAGCATATTCAGCGCCGCGTCCAACTTGGTCTCAGATTCATTTGCCACCTGATTCATCTGATCGACGATCATTACCGGACCGCCGACGTCCTTAAAGCTGGCCTTGCCGCTGAAAAGCATTTGCAGACTCATACGCACATTCCGAACGCAGTCCACAGAATTCGCCCAGCCGTATGCCAATTTGTCGCCAAGGGTCGGCGAATTGTTCCAATGAAATACGATGCCGTATTTTTTACTCGTCGCTCCGTTTGCATCCACGACTTCGTGCTTTTCCATTTTGAAATCGTTCAGTTTTACCTTCTCACCGTCGCGGATCACCACCAGATCGTGGGTATCGCCGGGATTCAAGGTTAGAATCAAGGAAAAATCAGACTGGATATACACACGCTCGCCGTCGATCTTCCAGATCTTGTCGCCTACCTGCAATCCCTGCTCGCCGTTGACAGTGCTGTAGCTTTCAAAGCTTTCGATCTGCGCTGTTGCAATATACCGGGCGGGCATATAAAGGATGGTCATAATCAGCACGCCCACTAACAGATTCATAAACGAACCGGCAACAAGAATGCACAGCCGCTTCCACCAGGCAGCCTTCTGGAAGGAACGGGGATTGTCCGTATCCTCATTTTCGCCCTCCATAGCGCAATAGCCGCCAATGGGAATGCAGCGGATGGAATACTGGGTCTCTCCCCGTTTCCATTTCAGGATCGCAGGACCCATAAACATCGCAAATTCGTTGACCTGCACACCGGACAGCTTCGCTGCGATAAAATGACCGAATTCGTGAATAAAGATCAAAAAACTGAAAATTAAGATTGCACCAACAATATACATAAAATTCCTCGCAAAATAGGGTTATCTGGCTCGCACATACTCCCTTGCCAGACGGTCAGCCTCCAGAATCTGTTCCAGGGTGGGATTCTGGATAAACGGTACAGCATCCACAGCGCCTTTAACAAGCCGGTAGATGTCATAGAAACCGATTTCATCATTTAAGAACATTGCAACTGCTTCTTCGTTTGCGCCGTTCATAGCGGGACAGGCGGTTCCGCCCAGCTTTGCGCACTCTCGCGCCAGCGCAAGACACGGGAACATATCCAAATCCGGTTCACTGAAGGTCAAACCACCGCAGGTAGTCAGATCCAGGCGATCTACAGGACAATCTGTACGCTCGGGGTATGTCAGCGCCAACTGAATCGGCAGACGCATATCCGGTGCGCCCATCTGCGCCATCACGGCGCCGTCAACAGTCTCGACCATACTGTGGACAATGCTCTGACGGTGGATCAGTACATCCACCTGCTCCACCGGAACCCGGTAAAGCCGCATTGCTTCGATCACCTCAAGACCCTTGTTCATTAAGGTTGCGCAATCAACGGTGATCTTCGCACCCATCTTCCAGTTGGGATGCTTCAGCGCATCCGCCCTGGTTACCTTCTGCAGCCGGTCCTTGCTCATACCGAAAAACGGACCGCCGGAGCAGGTTAAAATCAGCCTGCGGATCTCTCTTTTGTTTCCAATTCCCATCAGGCACTGGAAAATCGCAGAATGCTCCGAATCGACCGGAATGATTTCCGCGCCGTATTTCTCCGCCTCCGCCATCACCAGCTCACCGGCGCAGACCAAGGTCTCCTTATTGGCAAGACCGATGCGCTTACCGGCGCGAATAGCCGCCAATGTGGGCTTCAGCCCCAGCATGCCCACCACAGCGGTAATGACGCATTGCACGTCCTCCATGGTGGCAGCCTGCATCAAGCCCTCCTCGCCCCAGGAAACCTCCGTAGGCAGATCCTGGATCAAGGATGCCAGCTCCTGCGCAGATTCACGGGTCGCCATAACTGCCAGCTTGGGCTGAAATTCACGGCATTGCTGCGCCATCAGCGCAACATTACTGCCTGCAGTCAGCGCCGCAACCTTTAACGGCATCCGGCTGATAATATCCAGGCTTTGCCGACCGATGGATCCGGTGCTGCCAAGAACACTTACACAGTTAATCATAACTTCACCGCCAAGGGAATCCAAACCAGCAGCACTTCCACCAAGGGCGCAACAGTCAGTATAGAATCAAACCGATCCAGTACACCGCCGTGTCCGGGAATCAAAGTACCGTAATCCTTAATGCCCGCCTGCCGCTTGATGACGGACAGACAAAGGTCGCCAAATACACCGGCAGCGGAACAGACAATGCCGTAAAGAAGCACCAACAAATAGTTCACAGTGAAACCAAAGGCAATATCCACGATAAACATATACAGCAGCATGCTCAATGTTGCCGCAATGACGCCGCCAACAGCGCCTTCAACTGTCTTATTGGGGCTAATGACCGGTGCTAGTTTGCGTCTTCCAAGATAAAGACCGGCAAAATACGCACCGCTATCCGCAGAAAAAGCGATAATGAACGGGATCAGAATAAAAAATCTTCCGGAACCATCGACGGTATGGATACGGATCATACTGCTAAACAAAAACGGGATCAGAACACCGGCAACTACGCAAATCGCAATCTTTTCAAAACGAAGCTTAACGTGGCTAAGCATCATTTCAGTAAACAGCGCTGTAACAAACAGCAGCATACCGGCAGATGCCCAGGTCTGATTGCAGCCAAAATAGCTCCACAATGCCACAAGCACTGCCATCACTGCCGAATAGATCACCAGTCGAATATTCTTAACAAAACCTGCTGCCATAAGCAGCTCGTATGCCGCCAGTGCGCACATACCGCCAAAAAGAATTGCTGCAAAGATCTTAGGCAAAGCCAAAACAATGATCAGCAGCAGCGGCAATGCGATGGCCGCAGTTAAAATACGGGTCTTCATCTGTCTACGCCCCTCCAAAGCGGCGATTACGCCGCCTAAACTCTGCTATCGCCGCATCCAGGTCATCCGGACCGAAATCAGGCCACAGCACATCCATAAATACAAATTCGGAATAAACCGTCTGCCACGGCAGGAAATTGCTCAACCGCATTTCTCCCGACGGACGTATTACCAATTCCGGATCCGGTACACCGGCAGAATCCAGATATTCCGAGAAAACAGCCTCATCCAACGCTTCGGCATCCCGCTTTCCCTGAGCCACATCCTTCGCATAGCTGCGGATCGCCCGGATGATCTCATCTCTGCCACCGTAGTTCAGGCAGAAATTCACCTGCACTTCGTGGTATTCCGAGGATCGCTCCATTGCGTCCCGGCAAAGCTTTCGAAGCTTCGGGCTCAGCCGGCTCAAATCACCGAAGAAGCAGAAACGGACGTGGTTTTTCTCCATATCCCGCAGCGCTTCCTTCAGATAACTCGCCAGCAGACCCATAATACCGGAAACCTCCGATTCGGAACGTTTCCAGTTTTCTGTTGAAAAAGCATAGACCGTCAGATATTTTACGCCAATGGTGCGGCAATAATTCGCGATCCGACGAAAAGCTTCGGCGCCGGCACTATGACCGGCCGTACGGGGCAGTCCCCGCTTTTTTGCCCAACGTCCATTGCCATCCATAATGATAGCAATATGCTGGGGTACGATATTCTCTAATTCAGAAAGTGCCATAAAAGCACCTCTTTCTTTCATTTTATAGCGCTATGGGGGCGATATTCGCCCCCAAATATGTTTGCGCTTACAGAGCCATGAGCTCCTTTTCCTTCGCTGCAGTTGCATCGTCGACACGCTTGATGTTCTTGTCCAGAATGTCCTGCAGATCCTTTTCAGCCTTCTTCTGATCGTCTTCTGTGATCTCAGAATTCTTCTTCAGCTTCTTGACATAGTCCATACCGTCGCGGCGGATATTGCGCATTGCGACCTTCGCTTCTTCGCCGTACTTCTTGATCTGCTTGACCAGCTCCTTACGGCGCTCCTCCGTCAGCTGCGGGAAAGTAAGGCGGACAACACGGCCGTCATTCTGGGGATTGATGCCCAGGTCGGAAACCTGGATTGCCTTGCAAATATCCTTCAACAGCTTGGTGTCCCAGGGCTGGATCACCAGCGTACGGGCATCGGGAGAGGAAATGGTAGCAACGCCGTTTAAGGGCGTTTCACTTCCATAGTATTCCACAGTGATCCGGTCCAGAACACGGGGATTTGCACGACCGGCACGGACTGCACCGAATTCCTCCTGCAGGTGGTCCAGAGCCTTGTCCATTCTTCTGCTGTAATCAGTAAAATCAACGCTCATAACTTAATCCTCCTTAACGATCGTTCCGATTTTTTCACCGCATACAACGCGGATAATGTTTTCCGGGTCAGCCAAAGCAAAGCACACCAAGGTCATATGGTTATCCATTGCCAAGGTCATTGCAGTTGTATCTGTTGCCTTCAGGTGACGGGCAAGCACCTCGTCATAAGTAAGTGCATCGAACTTCACGGCAGTGGGATCCAAATTGGGGTCGGCAGAGTAAATACCGTCGATATTCTTCGCCATCAGGATCGCATCCGCTTCGATCTCCACGCCACGCAGCACTGCGCCGGTATCTGTAGAAAAATAGGGATTTCCGGTGCCGCCGGCAAAAATCACCACCTTGCCGCCGTTGAGGTAACGCTCAGCGCGGTCACGGGTGAAATACTCGCAGAATTTTTCCATTTGGACAGCGCTTAACACGCGGGCGTCTACGCCGTGCTTATCCAACGCATCTGCAACAGCGATGGAGTTCATCACAGTAGCCAGCATACCCATAGCATCACCGTGAGAACGCTGCATCTTATCCGCACCGTCCTTGACGCCGCGCCAGAAATTGCCGCCGCCAATGACGATACCCATCTGTACGCCCATATCAACGCACTTGCGGATAACCTGACACACAGAATTGATCACAGCAAAGTCCAGACCGCGATGCTTTTCACCGGCCAGCGCCTCGCCGCTGATCTTCAGAAGCACGCGCTTATATTTAACTTCAGGCAAAGAAAATCACTCCTTCCATATATCTTCTCCTATTGTAATATAAAACCGCACAAATGACAACCAAAATTTTCAGTTTTCCCTTAAGGTTTTTATAATTTTAACCTTTTTTGCCCATTGCTAATTTTATGTTGCAAAAATTGCCACAATAGGTTATAATGCTTAAAATTGGAATTTTAGCGAAATGAGGTTAAAATTATGGCTGAAATCACGGAAAGCAAGAATTTTATCCACGCCTTTATTGAGGAAGATATTGCTGAAGGCGGTCGTTTTGCAGGTAAAACCGTGCATACCCGTTTCCCGCCTGAGCCCAACGGCTATCTGCACATCGGTCACTGCAAGGCGCTGATCATCGACTTTGGCACGGCTGAGAAGTTTGGCGGTCTGTGCAACCTGCGTATGGATGACACCAATCCCACCAAGGAGGATGTGGAATTCGTCCACGCAATCCAGGAGGATATCCATTGGCTTGGCTTTGACTGGGATGACCGCTTCTTCTACGGCTCTGACTATTTTGAGAAGACCTACGAGCTGGCAGAAGCCCTGATCCAAAAGGGTCTTGCCTATGTCTGTGAGCTGACACCCGATCAGTTTAAGGAATACCGCGGCGATCTGACCACCCCTGCCACCTCCCCCTACCGAAATCGTCCCATTGAGGAGAGTCTGGATCTGTTCCGCCGTATGCGCGCCGGTGAGTTTGAAGACAACCGCTATACCCTGCGTGCCAAGATCGATCTGGCCTCCGGCAATTTCAATATGCGCGACCCGGTCATCTACCGTATCCGGCATATGCACCATCACCGCCAGGGCGACAAGTGGTGCATCTATCCGATGTATGACTTCGCACATCCCATCCAGGATGCTCTGGAGGGTATCACCCACTCTCTGTGCTCTCTGGAGTTTGAAAATCACAGACCGCTGTACAACTGGGTGGTGGAAAATGTGGGTCTTGCGCATCATCCCCGCCAGATCGAGTTTGCCCGTCTGGGTATCGACCATACGGTGCTTTCCAAGCGCAAGCTCCGCGCACTGGTGGAAAACAACTATGTTTCCGGCTGGGACGATCCCCGTATGCCCACGCTGTGCGGTTTGCGCCGCCGCGGCTACACCCCGGCATCCATCCGCAATTTCTGCGACCGCGTCGGTGTCGCCAAGAGCCCCAATACCATTGAGTTTGGCTTCCTGGAGCACTGCCTGCGTGAGGACTTAAACGAGCACGCAAAGCGTGTTATGGCCGTTCTGGATCCCGTTAAGCTGACTATTACCAACTATCCCGAGGGTCAGAGCGAAACCTTTGAGGTGGAAAACAACCCCAACGATCCCGAGGCCGGCACCCGCACCGTTTCCTTCTCCCGGAATCTGTGGATTGAAGCGGATGACTTTATGGCCGAGCCCATTCCCAAATACAAGCGTCTGTTCCCCAACGGACCTGAGTGCCGTCTGAAGGGCGCTTATCTTATCTCCTGCACCGGCTGTGTCACAGATGAGAATGGCAAGGTCACCGAGGTTCTGGCCACCTATGATCCTGAGAGCAAGGGCGGCAATCCCGCCGACGGCCGCAAGGTCAAGGGTGCTACCATCCATTGGGTGGATGCTGACAACTGCTGCGAGGCGGAAGTCCGTCAGTACAGCAATCTGTTTGACGATCCCGATCCCGATGCTGCCGGCAAGGATTTCCTGGCCTGCCTGAATCCCAATTCTCTAGAGATCCTGAAAAACTGCAAGGTGGAAACCAACCTTCTTGACGCAAAGCCCGGCGAAGCATTCCAGTTTATCCGCCTGGGTTATTTCACTCCCGACAGCAAGGATTCTGCGGCAGACCACCTGGTCTTTAACCGCTCAGTCAGCCTGAAGGACAGCTTCAAGCCTGCAAAATAAAACAAAATCACGACTGCTGGTGCAGTCGGGATTTCTTATTGACTTGATTACTCCTCGTCGTCCTCGATGGAGAACTCCAGGGTTTCGCCGCAATTATCACAGATAATGCTGCCCTTTTCCAGAGTCTCTTCGTCAAAGTCGATGATGTTACCGCAAGCGCAGACCACCTCGTAGATCGTGGTATCCTCGTCGCCGTATTCAAAGCCCTCGTCCTCGAAATCGTCATCGTCGGCGAAATCTTCGTCGTCATCGTAGTATTCATCTTCCTCGTCCATCAGGAAGTCCTCGATGGCGTCCAGATCTTCTTCGATCTCATCCAGCTCGTCGGAGATTGCGATGGTGGTGTCCTCAACATCGCTCAGCTTTTTGGAAATATCGCCCAGCAGATCAACAATAGACTCGATCATCTTGCCTTCGGCGGTATCGGTGTCCAGATCCAGGCCATCCATCAGGCCCTTCAGGTATGCGGACTTTTCAGTAATGGTCATAATGATTCTCCTTAAAATTAAGCCTTGGAACGACCCAGGTACTCACCGGTACGGGTGTCGATCTGAATCTTGTCGCCCTCGTTGATGAACAGAGGCACCTTAACCTCAGCACCGGTCTCATCGGTAGCGGGCTTGGTTACGTTGGTAGCAGTGTTGCCGGCAAAACCGGGCTCAGTCTCGGTAACAACCAGATCCACAAAGTTGGGGACTTCAACGCCGAAGACCTTGCCCTTGTAGCTCATAATGGTGCAGATGTCGTTTTCCTTGACAAACTTGAAAGAATCGTCCAGAGCGGAAGAATCAATGGGCTCCAGCTCGTAGGTCTCGCTGTCCATAAAGTAGTACAGCTCGCCATCGTTGTAGGAATACTCCATCTTCTTGCGCTCAACGTAAGCGGTGGGGAATTTGGCGGTGGGGTTGAAGCTGGTTTCGGTAACGCCGCCGGTAATAACGTTCTTCATCTTAACGCGAACGAAAGCAGCGCCCTTGCCGGGCTTAACGTGCTGGAACTCAACAACCTGCATAACCTTGCCGTCCATATCGAAGGTAATGCCGTTTCTAAATTCACCTGCAGAAATCATATGTTTATCCTCCTAGATTCGCCCTGACGGGCATTTATTATTTGCATAAATTCACGCATATATACTAACCTAAAACTTTACATATTTCAAGAGGTAGCGCGAACTTTTTTACACAATAATCAAATTTTTGGGGCTGTGGGTAATATTTTCGCAGCCATCTTTCTTAAAAATTACAACATCTTCGATTCTGACACCGAATTTTCCGGGCAAATAGATACCAGGCTCCGCGGAGGCGATCATATTCTCCTCCATGGCACGTTCGCCGCGGGGGCTGGGGCTGGGCGACTCGTGGATCTCCATACCCAGGCTATGGCCATAACCGTGACCAAAATATGCGCCGTAGCCCGCGTCCTCTATCACTTTTCTTGCAGCACCGTCGATATCCTTACCAATAACACCGGCTTTGGACGCAGCAATGCCGGCCAACTGTGCCTTCAGTACAGTTTCATAAACTGTCTTCATTTCTTCTGTTGCATGTCCGACAGCAAAGGTACGGGTCATATCAGAGCAATAGCCCTTATACTGGGCGCCGAAATCCAGAGTGATAAAATCGCCCTCACGAATCACACGGTCGCCGGCGACACCGTGGGGCATACTGGTATTAGGACCGGAAACCACAATGGGATCAAACGCCATACCGTCCGCTCCGTTCTTCAGCAGACAATAGATCAACTCTGCCTGCAGCTCCTTCTCAGTCATTCCGACTATAACACGACCCAGAACCTCAGCAAATGCCTTGTCGGTGATACTCTGCGCCTTGCGCATAATGTCCAGCTCCCAGGGCTCTTTCACAGCGCGGAAGTTGTGAATCTGCGCATTCTTCGCAACAAGCTTCGCATCCAGATTTTCTTCGAAATTGCGCAGCTCAGCAACCGTCAGGTACTCTTCCTCAAAGCCCAACGCCTTAACACGGAACTCCGCAATGGCATCGTTCAACCGCTTCTTATAGCTGTTGTTGCTGTCAACGGCCAAAACCTCAAAGCCCTGAATGCCGGCTTCTGCAGATTCGATATAGCGACAGTCCGTAAAATAACGGCAGCCACTGGCAGTTACGATCGCCACACCCTCAGCGATGTCAAATTCCGCCGCATAGTAACGGCTGTAGCGGCTGGTCAGCAGCAGACCGTCCACATCCTGACCCAGCAGGGATAAATATTTATCAAGATTTTTCATTATCGAATTCTCCTTTTCTTCGCTATCAGGATAAATGGCATTTCAGCAACGTGCCGCAGCTTCAGCCAAAATGTATGATTGTCAATTGCTTTTACAAGTATCGCACGAATACCTGCACAATTGGCGCCAAGAGTGTCTGTATATATCTGATCACCCACCAGCGCACAGTTTGCACTCGGCACAGAAAAGCGCGAAATGCATTCCTTGATCCCCTTGCTGAAGGGTTTCTTTGCGTGCGTAACACAAGGAATGCCGTATTTTTCACAAAAAACCCTGACACGATCCCGCTTGCTGTTTGATACAACACAAATTTGAATATCCGATGCAAGCATCGCATTGATCCAGTCCAGCATAGGTTTTGTGGGTATGTCTGTGGTGTACGGAACGATGGTATTGTCGAAGTCCAGCATCAGCAGACGAATCCCCTGCTGCGCTAAAAATTGCGCAGAAATGTCCGGCAATTCATTTGTAATACGCCAGGGCATCAGCGAAAAAGGCATAACCCAAACCACACTTTCATAAGCTTTGAAGAAATTATACCACGGCAAGGGGGATTTGTCTATGGCAATTGCAAGATACTTGGCGATGACCGCTGACGAATTTGCTGCAGTCGGGAAAATTCCACCGCGTGTGGCGTGGATGGCCTGTCATTTTTCTCCATACAGCACTTCCCTGGCCAATTTGCCGGATAATCTTCCTGCCGGTTCCCTGCTGATCCTCAATGACAGCACGCCTCCCTCTTTTCAATCTCCCAAAATAATTGCAAAAGAGCTGGAATATGTCCTGAAAAAGTGGAATTGTTGCGGGTTATTGTTGGATTTTCAAAGAGAAGACTGCGCAGAATCTCTTGCCATCATAAAAGAATCATTAAGGCTGAAGTTCCCCGTTTGTGTGTCCGAAATATATGCAAAGGATTTAGATTGTCCCGTATTTTTGCCGCCGCTACCATTAACAATTCCTCTGCAAGAATACATAAAACCTTGGAAATCTCGGGAAATATGGCTGGATATCACAAGAAATTGTGAAAAAATCACTGTTACAGAAAAGGAAAACCGTATCGATTTTCTGTCCTCAGCGTTGGATTGTCCGCTGGCAGATCAGCAGCTGCATTGCCACTATAAAATTGAGAAAACGCCAAATTCCTTCGTCTTTACTCTGCATCGCACAAACGAGGATCTGAATGATCTGCTTTGCGAAGCTGAAGAACTGGGAATACGTACAGCTGTTGGACTTTATCAGGAACTAAAATAAAAACCGCTCTGGAAATTCCAGAGCGGTTTTGCGCATTACAAATCAAGAGGGATATTAATAGAACTTTCTCTTGTTCTTACGGGCAGCTTCAGACTTCTGCTTACGCTTCAGGCTGGGGCTTACGTAATGCTCGCGCTTCTTAACTTCGGCGATAACGCCCTCCTTGGCACAGCTACGCTTAAAACGACGCAGAGCGCTCTCCAGAGATTCGTTTTCCTTAACGCGAATTTCAGACATTGTTTTCCCTCCCTCCGATGGCATCCGGCTAAATCCAGGATGCATTCAGGGCCTCATCGGCTTGATAATTATATAGTATTCGCCAAAGATTGTCAAGATATTTTTTGACTTTTTGGCGCTTACTTTACGATAAGATTGACAAGCTTGTTTTTGACAACGATGGTCTTGACGATGCTGCCCTCCTGCTTTTCCAGGAAGCGAGCGATTTTCTCGTCAGCAAGTACATTTGCAACGACGGTGTCGTTGTCCAGATCTGCATCCATCACCACAGTGCCGCGCATCTTGCCGTTGACCTGAACGGCGATGTTGATCTCGGTATCCTTGCACTTTGCCTCATCATAGGTCGGCCAGGACTCGTAGGCGATGGTATTGTCGTGACCCATGATCTGCCAGATCTCCTCACCGACGTGAGGGGTAATGCAGCTGATCATCTTGATAAAGCCCTCGGCATATTCTCTAGGGCAAGTACCGTTCTTATAGACCTCGTTGACGAAGACCATCATCTGTGCAATGGCGGTGTTGAAGCCCAGGACCTCAAAGTCGGATGTAACCTTCTTGACCGTCTGATGGTAGACCTTGGTCAGCTTGCCGTCATCGGTATCGGTGATGTTTGCGCTTTCGGTGAAGAAGTTCCAAACGCGGTTGATAAACTTCTTTGCGCCTGCAACCGCCGCGGTGCTCCAGGGCTTGGACACCTCCAGCGGACCCATAAACATCTCGTAAAGACGCAGAGTATCTGCGCCGTATTCCCGAACGACGTCACTGGGATTGACCACGAATTCCGGGAAACGTTTGCCCATCTTGATGCCGTTTTCACCCAGGATCATACCCTGATGCACCAGCTTCTTGAAAGGCTCCTTGACGGGAGAGATGCCCTCGTTGTAGAGGAAGCGGTTCCAGATACGGGAATAGATCAAATGACCCACAGCGTGCTCAGGACCGCCCACATACAGATCAACCGGCAGCCAGTGCTTCAGAAGCCGGGGATCGCACAGCGCTTTGTCGTTCTTGGGGTCGATATATCGCATATAGTACCAGGAAGAGCCGGCGGATCCGGGCATTGTAGAGGTCTCCCGCTTGCCCTTCAAGCCGTTCTTATCATAGTACTTCCATTCTTCTGCGTTCTCCAGCGGTGATTGACCGCCGCGACCCTTGTAGTCTTCCAGAACGGGCAGCACAACAGGCAGCTCCTCATCCGGCAGGAACACGGTCTCGCCATCTTCCGTATAGACACAAGGAACAGGCTCGCCCCAGTAACGCTGACGGGCAAAGATCCATTCGCGGAAGTGATAGTTGTTCTTTCTGCGGGCAACGCCCTGCTTTTCCAGCTTGGCGGTGATGGCTTCCTTAGCTTCCTCAACCGTCAGACCGGTAAACTCCTCAGAATTGACCAGCTTGCAGCCCTTGCCCAGATAATCCTGCTTTTCAAAGGCGCACTCGGAAACGTCACGACCCTCGATGACCTGAATCATAGGAATATTGTGTGCAACAGCATACTCAAAGTCGCGCTGGTCGTGGCTGGGAACAGCCATAACCGCGCCGGTGCCGTAGTTGCCCAGAACGAAGTCGCCGATAAACACGGGCACTTCCTTGCCGTTGACGGGATTGATGGCATATACGCCCTTCAGGGGGCAGCCGGTCTTGGTCTTGGTAGCATCGGTGCGATCGATCTCGCTCTTGGCTGCTGCAGCCTTGATGTAGGCTTCCACCTCATCCTTATTTTCTACGCGGTCCATCAGACTCTGGACGATCTTGCCGTCAGGAGCAAGCACCATAAAGGTAATGCCGTAAATCGTCTCAATGCAGGTGGTGTAAATAGAGAACTGACCGCCGCCTACCAGATTGAAATCCACCTCAACACCGGTGGACTTGCCGATCCAATTGCGCTGGATCTCCTTGGTAGATTCAGGCCAGTCGATGTCATTCAAGCCCTCCAGCAGTTCTTCTGCAAAAGCAGGCTGATCGATGACCCACTGCATCATCATCTTCTTGACAACGGGATAGCCACCGCGCTCGGACTTACCGTCTATGACCTCGTCATTGGCAAGTACAGTGCCCAGTGCTTCACACCAGTTGACGGGCATTTCGATGCGCTTTGCGTAGCCCTTTTCCCACAGCTTCTTGAAGATCCACTGTGTCCACTTATAGAAATCGGGATCAGAGGTAGCGATGACCTTAGACCAGTCGTAGTCAAAGCCCAGCTCCTTCAGCTGACCGGAGAAGGTCTCGATGTTCTTCTGGGTAAAGCCGTTGGGATGATTGCCGGTATCCACCGCATACTGCTCCGCAGGCAGACCGAAAGAGTCATAGCCCATAGGATGCAAGACGTTGAAGCCCTGCATGCGCTTCATACGGGACATAATGTCGGTGGCAGTATAACCCTCGGGATGACCTGCGTGCAGACCCACACCGGAGGGATAGGGGAACATATCCAGAACATAATACTTGGGCTTGGAAAAATCCCACACATCGGTAGCGAAGGTATTATTCTCTTCCCAGTATTTGTGCCATTTGGCCTCAATGGCAGAAAAATCGTAATTCATTTTCGATTACACCTCTTATTTTTTATCGAAAGATCCTTCGATTAATTTTCTTCAATCACAATGCCGGAGATATCAACCTG
Source organism: Faecousia sp. (assembly GCA_045580125.1). Lineage (GTDB taxonomy): Bacteria > Bacillota > Clostridia > Oscillospirales > Oscillospiraceae > Faecousia. The sequence continues at coordinate 79 of JAZNNE010000012.1, read as the reverse complement.
TTCAGCATCTGCCCAAATACGCTCCAGATCATAGAAACGTCTTGCCTCATCGGTGAACACATGGATCACGATAGTGCCG
>JAZNNE010000011.1:0-19874 GCA_045580125.1 Faecousia sp. | reverse complement strand
CGACTTGCATGTGTTAGGCACGCCGCCAGCGTTCGTCCTGAGCCAGGATCAAACTCTCAAAAAATTGTATCTAAACTCTCTCATAGAGAGCTCAAATCTTATTTCTGAATAATTTGTCTAGCAAATTTTACTCAAGAATTTTCGTTGGCTGTTATTCGTTCAAAAACGCTTAAACAATCCATTTTATAATTGTCCAAGGTGTTATAGTTTGTCTCACATTATTCAATTTACAAGGTACAGATGTTAGCTCGCGCCAACTGTTTCAGTATAGCACAACTCATTCCCTATGTCAAGATGTATTTTACAAATTTTCAAAGAAATTTTTGTGCCATTTGCTACACTCCCGGTAAGCCGTTCATCGTTTAGCTTGCATATAATAGCACCCCAAAGTGCCTTTGTCAAGGGGCTTTTTTCACATTTTTTCCTGCGATCTTACCCCTTGTGTATCGTGCCCAATCTGACCACAATATATACGATTTTTTCCAAAAAATTTTCTGCCGAAGATTTTTCTTCGGCAGAAAATTTATCCCTTTGATACATTGGTGCAGATCTCCCCCAGCGCATCCGCCGCATCGGGATTACACGCCTCCCGGTTAGCAAGATCGCCCAGGCTTACCATTCCGCACAACCGGCCGTTTTCCACAACCGGCAGTCGGCGGATCTGCTTCCTGCCCATCAGGTGAGCCGCAGCGCCAGTGTCCATATCCGGCTGCGCCGCAATTACGCCTCCGGTCATCACTTCCCGCACCGAGGTCGCCTCAGGAGATCTCCCCGCCGCCAGACAGCGAGTCACCAGATCCCGATCCGTTACCAGTCCGCAAAGATTTCCGTCGTAGCCGCAAACCGGCAGCACCCCTATGTTATAATGTGTAAGGGTGCGGGCGGCCACAGCCACCGATTCCTCCGGGTGGATTTTTACCACCGAGTCAGTCATCACTTCGCGAATTTTCATACCATCGCCTCCGATGGCAATTATGACCAAATCCCGCAGAAATTATACCGCGTCCAGCACCAATTTGAACGCGCCGTAGGCACCGGCATCATTGCCCAACGTGGCCAATGCAAAAGAAATTCCTGCAGACGCATGAAAAATGTAGCGATCGAAGTATTTTTTCGCGCCATCCAGCAGCGGCTGCCCCGCCTTGCTGACGCCGCCGCCCAAAACCACCACCTGCGGATCCACCGCGCAGCAAACATTTGCCAAAAACTGACCCATATAGTCGTACACCTGCTCCACAATCGCCAATGCCGCGCCGTCGCCGGTCTTTGCCGCATCGAACACATCCTTGCAGGTCAAGTTTTCTGCGTTCCGCAGTGCGCTGGGTGCATCGTTTTCCGCCAGATACAGCTTTGCCAAGCGGACAATACCCGTTGCGCTGCAGTACTGCTCCACGCAGCCGAATTTTCCGCAGTTGCATCGCTGGGTCTCTTTCGTGTTCACCACCAGATGACCGATCTCACCGCCGGCGCCGTGCACGCCGGTCAGCAGCCTGCCGCCAACCACGATGCCGCCGCCAACGCCGGTACCAAAGGTTGCAAACACCATATTCTCGCAGCCGTTTCCGCTGCCCTTCCAGGCCTCACCCAGCGCCGCCACATTGGCATCATTGCCTGCCTTCACCGGCAAGCCGGTCAGCTGGCTCAGCGCCTGCTCAATATTAAATATGTAGTCCCAGCCCAGATTGATGCACTTGTTGACCTCACCCTTGCCGTTTACAGCGCCGGGTACACCGATACCAATGCCGATCACCTGCCGGCGATCCACATTCTTCTTTTCCAGAAATGCCAGCACAGATGCCGCAATATCCGGCAGGATCTGCGCGCCGCCATTATCCGTAACCGTGGGGATCTCCCACTTTTCCAACATATTGCCCGTTTCGTCAAGCCAGGCGATCTTTACTGTCGTGCCGCCCAGATCAACGCCAAATCCGTAACGCTCTTTCATAAACACAAACTCCCATTGACATTTTGGACTTTTGAATCGGGTAATGTGGTTTTCCTCCAAGGACACCGTCCTAAATTGCCCGAAGAACTGATCAAACTGCGGTCTGTCAAACAGTCGAATAAACCGATCGTCTGTCCAATAAAATTTCTCCTCCAGCACCTTCGCTTCATCCTTAATATACTGATAGGCAAAGGTGGAATTCGCGCTGCCCATAAACAGTCCGCCGGGCTTGAGAATACGATGGATCTCATCAGACAGCGCCATGGTAGTTTTCGAATCAAAATAGTGGATGGACAGATTAGCAAACACCACATCAAAGGCACCATCGTTGAAGGGCAGCGACCGGCTCATATCCAACTGCACAGTATTCGCCGCCGGATTCCGTTCCCGCAGTGCCGCCAGCGCCTTCTCAGAAAGATCCGCGGAAATGACCCGGAAGCCATTCTTCATCCAAAAATCCGTGTACTGTCCAATGCCGCAGCCCAGATCCAGTACATTGCCCTTTTTCAGGCTGTCGATCATATCCTGATGCTTGCATATCCACAGATCGTCGAAGATATCCATTTCATCCTTCCGGGACAAATGCTTGCTCCAGTAAGTATTGTTCCAAAAATCCTTCATTTCCTCACTTCCCACCTATTGCTTGCGCAATTTCTGCTTCTGTTTCCGGGGTCAGCCACTTGCCGAACACTTGAGAATCCTTCGCCGGCAAATACCCCATATCCTTGTAGCCCAGTTTTTTCAGCAGCGCCATACTGGGCGCATTTTCCGGATCTGTAAAACTGATGAAATCCCATTCCGGATACTTTTCGTGAAGCAAATTTATCAAGGCATCCAGCGCCTCAAAGGCATAGCCCTTTCGGTGATGCTTGTAGGATACGGTATAGCCCAGGCTGATGGTGCCGTCATTTGGCATCACTACGATCTCGCCGATCGTTTCATCAGTATCTTTCAGCGCCACCGCCACAAAACAGGGCGCAGCCACGTCCAACATATCCGCTTTCCGCTGCTCCACCAGCGCTGCAATGCCCGCGCGGTTCTTGGTCTGCCCACGCTGATACCGGGCGCAGATCGCATTGCTGCGATAATCAAAAATAATATCTGTATCTTTTTCCGCAACATTGCGCAGCCACAGCCGCTCCGTTTCCAGAAAAACCATACCGCAGCGCCCCTTTCAAACTGATACTTTCAGTATATCCGATTTCCCCCGAAAGTCAATCCGCAACAAAAAAGATGACCGGTTTTCACCGGTCATCTTCCTTTGGCTTTACTGCATGCCCTGCTCGTAAGCCTCGATCATCTTCTTGACCATCTGGCCGCCGACGGAACCGGCCTCGCGGGAGGTCAGGTGACCGTTGTAGCCATTGGTCAGGTTAACGCCGACTTCCTGTGCTGCCTGCATCTTGAACTGCTCCATAGCAGCCTTAGCCTGAGGAACATTGATCTGGTTGTTGCTCTTCATAGTTTTTCTCTCCTTACAATATACTCTCTCCGGAAATCCAACACTTTCCGGAGAAAGCATTTTCTTTCCGCAAACATATTTTTGCCGCATCTGCAATAAATATGTTTGTTTCTTTGTGGAATCGCAAGGAAAATTTGACATTCAATACTAATTATAATATAATGTATAAAAATACAAACACATTGCATTCAGGAGGTGCTGCTGATGAAGAAGTGGATTGCCACGCTGCTCATCGCAGCACTTTTCTGTCCTTTGGTAGGCTGCAGCAAAACAGAAGACAATACCATTTGGGTCGTCACCGAGGAAACCTCCTGGGATCAGATGAACGGTCAGACCCAGGCTGTGATCAACGCCTTTGCCAAGGAACACCCCAATGTAACCATTCGTTTGGACATCCTGCCCACCGAGGAAAAGGAACGCGCTGCCTATTTGCAGCAGCTGCGCACCCAAATTCTTCAGGGCGGCGGTCCGGATGCCTATTTGCTGCCTACGGATAATTTGCTCACGACCGACACCAGGCAAATCTATGTCGAGCCGCTGTTTGCCGACGTGATGCTGGCAATGAAAAACGGTATTTTCCAGGACATCAGCGCCTTATATGATGCCGACGATCAGCTGGGTAAAGATGCACTCAACACCACGATTATGGATGCCGGCATGCTGGATGGCAACCGTTATGTTCTGCCCCTGCGCTATGACATTCCGGTGATCTATGCTGAAACCGCACCGCTGGAGGAAGTGGGCTTCGACCTGTCTTCCCTGAATCAGTCCCTTCCGGTGATTATGCAGGCAGCACTGTCCACCGGCAATGCTTATGTCGCCGCCGGCGGTGTCTTTGCCAGTAGCGCCGCCTTCTCCAGCTGGATCGACTATGCCGCCTCCGACGTAACCCTGGACAGCGCCCAGTTGGCTGCCTATATGCAGCTCTACCGCCAGCTTGTGGCCAACACGCAGTACGGCGGTTCCGGCTCTATGAATGTCCGCAGCTATGTTGTAGGCACCTATGACAAATTTGAGGGCATCACCGGCGAAAACACCTACAGCGGTCTTCGCTGGCCGCTGTTTATCGGCTCTTTGAACAAGCTGTTGGAATACGCCCCCATTTCCCAGTATGAAGAGGGCTCCTATACCATTTTGCCCCTGCAATCTGATGCAAACGGCTCCGTCGCCACAGTAACCTATTATGCCGCCATCGGCTCCGGCTGCCGGAATCCGGAGCTGGTTTACCAATTTTTGCGGCAGTTCCTGCTGGAGGAATCCCAGTGGGAAGCAAATCGCCCCACGAAGGCGAACATTATCGTAACCACTCCCGGCAGTCCGCCCCGTCCCACTGACCAGGACACTTCCAAAAAGAGTCAGCGCCCCGGTTTGATCGGCAACGGCTGGCCTGTGCGTTCCCAGGGCTCTTTGGCGCCGCTTTGGGAAGTTCGCCGCAAGCAATTCTATACCAACCAGCTGTCCACACCAGACCGGGTCCGCTTCCGCCAGATCGGCCTGAAGCCACTGAACGAAGAATTTGCTGAGATTTTAGATGCCCCCATTTCTCAAGTCCGCTTCCCCTCATCAATGGATACCGCCCTAAGCGATGCGCTAGCCTCCCTGAACGACTATGATGGCGACTTTGCGCCCACAGATGCTTCCATTGACGATCTGGTCGCCCGGTTCCTTTGGGATATGCGCTTGCACGTATCGGAGGGCTGAGTATGAGAATACAAACGAGAAAAGCCCGGACCGGCTTTGCACTGGTCCTGCCTCTGCTGATTGGCTGTCTGATCTTTTACGGCATTCCCTTCGCTCTGGTTTTGTGGTTCTCCGTTGTCCAGGGGCACGGTCCTTCTGCGCAATTTGTGGGACTAAATAACTATGCATCGCTTTTTGGCAACCCGGTTTTCCTGCTGGCGGCAAAAAACACCCTTTGCTTTTTGCTCATCGGCTTAACACTGATCCTGCTGCTATCCTACACTATCGCCCTGATGCTGCAGCACGCCACCCAGCGCAGCAAGCTGCTGCAGGGCGTTCTGCTGCTGCCGTATGTGATGCCGGTGGTGGGCACCGTGGTCTTGGTGGATGTTCTGTTCACCGAAGCCGGTCTTTGGGATCAGCTCTATGCCCTGCTGGATCTGCCGGTTCAAAGCTGGCTGGAAGGCAGCAGCGCCTTTTGGATCACCGTGGGTCTGTACCTGTGGAAAAACACCGGCTACAGCGTAATTCTGCTGCTGTCCGGTCTGATGACCATTCCCCCTGCCCATTACGAAGCAGCGGAGCTGGACGGCGCCAGTGGCTTACAAAAGCTGCGCTATATCACCTTCCCGCAAATGTGGTACAGCATTTTCTTCGCCGGCGTTTTCTCCCTGATCAACGCATTCAAGTGCTTCCGGGAAATCTTCCTCATCGGCGGCGAAGCGCCAAACGAAAGCATATATATGCTGCAGCATTTCATCAATAACAGCTTCCATCGGCTCAGCTACAGCAAAATGGCCGCTGCCAGCATTCTGCTGACCGCGTTTCTGTGCGGTCTGTTTGCCCTTTGCTACCGCCTGGTAATGCGAAAGGAGGCGTACAAAGGATGAAAAAAAGAAGTCCTTTCACAGTTTTTGTGGTCTCCCTTTTGTTAGCAGTATGCATTGCCCCCTTTGCCTATGTGCTGCTGAGCGGCGCCATTCGGAACGGGCAGTGGTCGCTGCAATCCTATTACGAGGTCTTCCTGGGCAAAACCGAATTTTTGCTTCGCTTTTGGAAAAGCGTGGGGCTAAGCCTTTGTATCGCTGCATTGCAAGTGGTCGTTTCCACTTTGGCGGGCTACGGCTTTGCCAAATTCCGCTTCCCGGGCAAAAACGTGCTGTTTTTCCTGATGATCATTCTGATGATCCTGCCGCTGCAGGTAACCTTGATGCCCAACTATCTGCTGCTGCAGGGTGCCGGCTTGCTGGGCACCAATCTTTCCCTGATCCTGCCGGCAGTTTTTGTCCCCCTGGGAACCTTTATCATCACCCAGGGCTTCCGTTCCATTCCCGACAACCTGCTGGAAGCTGCCCAATTGGATGGCTGCAGCACCCTGGCAATGATCCCCAGGATCCTGATCCCCTCCAACAGCGGCGCTTTGATCTGCGCAGGTCTGCTGTCCTTTGTGGACGCCTGGAATATGGTGGAGCAGCCCCTGACCTATCTGGAGGATTTCCGGGATTATCCCATTTCCGTGGCGCTGGCTTCGGTATCCCCGGCAGAGCCCACTGTGCTGATGGCCTGCTGCGTTTTAGTCGCATTGCCGCCGCTGTTTTTGTTCCTGCTCTTCTCCCGGGAGATGGGCAGCGTGGTTGCCTCCGGAGGTGAAAAATGACAATGAAACGACGCATATTGTGTATTTTCGCCCTGGTCGCCTACCTGCTGGTGTTTTGCACCGTCTTCTCGCCTATGGCGCAGCGAGAAATGTCTGTTCTCGTAACGGTAAGACAGCTGGATGGCAGCAGCAAACACAACAATGTAGTGTCCATCCACAGCTACCGATGGGGCAACACTAAGGGTCTGTTTCAGGTGGTTGAAGGTACGGGCTGGAATTCAGGCGACCGCATCGCCGAGATATCTTCCCAGTATTATGTGGTGAACTCCGGCTATTTTAACGACATCACCCTCCACCCCGGCACGCCCTACACCTTGGTCCTTTCTGCCACCAAAACGCCCCAGGAGGGCGATCCGGTTCAGATCGTCACCCAGACCCGCAACACCGGCGAAAAGCTGATCCTCTATACCCCTGAGGGCTACTATCAGTCCGAGCCCTTGCAGAACAACTTTAAAGTTCTGCAGGAAAGCGAAAGCGGAATCCTCTTAGACAGTATTTATTTGGATATGCCGTTTTTCGAGCATACCATCCGGCAGTCCCTGAGCAAAAAATACCTTGCCACGGATATGCGCATTTACAGCTATTCCGAAGCCGAAAGCTTCCTGCGGCAGCTGCCGCTGATCGGTCTGCTTGCCGGTATGCTGCTGACCGGTTTGATTCTGTGGGCAGGCACCTGCCTGCTGACGAGAAAGCACGGCGCGCCCTTGCCGACGCTGCTGAACACCGGCATTGCCGGCTTGATTCTGGTGCTGATGCTTCCCGTTACCAACGCAATTGACCTGCCGGCATCCCTGATGCCCCAAAACAGCATTTTGGACATTGGACACTACACCCGGGAATTCTCCCAAATCTTTAAGACCATGTCCTCCTTCGGCGATTACAGCCTGCAAACACTGTGCCGAAATATGCTGTTTTTGTCCGCCGGCATTATTCTGGCGCTGGTGGCCGGCAGCCTCGCCGTTCTTTTCCTGGAGCGCAAATACAGCAAAAAGACTCCGATCGAATGATCGGAGTCTTTTTTTATGAAACTTACTTGCTCAGCGCCTCGTCAATAGCCTTGGCAGCAGTCTTGCCGGCGCCCATAGCGGAAATAACAGTAGCCGCGCCGGTAACCGCGTCGCCGCCGGCGTACACGCCTTCCCGGGAGGTCAAGCCGTCCTCATTGACCACGATACCGCCCCAGCGATTTACCTCCAGCCCGGCAGTGGTGGACTTGATCAGAGGGTTGGGAGACGTACCGATGGACATAACCACCGTATCCACATCCAGCGTAAACTCGCTGCCGGGAATGGCCACAGGACGGCGGCGACCCCGCTCATCCGGCTCACCCAGCTCCATTCTGACGCAGGTCATGCCGGTTACAAAGCCATTCCTGGGATCCCGGGGATCTTCCGGATTGCGGTAGCCCAAAATCTCGGTAGGATTGCACAGCAGACGGAAATCAATGCCCTCTTCCTGGGCGTGCTCCACTTCCTCACGGCGGGCAGGCAGCTCCTGCATAGACCGGCGGTAAACGATGTAAACCTTATCCGCGCCCAGACGCAGCGCCGTTCTGGCAGCATCCATCGCCACGTTGCCGCCGCCGACCACTGCCACCTTGCCGCCTTTCATAATGGGGGTGTCGGAATCGTCCCGATAGGCCTTCATCAGGTTGCTGCGGGTCAAAAACTCATTGGCAGAGTAAACGCCGCTAAGGGCCTCGCCGGGAATTCCCATAAAGTTGGGCAGACCGGCACCGGAGCCAACGAATACAGCCTCAAAGCCCATAGAAAACAGCTCGTCGATGGTCAACGTTTTCCCGATGACCACATTGGTCTCGATCTGAACGCCCAGCTTTTTCAGCGTGTCCACTTCCTTGGCAACGATCGCCTTGGGCAGACGAAACTCCGGAATGCCGTAAACCAAAACACCGCCGGCGGTGTGCAGCGCTTCAAAAACCGTTACCTCATAGCCCTTCTTCGCCAGATCGCCGGCGCAGGTCAGACCGGAAGGACCGGAACCGACGATGGCCACCTTATGTCCGTTGCTCTCAGGCTTGACCGGCTGCTCGGCGCAGAAGGTATTGTGCCAGTCGGCAACAAAGCGCTCCAGCCGACCGATGCCCACGGATTCGCCCTTGATGCCTCTTACACATTTCGCCTCGCACTGGGTCTCCTGGGGGCAGACACGACCGCAAACTGCAGGCAAAGAGGAAGACTTGTTGATGATCTGATAAGCGCCCTCGAAGTCGCCCTCCTTTATCTTATTGATAAATTCGGGAATATGGATATTGACCGGGCAGCCGGCTACACAGGGCATATTCTTGCAGCTTAAGCAGCGGTTTGCCTCATCGATGGCCATTTCCTCAGTATAGCCCAGCGCCACCTCGTCAAAATTGCGGGCGCGCACCAACGCATCCTGGGTGGGTATGGGATTTCTGGTCAGGGACATATTTGCCTTTGCCATTTCACTCTACCTCCTTTTGAAAGAGGTTGCAGGTCTGCTGATGCTTATGCCGCTCGAAGTCGAAATACATTCTGCCCCTGGACATCGCCTCGTCAAAATCCACCTCATAGCCGTTAAAATCCGGACCGTCAACGCAGGCAAATTTGGTAACCTTCTTACCATCTACGTTCAGCGTCAGGCGGCAGCCGCCGCACATACCGGTGCCGTCGATCATAATCGGGTTCATAGAAACGGTGCAGGGCACGCCAAAGGGCTTCGCCGTCGCCACCACAAATTTCATCATGATCAGCGGACCGATGGTGATGATCATATCAAACTTTTCGCCCTTTTCCAGCATTTCCTTCAGGGGCACAGTAACATTGCCCTGCTCGCCGTAGGAGCCGTCGTCAGTCATAATGCGCAAGGTGTTGGAACACGCCTTGAACTCGTCCTCCAGGATCAGCAGATCCTTGTTACGGAAGCCGATGATGCTGGTAACCTCCGCGCCCCGTGCGTGCAGCGCCTCCGCGATGGGCATAGCAATGGCGCAGCCCACGCCGCCGCCAACGATGCACACCTTCTTCAGTCCCTCCAGATGGGTCGCAACGCCCAACGGACCGACAAAATCCGCAATAAAATCGCCCTCTGCCTTGCGGGACAGCTTCTCGGTGGTGGAGCCAACGATCTGGAAGATGATCTTCACAGCACCGGTCTGCGGATCGACACCGGCAACCGTCAGCGGGATCCGCTCACCTTCTTCATCAACTCTCAGGATGATGAACTGACCGGGCTTGGCCTTATTTGCCACCAGCGGCGCTTCGATCTGCAGCTGCACCACCGTGGGATTTAATACTTTTTTCTCTAAAATTTTATACATATTGTGCCTCCATCATTGCGGCTTTCGCAGCAATCGGATCAATTTTTTCATAAGTCCCAGCAATTCCCGCCGGTTAAATACCAATCCCACTGCCAACGCAACAGTGGCATTGATCAGCATCACCAGCAGCGCGTATGCGCCGAATTCCAGATAGCTGTTTGCCTTCACCAGCAGCTGCCGCTCCAAAACCGCGCTGCCCACACCTGCCGCCATCAGCGGCAGCAGCAGCAACGCCAGCCGCAGCAGCTTCTTCTTGAAAAACCGGGTGTGGATAAAGCCCATCTCCATCACGCACAGCAGCGCCGCCACCAGCAAAATGGAGCAAAGCATTCCGTACACGCCCCAAATGCTGCCGCCGACCGCCATGCCGATCACCAAAGTGGCGCAGGCGATGATCTGAATATTGCGGCTGACCTTAAACAGACCTGCCATATTGATCATATGTCCGCTGGGAATATGCAGCAATTCCAGCGTGGCAATGCCGGTCATCAGCAGGGCGATCTTTCCGTCGTAGTAGTTGGCGTCCGTAATGCCGCCGGTATACAGCCCGATGAAGGGCAGGATCAGCACGCTGCAGGTAGTCAACAGCACAAATACCGCTAAAAATGCCGCATACTCATACTGGGCAAACACGGGCCAAATATCCTCTTTTTTCTTTTCCGTCATCAGCTGACCGAAGCTGAGCCGCGGCGCATCGATGACGCCGTGAAGCAGGCTCTTGAGCATCAGAAATACATTGTTGTACACCGCATATACACTGGCCAGCACCGTGCCGCCGGAGGGCGAAACAGACAAAAATACGATGGGCGCAGAATTGTAGATCACGCCGGTGATCTTCTGGATCATCACATCGTTTGTGCCTTTGATCTTTTCCGGTCTTGGCTTCTGCCGCAGATTCAGATACGGCGTCTTTTTCCTGACAAACCCTGCGATCAGCAGGCTGTTGATCAGCGCGCAGGACATGGTAATAAACCGCACCGCCCACATCGGACCGCCCAGGCGAATCATCACCATATTGGCGATATGCCCTGCTCCCAGCGTGATAACGGAAATCGTGTTGATCACATATTCCCGCTGTTGTGTCTGCAGAAGGACGCGGTATGTGGTGGCATAAAACAGATTAAACGCGCCCGGGATCACCGTCATCATGATCACCGTGGCAATAAATCCGTCCGGCAGGGCGCTGTTTGCCAGCAGGGCGTACACCGCCGCCACCGCCGCACCAATGCCCAGAAACAGCAATCCGATTTTCCGGAATTTGCTTCGGGTAGCCGCCAAAACGCCGTTTAGAAGTTCAAAATCCCCCTGACTCAGCGGCGCAAACAGCGCCACATTGGACGCCAGCGTAAAGCCACCCTCCAGGATCAGCAGCACATTTACGATCTGATTGGCAGTAGAATTAAGTCCGTTAAAGTCCGAGCCGTAGGCCGCGATCACCATTCGGGTAACGATAATGCCCAAAAGACCGTTGACCAGGGTCATACCCATAGCCGTAATGGCGTTTAACAGGCTGTTTTTACTTCTGGTTTGGGCCATAACGGATCCTTTCTTCCTCCCCTAAGGGATCATTTTCTCTCTGTTTCCAGCTTGTTGATGCAGGCTGCCATCGCCAGCACAAACAGCGGGCAGATAAACGTATCAAATACTGTGGGCTGTACAAAGCCGAAGGCGAAGTAGAACACCGCCGTCAGCACCAGCGCTGCGGTATCGCTCCAGCGCCGCAACGAACGCTTGGTAAACAGCTTTGCTTCCGCAAGCAGCGCGATAAACAGCGCCGCCACCATTGCCATACCGATCAAGCCGTAGCAAATAATGCCCTCTACCAGGAAATTGTGGGCCGACTGCATAAAGCCGTACTCCTCCGTGATCTGATACCAGTACATCACGTCGCCGTTTCCGAACCAGGGATTTTGCTTGGCTTTTTTAATGCCGTATTGCACCAAATGCCTTCGCATCCGGTTGCTGGAATTGATCTGCTCCTGGGCAGCGGCCTTATCCTGCTCCGGGGTCTGACCGATGGGTATCTCCGTAGGCAGTTGGGTCTCCCCGGGCTCCGTCGGCTGCTCCGGTGCTGTCGGCTCCTGGGTAGGTGCCTCGGTAGGTACTGTTGGCGGATCTGTTGCCTCGGTAGGCTGGGTGGGTTTTTTCGTTTGGAAGGTAAGGCGAATGGTGTCGAAATCAATACCCGTCTGCCGATATACGGAATAGCGCACCTGTCCGACATTTCCCAGCGCCAGTGTAACCACGATCACGCAGCCCACAGCGATCGCCGTAACCATTTTCAGCACGCCCTTGCGCCGAATCAGGGTAAGTAGCAGCATTGCCGCCACATTGACCATCGTCAGCAGGAACAGCGCCCGGGCGCCGGTGGTAGCGATCACCACAAAACCGGCAACCACCACTGTCCACAGCAGCAGCGCCTTCTTTTTATCCAGCTCCGGGTCTGTCAGCCGATTGCCCAAAAACGGAAGCAGCAACGCAATGACGCCGGAGGTTAAATTCACATTGATAGGCGATTTCTGAATGAAATGCGCCCCGATCAGCACGAAGATCAGCCGGTAAACAATGAAAAATACCGCGATCCCCACAAGATTCTTGTCCAGCTCTTTCTTGGACATTGGGATCTTTCCGCTGCGCAGCAGCATAAAAATAGCGATCGCGCCGAAGAAGATGATGGAGAAGTAAAGATTTTCCTTAACCTCCATATCGTGGGTCAGCCGGTATACGCACAGCGCCAGATAATACAGCGCGAAGCCGTAAAAAATCCAGTTGCTGACCTTGGAAAAAGTAGCTTTGATACGCATCGCATCGCTGATAAGCTTATATCCCACCGCCAGAACAAAGGGTAGATACGACAGCACGGTGGAGATCTTGGAGAATTTCTCCATTACCGGAAACGCTTCGATCACATAGGTCGAGCGCAGCGACACCACCACCGCCAGATAAATGAAAAATAAAAGGAACACTTTATTCTGTATCTTTTTCATAAGCACTCCTTCCCGCAGCACAAAACCACATTCCACATATCTACGATCCGCCGGCACATCACCCGGGGATTTTTCTGACGCAGAATAAACGCTCTTGCCCGGGCGCTGATTTCGTCCCGCTGCTCCCTGGGCAGCCCGCAGACCTGCAGGATCTTATCCCGCAGCGCCTCGTCGCTTTCATCGTCTGCATACAGAATGTACTGGGCATATTCCTCCGGCTCGCAGGGCAGCTTATGGGCAATGTAGGGCTTTCCCGATGCCAGACCTTCCATGGTCTTACTGGGGAAGCTGTACTTGACAAAGGCGTGCTCTGTGGTTCGGGCACTGATCAGCGCCGTGGCCCGCTTTTGCCGCAGATCCACTTCCTGGGGCGTAATAAAGCCCAAAAATTCAATTCTGGGATCTTTTTCCGCAAATTCCGCGATCATCGGCTCTGCATTGCCGCCGCCGGCCAGCCAAAGCCGGTAATTTTCGTCCTTGATCGCCGAAAACGCCCGCAGTAAATGGGGAATTCCGTACTCCTCCCGCAGCGCGCCGGCGTAAAAAATGATCTTTTCGTCGTCATCCGACGTATCCTCCAGCGCAGAATAGTACGCCGGCTCGGAGTAGGCACACTCCACCACCGCATAGGGCTTATCCTCTACACCGAAGGCCTGTGCCATATACTTGGTAGCAAACACAAAGCAGTCAAACTCCGTGGCCAGTTTATCCACCCGATCTTCCAAAATGCCGGTGAGGCATTGCTTCAGACCCTTTCCGGATTGCGCCGCCAGACCGTACTTTCCGTTCATATCGCCGGTGATCAGACACAGCTTGACCCGGTCGCCGAATTTACGCTTGACCCGCAAAGCGGCGATCATGGAAGGATAAAAAATATGATGTACGCAGATCATACAGGGCGCATCGCCCTTTTCCTCGACCCATTTGCGCAGCTTTCTGTACAAGCCCCGCGCCTGGGTAATATATTTGATGCCAAACAGATTCAGGTAGCCAATATGCCAATCCTCGGCACCTTCCCGATGGCTCCATTTCTCCGTTTTGAAGAGCAGCTGGGGGAATCCGGGATAGTTGCGGGTGTTGATGATATTGAACACATCCACCCCATCCTCTAAATTTTCCTCCAGCCCCTTGATGACTGCAGAGGTAAACTTATGCAGAGAAATACCGGGCAGCCGTTTCTTTGCGCGCTCGGAAATCCGCTTTTCTTCCGGCAGCAGCAGGCTGCAGTACGCAACGTGCACGATAGATCTCTCCTTCCGCTAAAAAATCAGTCAATAAAATCCTCTGCAATGGCCTGTGCCATCTTATAGTCCGCCGGCGTGGTGATCTTGATATTGGAAACCGCACCCTGCACCAGATATACCGGCAAGCCTCTCATCGTATAGATCTTGGTCGCCTCTGTCAGGGTCTGGCGCTCCTCCTCCGTCAGGGAATCATACACAGCCTTCAGCTGGCTGACCCGGAAGGTCTGGGGGCACTGTCCCAAGAACATCGTCGTCCGATCCGGAACGTTGCTGATATATTTTCCGTCGTCAGACACCACGATCGTATCAATCGCCGGAGAAACGGTATTGACCGCGCCGTACTTATATACCGCGTCAATATTCTCCTCGATCATACGCTGGGTAAAGAAAGGACGCACACCGTCGTGCGTAAGCACGATATGCTCATCGGACTTGCCGTATTCCTCCTCGATGGCATTGAGCAGCCGCAGCATGGTCTCCGTTCTGTCTGCGCCGCCGGTGATCACCTTCACCCGATCCAGCTCTGAGGGCACAAACTGCTCCAGCAGCTGCTGCATATAGTCCACCCAGTCGGCGTGGACGCCCAGAATGACCCGGTCGATCCGCCGGCATTTCAGATACCGCTCCACGGTGTAAATGATGATGGGCTTGTCGCCCAGGGGCAGGAACTGCTTGGGCATACTGGAAAGATTCATTCTCGTTCCGGTACCGCCCGCCAAGATAGCACTGATAATCATATCTTTTTCCTTTCTCTTTCTATCGACACAGCTGTCCGATCCGCTGACTTACCAGTCTGGTCGCCTCGCCGGTCTCGCTGCCGCCCAGGATTGCATAATGCTTTTTGCAGTCCTCGGCATATTTTTCTTCACTGAATTCCAAAACATTTTGTTCCAGCCGGTCATTGTCCACCGCCTGGGGGAAGGGCCATTGTGCCACCGGTGTATATACCTGGGTCGTCGCCTCATAATGGGATAGATCCACCGCAAACAGGAAGCTGGGCTTCCCCGTCAGCATATAATCCCACATGGACGAGGAAAAATCGTTGATCATGGCATCCGCCGCCAGCAGCAGCTCCTGCATATCTTCGTAATCCGTCAGATCCAGCACGCCGGAACTGTCCATATCGCCGCGGTTGACCACGTTGGGATGATACCGCACCGCAAAGCGCCACTTGCCGCCGAATCGCTGCTCCATCGCCCTGACCACCCTCTGGCTGTCCACGCCGTAGTTGATGGCGATGGAATCCCGGAAATAGTTGTCATCGACTTTGCGGTACGTAGGCGCAAACAAGATCAGCTTTTCGTCCTCCTGCAGACCCAGTTTTTCGCGAACCTGCTGCCGCAGTGTCCGATCCGGGTGCATCAGCATATCATTTCTCGGCATACCGATCTCCCAGAAGCGCTCCTTCGGAATGAGCAACGCCCGGGAAAACTCCTCGGTAAACCGGGTGCAGGTGGACAAAAACGCGCCGGTCTGCTTCGCCTGCAGCCTAAGATCTGCACAAAATGTTTTGCTGTCGCTGTACATATCCGTGCCGCATTTTTTGTATGCACCGCCGCCGTGCCAGGTGTTGATGACATACTGCTTTTTACGCAGGGGCAGATAGGAATAGCCGCCGCTGTTGGTTACAAACACCTTGCTGCTCATCGCCTGGATAAAGTACTGCAGCGAATTGAATTTTACGATGCGAATGCCCTGCTGCTGCAGATGTGCATAGTTTTCCGGATTTTTCACCGAAAATACAATATCCAGCCTGCTGCCGTAGTCGCGCTGCAGCTGCTGGGCAATATATTTGGGATTGCCTGCAAATTTATGGGAAAGATTGTTGATCAGGAAAACCCGATTTTTCTTCACCGACAGCAGCCGCAAGGGAAGCAAAAGCGTGCGCATCGCCAATTTTTTTACATAGCGAAGCTGTTCATCCATCTTTTCTTCCCCCTCCTTTCGGCAAAAAGCGCATAGTGCTCCATTTTTTGTTCATCATAGCATACCGCCAGCTAAATAGCAAGGACAAAAAGCACCCGGGGGAAGGACTGATAGGCGACCGCACAGGTCGCCCATACAGACGCGCCAAAGGACTATCGTAGGGGCGGATGCCCACATCCGCCCGCTTTTTACCCTGCGTTTCGGGTCGATGTGGGCATCGACCCCTACAGACGCGTCTTTAGATTGTTTTATAGGGCCGGATTGAAAATTCGTCCCCACTCTTGGGAGAAGGTTAGAAAAACCGGAGGCCTTTGCCTCCGGCTGTTACATTTCTTTCATTACTTTGCCGCAGCAGCGGGGGATCACCTGCCCCGCCTTGACCTCCAGGGTCTTGTGGCAGATGGGGCAGTACACAACGCAGTCTTTTTCCGCCCGCACCACGGGGATCAGTCCGTCTTTCAGTTCCATAAAAACCTCCAACATAAAACCTTGGCCCCCTCTGTGAGGGGGCTGGCAAAAATCTTTGATTTTTGACTGGGGGAGTTTTACTCCCTTCGTCACGGCTTGCGCCGTGCCACCTCCCTCAAAGAGGGAGTCAAGGCACTGTCGATCACTTAAAATATCTCTCCAGCAGACCCTTCAGAGCCTTGCCGTGGCGGGCCTCGTCCCGGGCCATCTCGTGGACGGTGTCGTGGATCGCATCCAGACCGTTCTTCTTTGCGCAAGCGGCCAGATCGAACTTGCCGGCAGTTGCGCCGAATTCGCAGTCAACGCGCCATGCCAGATTGTCCTTGGTGGTAGCCTTCATGTTGGGCTCCAGATCTGCGCCCAACAGCTCTGCAAACTTGGCGGCGTGCTCCGCCTCTTCGTAAGCAGCCTTCTCCCAGTACAGACCGATCTCGGGATAACCCTCGCGGTGTGCAATGCGAGCCATACACAGATACATACCAACCTCGCTGCACTCGCCGGTGAAATTAGCCATCAGCTGCTCAAAGATGAACTTCTTGTCCTCTTCGCTGATGTCGGGGTTGTTCTTAACAGTCTTGGCATAGATGCCGTACTCGTGCTCGGCAGCCAGCTTGTTCTCCTCCAGCACCTTGAACTTAGAGCCGGGAACCTTACATACGGGGCAAACAAAGCCTTCGGGCATCACTTCTGCTTCGTGAACATAACCGCAAACGGGGCAAACAAACTTCTTCATAATAATTTCCTCCAAAATGTGAATTTTATTGATTAGTTTTCTTCTTCAAACAGATCCGGGCCGACGCCGCAGAGGGGGCACTCATAATCTTCGGGCAATTCCTCACCCTCGTAGACGTAACCGCAAACTGTGCAAACGAACTTTTTCATGCTGTTTCCTCCTGTTTTGTACATTGATTACATTTTCCGGTGAAGGTGAGCTGGCAGCCGGAGACCAGCGCGTTGGCAGCGTGGGAAACGGTGGCAGACAGCTCCTGCGGAACTGCGATGCCCTCCAGATCCACAACATTGCTGCAGTGGGTACAAATAAAGTGAACGTGGGGCTCAGTATTGCCATCGAAACGCTCGATGCCGTTTACCGTGCCCAGGCTGACGATCTCTCCCCGTTCTTTAAACCGGGCAAGATTTCGGTAAACCGTCGCCAGCGAGATGTCGGAATGTTCCGCTTTCAGCTGTTCGTAGACCCATTCTGCACTGGGATGCACCTTGGTGCTGCGCAGGCAGGTCAGGATCGCGTTGCGTTTGCGGAAATGCTTTGTGGTAGCTTCCATAGGCACCTCCTAAATGCGAATGACTATCATTTACAACTATAATTTATCATACCCGTTTTCATTTGTCAACACTTTTTTGAAAAATTTTTAGTTTATTTTTGAGATCGAGAACAATACCCTCTCCCGGGGAGAGGGTGGCGCGGCGTTAGCCGTGACGGGTGTGGAACGGCGTGCACGCCAATATGGTATAAGTCTTCCGGTTGTGCATTATCTGAGAATATCGCCCGCATTCCACATCCGCCCCAGTTTGCGAACTGGGGCACCTTCTCCCCGGGAGAAGGTTTTTATCCCAACGCGGCAGTCACCAAAATCGGCACGTTGTCCCGATAGATTTCGTCAAACTGACTCAGCGGCAGCGGATTGATCCCCTCCCCCACTTCAATGGTATACCCCGGCTTGTGATAATACTTTATAAACCAGTCCTTATATCCCGCAAAAGCCGATTCGTAGGGCGTATCCTCTAAGGCATAGCCGCTTAATGCCGCGAGTCTTTCCCCCAGCTCCCGTGCGCCCTCTACAAACACATCTTCAAACTGCCAATAGATCACCTTCCCTTGGGTGTGATACGCCAGCACCAGAGCCGGATCCACCACCTCCGTATATTCCACCATCGCCCGACTTTCCGGCTGGGTCAGGGGCGCACGCCCCACAAAATCTCTGGGTGCCGGTCGGTCAAAGCCCTGCGAGAATTTGATTTCCCTTGCCTGCAGCCAGCCGGCAGGATACTGCAGATTCAGATCCACGCCCAACAGATTGGCTTTCCAGCCATCGGGGAAGGGTATGTTGGGAAAATTCCGGGAGATCTCCGCCGCAGCGGCATAGCCCAGCTGCTCCGGCTGCAGCGCGCCGGTTACCAAATCCACCCCGTCGGGATTCACCATCGGCACGGTGTAAATCGTCACCTGCTGGGCAAGTCCTGCACCGTCTACCCCGCCGACAGTACCGCCGGTGCGGATCGCCTCTGCCAGATCTTCCACAAATTTCAGGATCACCGGGGCAGTGATCCACTCATTGGCGTGAAACGCCGCCGCATACAGCACCCGCCGCGGTCCGTTGCCGATGACCAAGGACCGGATCGGTCGACCAAAGGCGGATCTTGTCAAAAGCTCTGACCGGCAGAACGGATAAACCCGTGTCAGTTCCAGAATGGTTTCGTCGCACAGCTGTGCGGTCATGGGTACATCGGTTTTTACTATGGACATAAAAATCACCTCCGGACATTTTATGCTCCGGAGGTAACTTTTAGGTATTCTGTTCCAGATAAATCAGCAGCACCGCGATATCTGCAGGGCTGACACCGGAGATTCTGCCTGCCTGCCCGATAGAGACGGGGCGGATTTCCGACAGCTTCTGCCGCGCTTCCAAGCGCAAGCCGGCAATGGCTTCGTAGTCGATGGTATCCGGCAGCAGACGGGATTCCTCTTTCTTGAAATCCTCCACCTGCTTGCTCTGCCGCAGCAGATAACCGGCGTATTTGATCTGAATTTCCACCGCTTGGGTAACGCTGTCCGGCAGCTGGGGTCTTTCCGTGTCGAAAGGTGCGATATCGGCATAGGTTACCTGGGGTCTGCGCAGCAGATCCGCAAATCGGGCAGAATTGGCAACGGGCGCAGAATCTCTGCTTGCCAGCATTGCGTTTAGTGCTTCGCTTGCAGGCACACCACTGCTTTCCAGCCGGCTCATCTCCTGACGGACAGCTTCGTATTTTTCTTCCACTTGGCGCAGCCGTTCCTGACTGACCAAGCCCACCTTTGCGCCGATATGGCTTAACCGCTGATCCGCATTGTCCTGCCGATGCAGCAGCCGGTATTCCGACCGGCTGGTCATAATCCGGTAGGGTTCTTCCGTACCCTTGGTCACCAGATCGTCGATCAGTGTGCCAATATAGCTGGTGTCACGGGTCAGGATCATAGGCTCTCTT
>JAZNNE010000010.1:0-6001 GCA_045580125.1 Faecousia sp. | reverse complement strand
AGCTGACAGAGGGTATCACCGTAGGCTCGTTTATTCAAAAACTGCGTGATTTTGATCTGCAAGTCAGCAATATCCAGATGGAGCAAAGCGCTACGGAAAACAACAGCCGGGGCATGATCGCCACGCTGAAAGCAAAAAAGCGCGTCAAGCACGAGGAATTGATGGAGAGGATCCGTCAGATCAACGGTGTGCAGTACTTAGAAGAACTGTAAAGAAAAAACGGGCGGAAGAGGGTGTTCCTCTTCCGCTTTTTTTTATGACATTTTTTCCTTGGGGTGATTGTCAAAAAATATTAGGCGTGTTATAATGACATAAATTTTACTTCTTCGAGGTGAGAAAGCGTGATATTCAGCAAATATATCAACCGATATTATCTGAAATACGGCCCCATGCTTTTGCTGGGTCTGATCGCGTTGGTAGCTGTGGACTATCTGCAATTGGAGATACCCAAGCTCTACGGTGCAGTGATCGACGGCATGAAATCCGGCACGGTGATCGGTCCGGACGGTGCGGTGATCCCCTTTGACATGAACTATGTGCTGGACGAGATCTGCATTCCCATGGTCACGGTCATTATTGCCCTGATCTGCGGCCGTTTTTTGTGGCGTATCTGTTTTCTGGGTTCTGCGGTAAAGCTGGAAGAACAGCTTCGCAACCGGATGTTTGATCACGCAAAAAAGCTGAGCCGGGAATACTATCAGGTGAACAAAGTGGGCGACCTGATGAGCCTGTTCACCAACGATCTGGATACGGTGCAGGAGTGCTTCGGCTGGGGCATTATGATGTTCTTTGATGCAGTGCTTCTGGGTCTGCTGGCCATTAACGACATGCTCCGCATGAGTCCTATGATGACCCTGCTGTGCCTGATTCCCATGGCCTTTTTGATGGCATCTGCCACCATCGTAGGCAAACGGATGACAGAAAAATGGGATGCCCGTCAAGAGGCATTCTCCAAATTGTCTGATTTCTCTCAGGAGAGCTTCTCCGGCATCGCCGTGATCAAGGCCTTTGTCAAGGAAGCCAAGGAGCTTTGGGCATTTAAAAAGCTGAGCAAGGAAAATGAAGATGCCAATATTGCCTTCACAAAGGCTTCCGTTTTGTTCCGCATTCTGGTTATGACCTTCGTTGAAAGCGTCATCTGCATTATTCTGGGCTACGGTGGCTATCTGGTATGGAAGGGCACCTTCAATGCCGGTCAGCTGATGGAGTTTATCGGCTATTTCAATGCCATTATTTGGCCCATTCTGGCGGTTGCCGACCTGATCGATATGACCTCCCGGGGTCGCGCCTCGGTCAAGCGCATCAGCGAGCTGCTGGATGCCAAGCAGGACGTGGTGGATCGGGAAGGTGTAAAGCCGTTGACCGACATTCGCGGAGAAATTGAATTTAAGGATCTGACCTTCCGCTATCCCGACGGCGAATTCGATGCCTTGCGGGACGTTTCCTTTAAAATCAACGCCGGCGAGAATATTGGACTGGTAGGACGCACCGGTGCGGGAAAGACCACGCTGGTGGATCTGATCCTGCGTACGTATAATGTGCCCGACGGAACGCTGTTTATCGACGGCCACGACGTCAACACAGTGGCTATTGCGGATGTTCGGGCGGGCTGTGCCTATGTGCCCCAGGACAATTTCCTGTTTTCTGATACCATTACCAACAACATCGGTTTTGCGGTGGAGGACAGAAGTGCGGAAAACATCGCCAATGCTGCAAAGCTGGCGGACGTAGACGGCAATATCCAGGAATTCAGCCAGGGCTATGAAACCATTTTGGGCGAACGGGGCGTAACGGTCTCCGGCGGTCAGAAGCAGCGGATTTCCATTGCCCGCGCCCTTTTAAAGGGCGCACCCATCTTGATTTTGGACGACTCCGTTTCCGCGGTGGACACCAAAACCGAGCGCACCATCCTTGCCAACCTGCGGTCGACCCGCCAGGGGAAAACTACCATTTTGATCGCCCACCGCATTTCCACCATCGAGCAGATGGACAAGGTGCTGTTTATTGACGACGGCACGGTGGCGGCCTTCGGCACACACCAGGAGCTGCTAAGTAGCTGCGATGAGTATCGCAAAATGGTGGAGCTGCAGCGCCTGGAAGAGGAAGGAGGCCAGCTTCACAATGGATAAGTATTTGCCTGTTCTCATTGTCGGTGCCATTATCGGCATCTTCACCATCGCCTTCCTGATTGCCTACGCAAAAGTGAAGAAAGATAAGACGATGCAGGAGTTCCAGCGGAATATGCCGGATCGCGTAATCATTTTGCGGCTGCTGCGCTACGGAAAGCCGTATATTGCCCAGTTCATTCTGGTGCTGGTGATTATGCTGCTGTCCATCACCTATGATATTTTGTCTCCCATTCTGGTGGGCAAGATCCAAGGCCTGATCAAGCACGAAGCGTTTGAACTGAGCAAGCTGTTTTGGATGGTGGGCGCGTATGCGGCAGTGCTGGTGGTCTCCATGGTCAGTATGTACCTGCAGACCATGATTTTGCAGAAGATCGGACAGAAAATTTTGTCTGATTTGCGCGAAGATGTGTTCTCCCACATCGAAAGCCTATCCCACGAACAGCTGAACAACATCCCCGTTGGCAAGCTGGTTACCCGGGTCACCAACGATACCGACGGCATTTGCCGTATGTTTACCAACGTGCTGGTGACCATGATCAAGAATGTGATGGTCATTGCCGGCGTGCTGGTGGCGATGCTGTTTGTCAACTATGCGATGACGCTGGTGGTGCTGTGCTTTGTGCCCTTTGTGGCGCTGTTTACATTCATTTTCCAAAAGTTCTCCAGAAGGGCACACCGTGGCGTAACAGACTCCCGTACGGAGCTGAACACCTTCCTGTCAGAGAATTTGTCCGGCATGAAGATCACCCAGATATTCAACCGGGAAGCGGAAAAGATGGGCGAATTTATGCAGCGCAGCGACGACCTGAAAAAGGCGAAGTTCAGACGGATGTTTGTCTTCGGCGTGTTCCGCCCTATGGTCTATATGATGCACATCAGCTGCGTGCTGTGTCTGCTGTATTTTGGCTCCAAGGGTTATATTGAAAACACCAGCTTCCTGGGTCAGGTCATCGTATCGGATACTATTGTTACCTTCTATCTGTATGCGTCCAAGTTCTTCGATCCCATTCAGACACTTTCAGAGCATTTTGACGTGCTGCAGTCGGCGTTTGCCTCTGCGGAAAAGATATTCACCATTATGGATATGGTTCCCGAAGTGGTGGACGATCCTGACGCCATCGAGCTGGAGGAGGTCAGAGGCGAGATCGAATTTAAGGACGTTTGGTTCTGCTATAAGCCGGATGAATGGGTGCTTAAGGGCGTGTCGTTCCATGTCCAGCCCAAGCAGACCGTGGCATTCGTGGGCTCTACCGGCTCCGGCAAGACCACCATTCTCAGCCTGATCTGCCGCAATTACGATATTCAAAAGGGACAGATTTTGATCGACGGCATTGATATTCGCAAGATCAAAATTTCCTCCCTGCGCCGCCATTTCGGTCAGATGCTGCAGGATGTATTCCTGTTCTCCGGCGATATTCGCAGCAATATTTTGCTGCGCAAGGAGGGCGTTTCCGACGAGGAAGTGATGGAAGCCTGCCGGTATGTCAACGCAGATTTCTTTATTAACAAGCTGGAAAAGGGCTTGGACGATGTAGTTCGTGAGCGGGGCAATAATTTCTCCGCCGGACAGCGGCAGCTGCTGTCCTTCGCCCGCACCATTATCCACAAGCCCAGCGTGATGATCCTGGACGAGGCAACTGCCAACATCGACACGGAAACGGAGCTGCTGATTCAGGACTCTTTGGAGAAGATGAAAAATATCGGCACGATGCTGATCGTTGCCCACCGGTTGAGCACCATTCAGCATTCCGACAACATCATTCTGCTGTCCAAGGGCAAGATTATCGAGCAGGGCAACCATCAGGAGCTGCTGCACCAAAAGGGCAGATACTATCAGCTCTACACCCTGCAATACACCAAGCAGCAGCTGCAAAACAGCTAAGCAAAGCCGCCGGAGTTTCCTCCGGCGGCTTTTATATCCCTCGCCCCTCGCTGAGGGGGCTGTCAGCCGAGCGGGCTAACTGGGGGAGTTTAACTCCCCCGGTCTTCGTCTGCGGCGAAGCCGCCTCCCTTGACAAACATAAGGAAGTATTATACCATAAGCATAGAATTTATGGCGTAAGGAGCAGCTATGGAGCAAGTATTTATCGCCCCCAATGCAACGGTCGTTGGGGATGTTACTTTGGAAAAAGATGTGAATATCTGGTATGGCGCGGTGCTTCGGGGCGACAGCGGCGCTATCGTTATCGGCGAGGGCACCAATGTGCAGGATAACTGCGTGATCCACGAGAAAACAACAGTGGGAAAATTCTGCACCATCGGGCATAACGCGGTAGTCCACGGCTGCACCGTAGGCGACGGCTGCGTCATCGGTATGGGCGCGGTGGTACTCACCGGCGCGGTGCTGGAGGACGGCTGTCTGGTAGGCGCAGGTGCGCTGGTTACCGGCAAGACCGTTGCCCCTGCCGGCTCTGTGCTGCTGGGAAATCCGGCAAAAATCGTCAAAACCCTGACCGCAGAGCAGATGGCCGCGCAAATCCACGGCGCGGAGCATTACATCGAAGCGGCAAAGCAGCAGCTTTCTGAAAAATAAACGCAAAGCGGGGATCGAAATGAACCAAAAAAGCGATTATATTGCGGTATTTGATTCCGGTGTCGGCGGTATCAGCGTTCTGCGGCAGCTGGTTAAACAGATGCCGGGTGAGCGATTTTTGTACTATGGCGATTCTGCCAATGCCCCCTACGGCACGAAAACCGTGGCGCAGGTGCAGGAATTAAGTCTGGCAGTGGCGGAAAAGCTGATGGTGCAGGGGATCAAGGCGCTGGTGGTGGCCTGCAATACGGCAACTGCGGCGGCGGTGGATCTGCTGCGGGAGAAATACGCCGACTTGATCGTGGTGGGCATTGAGCCTGCTGTAAAGCTGGCGGCGGATCAGTTCCCCGGCGGCACTGTCGGCGTGATGGCAACACCCCTGACCACGGATTCGGAAAAGCTGCAGAAGCTGGAAGCGCGCTGGCGGGAAAAGTGCAACATCATACCGCTTCCCACACCGGGACTGGCGGAGCTGGTGGAAGCCGGAAAGGCGGTCAGTGCGGAAAGTGAAGACCTGCTGCGTCCGCAGCTTTCGCCTTATGCGGGAAAGCTGGATGCGGTGGTACTGGGCTGCACCCACTATCCCTTTGCTGCGGCGGTGATCCAAAAGCTGCTGGGCGAGCAGACGCTGCTGTTAGACGGCGGCGAAGGCACGGCAAGAGAGACCCATCGACGGCTGGCGGCGGCTGATCTGTGCTACGATGGTGCAGGCGAAATTCTCATCCAAAGCAGCGCGGAAGATCCTCAAATGATCCACCGCTGCTGGGAATTGCTGAAGGCATAAATAAGGCCACCTTGTGTAAAGGGGGCTGTCAAAAATCCTTGATTTTTGACTGGGGGATTGACAATCCCTCCGTCACGGCTTACGCCGTGCCACCTCCCTTTGCACAAGGGAGGCTTAGTCACAGCGAAACAAAAAGCGCACTGCTTAGCAGTGCGCTTTTATGTGTTCAAATTACACCATTGCAGCAGTAATAATTGCCATCTTATAGACCTCGTCGGCGTTGCAGCCCCGGGACAGGTCATTGATGGGAGCAGCCAGACCCTGCAGGATAGGACCGTAAGCCTCAAAACCGCCCAGACGCTGTGCGATCTTGTAGCCGATGTTGCCGGCTTCGATGGTGGGGAAGATGAAGGTGTTGGCATAGCCTGCAACGGGAGAGCCGGGGAACTTCAGCTGACCGACCTCGGGAGCAACTGCTGCGTCGAACTGCATCTCGCCGTCGATCAGCAGGTCGGGAGCCATAGCCTTGGCCTCGACGGTGGCGTCGTGGCTAAGCTTGACAGTGCCGCCCTTGCCGGAGCCGTTGGTGGAGAAGCTCAGCAGTGCAACCTTGGG
>JAZNNE010000009.1:0-19064 GCA_045580125.1 Faecousia sp. | reverse complement strand
TTCTGGAAAGCCACGGCTACAGTGTGGGCATCATCTCCCAGCCCGATTGGAAAAATCCCAAGTCCATCGACGTTTTCGGTCAGCCCCGACTGGGCTTTCTGGTGTCCGGCGGTAATATGGACTCCATGGTCAATCACTATTCCGTCACCAAGCATAGGCGCAAGACCGATGCTTTCACCCCCGGCGGCGTAATGGGCAAACGCCCCGACTATGCTACCGTAGTGTATTGCAACCTGATCCGCCAGACCTACAAGAATGTCCCCATTCTCATCGGCGGTATTGAAGCCAGTCTGCGCCGTCTTTCCCATTATGATTACTGGTCTGAATCCTTAAAGCGTTCCATTTTGCTGGATAGCCAAGCTGACCTGCTGATGTACGGTATGGGCGAAAAGAGCATTGTTGAAATTGCAGATGCCCTCAATTCCGGAATGGACGTTAAGGACATTACCTACATTGACGGCACGGTGTTTAAAACAACAGAATTGGACGATTCTCTTCCCACCGTTATTTTACCGAATTACGATGAATTAAAGGCAAACAAGCGCACATATGCCGAATCCTTCAAGGTGCAGTATCTAAATTGCGACCCCTTTACCGCCAAACGGCTGGCAGAGCCATACGGCAACCTCTACGTGGTACAAAATCCCCCGCAAAAGCCCCTGACCACCGAGGAAATGGACGCGGTTTACGACCTGCCCTATGCACGCACCTGGCATCCCAGCTATGCCAAGGCAGGCGGTGTGCCCGCCATCGAAGAAGTCAAATTCAGTCTCGTCAGCAATCGCGGCTGCTTTGGCGCCTGCTCCTTCTGCGCGCTGACCTTCCATCAGGGACGCATCATCCAGACCCGCAGCCACGAATCCATTCTCAAAGAAGCGCAGTTGATGGCAAAGGATAAGGATTTCAAGGGCTACATTCACGATGTAGGCGGTCCTACCGCCAATTTCCGCCACACCGCCTGCGATAAACAGCTGACCAAGGGCGCCTGCGGCGGTCGCCAGTGTCTTTACCCCACACCCTGCAAGAATATGAAAGCTGACCATTCCGACTACGTTGCCCTGCTGCGCAAGCTGCGGAAGATCGACGGTGTGAAGAAGGTCTTTGTCCGCAGTGGCATCCGCTTTGACTATCTGCTGGCAGATAAGAAGGATACCTTCTTTAAGGAACTGGTGCAGTATCACATCTCCGGTCAGCTTAAAGTCGCACCGGAGCACGTCTCAGATGCTGTGCTCGACCGGATGGGCAAGCCCAGAAATGCGGTGTATAACCGCTTTGTGGACAAGTACTATGCACTGAATAAGCAATACGGGATGAATCAGTACCTCGTTCCCTACCTGATGTCCAGTCACCCCGGTTCTACGCTGAAAGAAGCCATCGAGCTGGCAGAATACATTCGGGAAATGGGCTACAATCCGGAGCAGGTGCAGGATTTTTATCCCACACCCTCTACCCTTTCCACGGTGATGTACTATACCGGTATCGATCCGCGGACGATGGAGAAGGTGTATGTTCCCACCGATCCCCACGAAAAAGCAATGCAGCGGGCACTGATCCAGTACCGCAATCCTAAAAACTATTATCTGGTAAAAGAGGCTCTGCTGAAAGCCCATCGGGAAGATCTGATCGGCTCGGGTCCTAAGTGCCTCATTCGCGCTGTTCCGCCCAGAATGACCCATTCCTCTCCCCCGCCCAGATCTGCGATCAAGAAGCCCGTCAAACGACCGGGGGCTGCTAAGAAAGCTCCGCCAAAGAAAAAGAGATAAAACTTTTCATTCTAAGCGCAGAGCACCAGAGCGCAGCCGATGGATCTTCCAACTGCGAAGATTCCTCCGCTCGCCAAGGCTCGGCCGGAATGACAGAAATAGGAAAATAAATTATTCCTATTGTATGCTGACACTTGAAAGCACGCCTAAGCTGTGCTAAAATAATCCCATAAATACAAAAATTGGAGGCTTAACCATGAAAAAGCTTATGGATGCCATCGTAAAACCCGTCGCAGGTCCCGGTCTGGAGCTGCGCAAAGTTCCCGTCCCTACCCCCGGTCCCGGTGAGGTGCTGATCAAGGTACACAAGACCGCCATCTGCGGCACAGACGTACATATTTTCAACTGGGATCCCTGGGCACAGGAGCACATCAAAGCCCCTATGACCATCGGTCACGAGTACGTGGGCGAAATTGCTGAGCTGGGTGCTGGCGTTACCGGTCTGACCGTAGGTCAGCGCGTATCCGGCGAAGGTCACCTGACCTGCCTGCGCTGCCGCAACTGCCTGACCGGCAACATCCAGTGGTGTAAGGATACCGTCAGCGTCGGTGTTGACCGCGACGGCGCATTTGCCGAGTATCTGTGCATCCCCGCCACCAATGTCATTCCCATCGATGAATCTCTGCCTGAAGAGGTAGTTGCATTCTTCGACGCCATCGGCAACGCCACCCACACCGCATTGATGTTCAATCTGGTTGGTGAGGACGTGCTGATCACCGGCGCAGGTCCTATCGGTATCGTCGCCGCAGGCATCTGCAAATTCGCCGGCGCACGCCGCGTTGTCATCACCGACATCAACGAATACCGTCTGGAGCTTGCCAGAAAGATGGGCGTTGACGCCGCTGTCAACACCATGAAGGAAGACCTGAATAAGGTCGCGAAGGATCTGGGCTTAGTTGAAGGCTTCGACGTGGGTCTGGAAATGTCCGGCAACGGTATGGCGCTGGAGCAGCTGATCGGCGCAATGCGCAACGGCGGCAAGATCTCCCTGCTGGGCATCAGCAACAAGCCCGTCAGCCTGAATATGAACACCATCATCACCAAGGGTCTGACCCTGCAGGGCATCTACGGACGTAAGATGGACACTTGGCACCAGATGAGCTATATGGTGCAGGGCGGTCTGGATCTGACCCCCGTCATCACCCACCGCTTCCACTACACCGAGTTTGAGAAGGGCTTTGAAGCAATGAACAGCGGTATGTCCGGCAAGGTCGTTCTGGACTGGACCAAGAAGGGAGAATAACTATGAAATCTGCACTAACTGCCATCACCCAGGAGCTGGATGCCATCCGCGAAGCCGGCACTTGGCGTGATGAGCGTATCATCACCACCCCCCAGCGCTCCCGCATCGACACCACCAAGACCAACGGTGTTGACAATATGTGCGCCAACAACTATCTGGGTCTTTCCGCTCATCCCGAGCTGATCGAGGCTGCAAAAGCAAGCTACGACAACTGGGGCTTTGGTCTTAGCTCTGTCCGCTTCATCTGCGGTACCCAGCAGATCCACAAGGATCTGGAGAAGAAGATCTCCTCCTTCGTCGGTATGGACGATGCTATCCTCTACTCCTCCTGCTTCGACGCCAACGGCGGTCTGTTTGAGACCCTGCTGAGCGCTGAGGACGCCGTCATTTCCGACGAGCTGAATCACGCCTCCATCATCGACGGCGTTCGTCTGTGTAAGGCAAAGCGCTACCGCTATAAGAACAACAATATGGAAGATCTGCGCCGCTGTCTGGTGGATGCCAGAGAGTCCGGCTGCAAGAAGATCCTGATCGCCACCGACGGTGTCTTCTCCATGGACGGCTATATTGCCAATCTGAAGGCCATCTGCGATCTGGCAGACGAGTTTGACGCACTGACTATGGTCGACGACAGCCACGCTGTCGGCTTTATGGGCGACCACGGTCGCGGCACCCCCGAGTTCTGCGGCGTGATGGATCGTATCGACATCATCACTGGCACCTTCGGTAAGGCGCTGGGCGGCGCTTCTGGTGGCTATACCGCTGCCCGTCAGCCCATCGTTGACCTGCTGCGCCAGCGCAGCCGTCCCTACCTGTTCTCCAACACCGTTGCTCCTGCCATCTGCGCCGCTACCATTCGTACCATTGAGCTGCTGGAGGAATCCACTACTCTGCGGGATAAGGTGCACGAGAACGCCCGTTACTTCCGCGCAGGTATGGAAAAGCTGGGCTTTGACCTGCTGCCCGGTGAGCATCCCATCGTACCGGTTATGCTCTACGACCCCAAGGTCGCCCACGAGTTTGCCCGCCGTATGCTGGAAAAGGGCGTATATGTGGTAGCCTTCTGCTACCCCGTCGTTCCCAAGGAGCGCGATCGCATCCGCACGCAGATCTCTGCCGGTCATACCAAGGAAGATCTGGATTTCGCCATCCGCTGCTTCGGCGAGGTCAAGGCAGAAATGGGTCTGTAAAGAGTTATAACCTAAAATTGCTGTCATCCCGAGCGAACAAATGCGAGCCGAGGGATCTTCGCAGATCGTTTACATTCGCAGTAGATGAAATGCGAAGATTCCTCGATTCCGCTTCGCTGCACTCGGAATGACATTTTTTGCGCACTAACGGCTTTTCCTTTGCCCCGATTTGCGGTCTTTTTTAATTTTGCGCGCATAAGATGTTCCATACATCTGAACTTGAGGTGGTACTATGGAACATACAGTCAACCAAATCACAGTCTGCGGAAGTCTGCAGGAGCTTCCTGTATTCTCCCACGAAAACCACGGCAAGCGGTTTTACCGGTTTATGCTGGAAATACCGCGACTATCCGGAGCTGTGGATATCCTGCCGGTAATTGCACCGGAATCGGTAATGAACGGTTTTGATCTGTCCGGTGGCGAAATGCTGACCGTAACCGGTCAGATCCGCTCACATAACAGCCGAACAAACGGTGTCAGGCATCTTCTGATTTTCATTTTCGCTTCCCAGATTGTCGCCGAAGATGCCGACCCAATCAATGAGGTGGTGCTCACAGGGCTATTGTGCAAAGAGCCGATCTTTCGCCGCACACCTTTGGGCAGAGAGATCTGCGATGTGATGCTGGCAGTACCCCGGGCTTTTCGCCGTGCGGATTATTTGCCTTGCATTCTATGGGGTAGGACCGCGCAGGATATCGCCAGTTGCAATGTGCGGGATCAGATCTGCATTCACGGACGTTTGCAAAGCCGCATTTACACTAAGCTGACCGACGACGGTCCGCAAGAGCGCACCGCGTATGAAATTTCCGCTCTCGGCGCCGAAATCATCGACACGCAGGTATAAAATACATCTTTCCTTTCCTCGAAATGTGTGGTATTATGGGGAAAAAGGAGGTGGGTGCTGTGAAACAAAAGGTCAGCGCCATCATAGAGGCTCTGAAGCTTCGCTATCCCGATCCCGTTTGCGCCCTGCATTACAGCAAAGACTATGAACTGATGATCGCGGTGCGACTGTCTGCCCAATGCACCGATGCCCGTGTCAATCTTGTTACCCCTGCCCTGTTTGCCACCTACCCCACGCTGGAGGCAATGGCAAGTGCAGATATCGCAGATATTGAAAGCTACGTACACTCCTGCGGCTTTTACAAGCATAAGGCCAGAGATATCGTACTTGGCTGTCAAATGCTGATTGCAGAATATGGCGGGAAAGTGCCGGATACGATGGAAGCGCTGCTGAAGATTCCCGGCGTCGGTCGCAAGACTGCCAATCTTCTGCTGGGCGATCTGTACGGCGTGCCCGGCAGTGTTGTCTGTGACACCCACTGTATCCGCATCTGCGGCCGTTTGGGCTTAACCGAGGGTAATGACCCTGAGAAGGTGGAAATGCAGCTGCGCAGGCTCCTGCCGCCTGAGGAAAGCTCAGACTTCTGCCACCGGATCGTACTGTTTGGCAGAGAGATCTGCACCGCCCGCGCTCCCAAATGCGACGCGTGCCCTCTGGCATTTTATTGCAAGCAGTTTAACCCCTGATATTGCACATATATCCCTCCTTGTCCGCATAGGTTTGGACAAGGAGGGATCTGTTTTGCCCAAAAAACTACCTATATTTTACAGCGCTCTGCTGCTGACAGCAGTGAATCTGCTCCTGCGGCTGGTGGGGACATCCTTTCAGGTTTACCTCTCCTCCCGGATCGGTGCGGAAGGCATTGGCCTTCTGCAGCTGGTTATGAGCGTAGGCTCCATGGCGCTGGTGGCAGGTATGGCAGGTATTCGCACCGCCACAATGTATTTGACTGCCGAGCAGATCGGCAAAAAGCGCCCGGAAAATATCACCTGGGTGTTATCCGGCTGTGTGTTATATAGTATCATTTGCAGCGCAGCGGTTGGCGCTGCCGTATATGTTTTCGCGCCGTTGGTCGCCGAAAAATGGATCGGCAATCCTGCTACAGTTTCTTCTCTGCGGCTGTTTGCCGCATTTTTGCCGATCAACTGTTTGACCGGCGTTATGGTTGGTTATTTCACCGGTGCAAACCGGATCGGTACGCTGGCCGCTGTAGAGGTGGCGGAGCAGCTTCTGAGTATGGTCTGCACAGTTTTGCTTCTAAAACTTTGGGCGGGACAGGACGCCGTCCGCTCCTGTCAGGCTGTGGTTTTGGGCAGCGCTAT
The DNA here is from genome assembly GCA_045580125.1 of Faecousia sp. GTDB lineage: Bacteria > Bacillota > Clostridia > Oscillospirales > Oscillospiraceae > Faecousia. The sequence continues at coordinate 12,702 of JAZNNE010000009.1, read as the reverse complement.
GGGCGCTTGCCTGACCCTATGCAGCCTTGTAATTTTACGGATAGCTGAAAAGCCAAAATGTGCCAAGCGTCTGCCGATCGCCCGAAAGCTAACGGAAGCAGCCATTCCTTTGGCATTGGCAGATGATCTGCGCACCGGAATCTCCACGGTGGAAAATTTGATGGTACCAAAGCGGTTGGCACTCTATGCCGGCTCTGTTTCACCGCTTGCGGCGTTTGGTATGGTGTGCGGAATGGTCTTCCCCATTCTGACATTTCCAATGGCAATTCTCTTTGGCCTGACAGAGCTGCTGATTCCGGAACTTGCCCGCTGCCGTGCCGCCGGAAGTTGGGAGCGAATCAACTACCTGGTAAGAAAGAGTCTGCGAATTGCCCTGCTTTTTGGCGTCATCTGCGGCGGAATACTCTTTCTTAGCGCCGACGCACTGTGCCTTGCGCTATACAGAAGCGAAGACGCAGGCAGATATCTTCGCTGGTTTTCCCTGCTGGCTGTTATGCTCTACTGTGATCTGGTTACAGACGCAATGATCAAAGGGCTCGGTCAGCAAAAGGCCTCTGTCAGATACAACATCTTAACCAACACAATGGATGTAGCATTACTCTACATTTTGTTGCCAAAATACGGCGTTTTTGGGTATTTTCTCAGCTTTTTAGTAACACACGTGATCAATTTTTGTTTGAGTCTGCGCCGCTTACTGCGCATTACGTCCCAAAAGATCCCTTGGCACATCCCGCTACTGACCCTGGGCTCGGAACTTATATCGCTGCTGATCTGTCAGGCGGTAACCGGCGCGATTTTCCGGTCTGCTGCTTATGTCATAGTTCTGCTGTGTCTGCTGTACTTATTGGGAATTATCCGGAAAGCTGACCTGCGGTGGATCAAAGGGCTGGTATACAAAAAATGACCGTTAAGGTGTAAAACATCAAAAAACTGTCATCCCGAGCGAGTATTTGCGAGCCGAGGGATCCTCGCACATCGTTTACATTTGCAGTACACAAAGTGCCAAGATTCCTCGATTCCGCTTCGCTTCACTCGGAATGACAGCGTAATTTATATCATTTGTTACAGTTCTTTCAGAATATCCAGCAAAAATTCCCAGGTACGGCGGGTAGATTCGATCTCCAACCGTTCCCGGCTGGTGTGGATATCGTGCATATCAGGACCGATGGAGACACAGTCAAGTCCCGGCAGCTTATCGCTGAGCAAGCCACATTCCAGTCCGGCGTGGATCGCTACCACTTCCGGTGCCTTTCCAAACTTTTCGGAATAGATCTTCACCATCAAATCACGAAGCTTGGAATCTTTTTTGTATTCCCAAGCAGGATAATCGCCGGTATCGCTGTAACCGCCGTCAAACATATCGGCGATCCCCTTCAGCTGCTGCAGCAGATCTCTCTTTTCCTGATTGACGCTGCTGCGCACCGCAAAGGTCATTCGCAGCTGGTCATCCAGCCGCAGCACGCCCAGATTCAAACTGGTCTGCACCAGGCCGGGAATGTCAGCGCTCCATGCCTGCACGCCGTTGGGTACACTGTTCAGCATTGCGATCACCTGAGAGGATGCCTCAGTAGTCAGTGCATTGCCGCCCAGGGCGTCCACATCATCGCCCCAGATACGCACCTCAGGCTCGTCATACTGATCTTTAATTTCCTTCTCCAACTGCGCAGTAATATCATTGATCCGCTCGATATACATACCCAGCGCCACCAAAGTAACACAGCAGGATCTGGGAATGGCATTATCCTTTGCGCCGCCTTCCAGCTTGGTGATGCAGATGGGCATCAGATTCTGTACGCGGCTTAATAGCTCGCCCATAACCTTATTGGCATTGGCTCGCTTTTTGTGGATCTCCACACCGGAATGACCGCCCTGCAGACCGTCGACCGTCAATTTAACGCAAGGTCCGTACACCGCTCTGCGCTCTACAGGCAGGGTCAGCGTCGCCCTTGCGCCACCGGCGCAGGCAACCGTGAAAATGCCCTCATCCTCCGAATCCAGATTGATCAGCGTTCTGCCCTTGAGCATAGAAAGGTCAATGCCGGCAGCGCCATACATACCGGTTTCCTCATCCACCGTGATGATCACTTCCAGAGGCGGATGGGGAATATTCTTGTCAGCCAACAACGCCAGTGCGTAGGCAACTGCGATGCCGTCATCGCCACCCAAGGTCGTACCCTTAGCAAAGATGCAGGTATCATCGTGGTCAATCTCCAGCCCCTGGGTATCCATATCAATTGGGCAATCGGCGTCCTTTTCGCAGACCATATCCATATGCCCCTGCAAAATTACAGGCTCGTGATCCTCATAGCCGCAGGTGCCCTCACCAAACAAAATCACATTGTTCAGTTCGTCCTGAATATAGCGAATTCCCTGTTCCTTTGCAAAGGCAACCAGATAATCACTGATTTGCTTCGTGTTGCCGCTTCCGTGGGGAATGGCGCAAATTTCCTCAAAATACCGAAATACTGCCGCAGGCTGCAGCGCCGCCAGCTTATCGTGTTCCATAGTGATCCCCTTTCTCCTTGCTTTTGATTAGCATACCACAGTGACCGGGAAAAGTCCATAAAAATAACCGCAGGAAAAATCCTGCGGTTACTTTGAATATCCATTAAGCTGCGGGGAAGAGGTGCAGAGTCAGCGTCAGAACAGCCCAAGCCAGAACGATCCACTTGGTTGCTGCAGCCAGGACTTTATCCATGCTGCCAAACTTGCTCTTGCTCAGATAGGAGTCATTCTTGCCGGTAATAGCGCCCATACCGGACTCCTTGCCGGACTGGAACAGAATAACCACGATCAGCGCAATGCTGCACAGAACCACCAGAACAATGTTGGTATATCTCAAAATATCGATCATTTTCCTTTACCTCCCTCCGCGGGTGTAATACATAGCCAATAAATAATAGCACAGTAAAACTAAAATTTCAAGTGATTTTTTGATTTTTTGCTAATTTTTATTTCGTAACCCAGTTTCCCGTAGCCAAACAGTTCAAATAACTCTGGATAAAGGGATCCAGCGCGCCGTCCATAACGGCATTGACGTTGGCTGTTTCGCAGCCGGTACGGGTATCCTTAACCAAGGTGTAGGGCATAAAGACGTAATTTCGGATCTGGCTGCCCCATTCGATCTTCTGCTGAACGCCCTTGATATCAGAGATCTTATCCAGATGCTCCCGCTCTTTGATCTCCACCAGCTTGGAGCGCAGCATACGCAGACAGTTTTCCTTGTTCTGGAACTGGCTTCGCTCCGTCTGGCAGGCAACCACGATGCCGGTAGCCTTGTGGATCAGGCGAACTGCAGAGGAGGTCTTGTTGATATGCTGACCGCCGGCGCCGGAGGAACGGAAGACCTGCATTTCATAATCCTCAGGGCGGATCTCCACATCATTGCTGTCATCCTGAATTTCAGGGATAACCTCAATGGCTGCAAAAGAGGTCTGGCGACGGGCGTTGGCATCAAAGGGAGAAACACGCACCAGACGGTGCACGCCGTTTTCACCCTTCAGGAAACCATAGGCATTGGTACCCTCGATGAGGATATCCGCAGATTTCAGTCCGGCTTCTTCGCCTTCCTGATAGTCCATAATTTTGTAGGTAAAGCCGTGGCGCTCTGCCCAGCGGGTATACATCCGGTACAGCATCTGACACCAGTCCTGCGCCTCTGTGCCGCCAGCACCGGCGTGGAAGCTCATCAGGGCATTGTTGCCGTCATAGTTGCCGGTCAGCAACGTTTCCAGGCGGCAGGACTCCATCTCGCCGGTCAGGATCTCAAAGCCTTCCTTCAGCTCCGGCAGCATCGAATCGTCGTCTTCCTCCTCTGCCATCTCACAGATAGTGATCAGATCCTCCCAGGAGGCAACCATCTTGGCATAGCGCTCTACCTTGTATTCCGCCTGCTTGGCTTTCATCACGATCTTCTGACTCTTTTCCGGATCGTCCCAGAAGCCGGGGGCTTCCTGCATAGCCTGATAACGCTCCAGTTCATTACGCAGACCCTCCAGGTTCAGGGAATCTGCCAGCGCATCCAGAGCAGGCTTGATATCATTGAGCTTTTGCTTATAGCTATCAAATTCGATATTCATACGTCAATACTCTCACTTCGTAGAATTTTGCATTTTCGCCCAATATTATAGCCGAAAAATCCATTTCTGTAAAGAGGTTTCGGAAAAACAGATGATATTCGTTATCTTTCGCTGGGTCCGCCGTCGTCCTCGTCGAAGATCAGGTCGTCCAGATCCTTCTTGTCTTTCTCATTTTCCTGCATATTTCTCCCTCCTTTCCTGCCAGTATATGCGCAGGGCAGGAAAAATACGACGCTGTTTATTGACAGTGCCGAAAATTTCCGATACAATATTGCAGTATCATACGCACCAGTAGCTCAGCTGGATAGAGCATCCGCCTCCTAAGCGGAAGGTCGGGGGTCCGAATCCCTTCTGGTGTGCCAAAAAGCCACCGCGCATTTTGCGCGTTGGCTTACTTTTATTTTGCCTTATCGGCGGCGATGATCCTTTTCAGGGCTTCGATGCCCACCTTGATCGCGCCGGAGGTGTCCTCCGTCATAGGCATAAACATACCCGCCTTTTCCCGTTCCTGATTCCAGATCACGTGGAAGCAAGAGCCGCAGCGCACGTGCAGCGCATTGGCCACTACGAACAGTGCCGCAGACCCCATTTCGCTGGCCTTTACGCCCAGCCGTTTCCAGCTTTCCCATTTCTGATTCAGCGCATAATACACGGGAGACTTATCAGGTGAATGCTGACCGTAGAAGGAATCCTTGCACTGGACAACGCCGGTGTGAATATTGTAGCCCAGTTCCTCACCTGCTGCCTTCAGCGCAGCAGCGATCTCAAAATCAGAAACTGCGGGATACTCAATAGGCGCATACTCCAAAGACGTATGCTCATAGCGCACCGCGCCAGTGGCAACCACCACGTCACCGGGCATCACATCCAGATGGATGCCGCCGCAGGTGCCTACACGGATAAAGGTATCCGCGCCGATGTTCACCAGTTCTTCCATAGCAATCGCCGCGGAAGGACCGCCGATGCCGGTAGAGCACACAGACACCTTTTCCCCCAGCAGTGTGCCGGTCCAGATGTTGTACTCGCGGTTCATACCCACGTGGACGGGGTTGTCAAAATGCTTGGCAATCGCCTCGCAGCGACCCGGATCTCCGGGCAGGAGCACATATCTGCCCACATCCCCTGCTACGCATTGGATGTGAAACTGTTTTTCCATTTCCTGCATATGGTGTTCCTCCTAGTCGAGATTTTTGGGAGAAAAGCTCTGGGGCAGCAATTCTCTCAGGGTATAGCTTTCATAGCTGCCATCCGCCCCAATAATGTAGACGAGAAAATCGTCGTCGCAGAATTCCCGCATTACCTGACGGCACACGCCGCAAGGGGGAAATGCGCCGGTGATGACGCCGTCCTTGCCGCCGCAGATAGCGATGGCTGCAAAATCCCGGCGACCGTCATACACCGCCTTGAAAAATGCGGTGCGCTCGGCGCAGTTGGTGGGACTGTAGGCGGCATTTTCGACGTTGCAGCCCTGGTACACTGTACCGTCTGCGCACAGCAGCGCCGCACCAACCTTATAGCCGGAATACGGGGCATACGCCTTCTGCATTGCCTCTTTTGCCAGTTCAATGAATTTTTCAGCATTCATCACAGAATCTCCTTTGCAAAACTGGTGCCGGGGGTCTGGAAGGGCACATCCAGCAGATCGGTTACCGTTGCGGCAATGTCTGCAAAACTGTCTCTCGTTCCCAGATTTACGGGCTTGACGCCCTTGCCAAGGATCAGCAGCGGTACATACTCGCGGGTATGGTCGGTGGTAGCTGTATAGGCAGGATCGCAGCCGTGATCGGCAGTGATCATCACCAGATCCTCATCACCAAGCGTCTTAAGGAAATCGCCCAGCCAAGCATCAAATTCCGACAGCGCATTTGCGTAGCCGTCGATATCCCGACGGTGACCGAAGACCATATCAAAATCTACCAGATTCACAAAGCAAAGACCCTGAAAATCCTTGTTTGCATAGTCGGTGGTATGATTCATGCCGTCTGCGTTGGACTTGTTATAGATATATTCCGTATCGCCCCGACCGGCAAAAATATCGTGGATCTTGCCAACGGCGATGGAGTCCAGTCCTGCAGCCTTGATGGCGTCCAGCATCGTCTGTGCCGGCGGCTCCAAGGAATAGTCGTGGCGGTTGGAGGTGCGCTTGAAAGCACCCTTGCCCGACCCTACAAAGGGACGTGCGATCACACGACCGACGCCGTGCTTGCCCTTAAGCAAATCACGGGCAATGCGGCAATATTCGTAGAGCTTTTCGATTGGCACGACCTCTTCGTGGGCTGCGATCTGAAACACAGAGTCGGCAGAGGTATACACGATCAGATCACCGGTGCGCATATGCTCCTCGCCGTAGGCATCCAGCACAGCCGTACCGCTCCAAGGGGCATTTGCCAGAACGCCGCGACCGGTAGCTGCGCGGAAAGGCTCTAAAATTTCCTCAGGGAAGCCCTCAGGGTACGTAGGCAGCGGGTCTGCCGATACGATACCGGCGATTTCCCAATGTCCAATGGTGGTATCCTTGCCGTTGGAACACTCTGCAAGACGGGCGTATGCACCAATGGGTGTATCGGTCTTCGGCAGATAGGAAACGCCGTCAATATTGCCCAAGCCGGCTGCCAGCAAATTGGGAATATGCAGCTTGTCAGAGCCGGCGCAGGCGCGCAGGGTATTGACCCCAATATCGCCGAACTGCGCAGAGTCCGGCATCGCGCCGATACCGCAGGAATCCAGCACGATCAAGAAAATTCGCTTCATAAGATCACCTCGTAAGAAGGTCTTTTACTTATTCTCCATAGCCACAGCCACATCCAGTGCCACCTTCATCATGGTGGTGAAGGAGTTCTGACGTTCCTCGGCGGTGGTCTCCTCGCCGGTCAGCACGTGGTCGGAAATGGTGCAGATGCACAGACCGCGCTTGCCGTAACGGGCAGCATTCATATACAGAGCGGCGGCTTCCATTTCCAGCGCCATAACGCCCATCTTCTTTAAGCCGTAGACACTGTCCAGACCCTGGGGCACGTCAACGTGGTCGCCGTAGAAAACGTCGGAGGAGTTGATATTGCCAACGTGGTAGGTCGCGCCGTTGGCCTCTGCAGCCTTCACTGCCTCGGACAGCAGCTCCCAGGATGCGATGGGTGCAAAAGTGCCGGGCAGATGGAACTGGGATGCCCAGTTGGAATCGGTGCAGGCACCCTGACCGATGACGATATCATACAGCTTGATATTCTCCTGAATAGAGCCGGCAGAGCCTACACGAATGATATTCTCCACGCCGAAGAAATTAAACAGCTCGTGGGAGTAAATACCCATAGCAGGCATACCCATACCGGTGGCCATCACAGAAACCTTGACGCCCTTGTAGTAGCCGGTGTAGCCATTGACACCGCGGACATTGTTTACCAGTACGGGATTTTCCAGGAAATTCTCTGCGATCATCTTTGCGCGCAGCGGATCGCCGGGCAGCAGCACAGTCTTGCCGAAGCCGATCTCGTCCAGAACGTTAATATGGGGGGTTGTAGCAAACTTACTCATAAGATTGACACTCCTTTTGTTTTTTTCTTTATTATACATTTATTCAGCAGGAAAATCAACAAAAAAGATGACATTGCAAGTCTAGCTGAATTGTGTTATGCTATGGAAAGAAAAAGAAAGGGAGAACAAAGATATGAAGCGACTTTTGGCAGTCATACTGCTTTTGGTTTTTCTGCTCAGTGCCTGCACGCCCCAAGCACCGGTATCGGATCCAACGCAGGGCGTTACTATTCCCCTATCCGACCCCTATGTGGGAATGACAGCAGAAGAATTCTACAGCAACTATACTCCCGCCACCAGCTATCAGGATGCCCAGTACCGATCTCAGCACGGTTTTCTTTCCGGCTCTCTGGAGGTGCCTGAGCAAAATTTCACCAGAGCAGAAAATCAGCCCACCGAAAATGATCGCTACATTCGCAACACAGAAATGCGCTACGAAGACGACGGCAACACCTATGTGGTCACCGACAGCCAGGGCAACGAAGTGATGCGCATCTACAAAGGCGGCGCGTACATCACCTTAGAGGAAGTGGCTGCTTATATGTACGCCTTCGGCGGCGACGAGCAGCTGCCTGCCAACCACACCACAAAGAAAAGTGCCAAGCCTGCCGGCAGTATATGGGGACAGTATTTGCGGCTGAATCACTCTTGGTATAAAAACAATCCCGAAAAATACCCCTATGAGCCGGAATTGCCAGGCAACGAATCCGGTTTCCGCTACTATGAAATGGATATTGGCACCACCGGCACCAGTACTCCCGGATATGCTCCCAAGCTCTATAATAACGGCACAACAATCACCCGCGGTGCAGCCCGACTGGTCTACACCAAGCAGGATCTCAACGGCAACGGCACCTACGAATCCCACGAGATCTTCGTGTTCTACACCCATAACCACTACAACGATTTTACGGAATATCTAAACTACTATGGTGGTTGGGGTGAGACCTTCGGCAACATCACCGGTGGCGGCGTATTCGACAGCAAGACCCAGTGCAATCCCACCCCTTACCCGCAGGTCAGCTATGCTGCCCTTGTAAATTAATGAAAATCAGCGAGGATTTTAAGCCTCGCTGATTTATTTTCCCCTTTTAGTACAACAAAAACCTTGATTTTTTCCCAATTTGCGGTACAATAACATATATGCAGCTTTCCGTGTTTCTGTATCAAACTCGGCGGGCTGCTTTTTCGCCAAATATCGGTAGGCTTTCGCCTGCTATACTGCTTATGAAAGGAGAATCGCATATGAGCAGAAAATACCGACTTTCCACCGCATTGGATATCGACGATTTGTTGATGGAATGTACGTCCTACGCCATTAGACTGGCCAACGAAAAGTACAAATTTGATCCCCCTATGACCATCTACGAAAAAGCGGCTTGGGGCAAGCTGGGCACTCGTGCCGACAGCATCTATCCGTATTTCAGCGATCCGGAATTTTACCGCACGCAGCCGGTATACGAAGGCGCAAAGGAATTTGTCCGCAAACTCACACAGATGACCGATGTGTTTATCTGTACGGCGGTTCCTCCGCAGTTTATGGGCATCCGTGCGCAGCGGATCATGGAGGAATTCCCCGAAATTCCTGCTGACCATATCTATATGGGCGCCCGCAAGGAGAACATCCACACCGATATTCTCTTCGATGATGCGCTGCACAATATTCTCAATTCCAATGCCAAGTACCCCATTTTGATGCGTCGTCCCTGGAATCAGGAGGCCACCGGTATGCTGGCCGTGAATCACTACGATGAGTTCCTGAAAATCGTGGAGATCATCGCAGAGAGTTACAGCGTCAACCCCGGTCTGCGCACGCCTGAGGATTCGGATATTGTGGTCTTGGTCGGTCCTTCCAGCAGTGGCAAATCCAAGATCGCCACCCGCTTCCTTGCCAAGCACCCGGAATTTGAAAAGCTACCCAGCTACACCACCAAAGACCCCACCGCGCTGGAAGAAAACCAGTGGTACACCTACGTGTCCTTAGAGGATTTTCGCAATATGTGCCACAGCGGTGAGATTTTGGAATCTACTATGTACGCCGGGCACGCCTACGGGTCGAAAAAGGAAGATGTTGACCGTATCCTTGCCAGCGGAAAGCGGGTAATGACCACTATGGACATCTGCGGCGCGATGGCGCTGAAGACCTACTTTAAGAACGTCACCACCATCTACATCAAGCGCAGCAAAAAAGACCTGATGACCAACATTCTGAAAAAGAATTCTTCTATTGAAGACAAGGTCAACCGCCTTAGCGCCATTGAATATGAGGAAAAGAATGCCGCCCTTTGCGACTATGTCATCGACTTCCATTCCTACGATGAAGCCATGGAGCAGCTGCGGGAAATTTTAAAATAAAACGGGGTAGAAAATAGTGAGCTATATAAAGAAATTATGCCTGCTTCTGGTGGTATGCCTGCTGCTGACCGGCTGCAGTGCTGCACAGCAGTCCCCCACCACAGCGCAGAATTGCGATGGCGGTCATATTGACGCTGGAAACGACGGTTTCTGTGACCGATGCAGCCAGTTTTTGCTGGTATTGGTGGACTTTTACACTCTCAACGATATTCACGGCAAGCTTGCCGACGCAGATACCCATCCAGGCTTGGATGAACTGAGCACGTATCTTTCCAATGCAAAGAAAACTGACGACCATGCCATTTTCCTCAGCGCCGGTGATATGTGGCAAGGCAGCTCCGAATCCAATCTGACCCAGGGTCTGATTATGACCGACTGGATGAATGAGATGGGCTTTGCCGCTATGGCAATGGGCAATCACGAATTTGACTGGGGTGAAACCCCTGCTGAGAATAATGATGCCGCCGCCGAATTCCCGCTGCTGGCCATCAACATTTACGACCGGGAAACGAACCAACGGGTAAGCTATTGCGACAGCTCTACAGTTGTGGATCTGGGCGAAATTCAGATCGGAATCATCGGTGCTATCGGCGACTGCTATTCTTCCATCGCGGCGGACAAGGTTGAGGATATTTACTTCAAAACCGGCAAGGATCTGACCCAACTGGTAAAGGACGAATCGGAAAAGCTGCGCACCGGCGGTGCAGACTTTATCGTATACCTGCTCCACGACGGCTATGAATCCAATAAATCCAATACTACCTCTGTGGGCAACGGACAGATCAGCTCTTACTACGACGCTTCCCTGTCCGACGGCTATGTAGATCTGGTTTTTGAGGGCCATACCCACAAAAAATACATACTGACCGACAGCCACGGTGTCTACCACCTGCAGGGCGGCGGCGATAATGACGGCATCAGCCACGTAGAAATCGCTATTAACACGGCCAACGGCAGCGCCTCCGTGACAACCGCCGAGCTGGTGCCCACTGTTTACTATACCAACAACGACGATCACCCCATTGTAGATCAGCTGATGGACAAATATTCGGACAAGGTCAGTATTGGCGAACAGATTTTGGGAACGAACATCACCAATCGTTCCAACAAATATATGCAGCAGCTGGTGGCAGATCTGTACTATCAAACGGGTCTGGAATACTGGGGCGAAGAATACGAGATTGCCCTGGGCGGCGGCTTCATATCTGCGCGTGACCCCGGCTATCTTGCCTCCGGAGAAGTAACCTACAAAATGCTCTATTCCCTCTTCCCCTTTGATAACCAGTTGGTGCTTTGCTCCATCAAGGGCAGAGACTTGCATTCCCGATTCTTCTTCACCGGCAACGACCGCTACTTTATCAGTTACGGCGCATACGGTGAGCTGCTGCAAAACCATATTGATCCGGACGAGACCTATTATGTGGTCGTTGACACGTATACGATGCTCTACGGACCGAACAACCTGACGGAAATTGACCGCATTGATGCGGAAATTTATGCCCGCGACCTTCTGGCGCGGTATGCCCAAGCGGGCGGATTTGAACAATAAAAGGAGTATTTGATTATGGAACTTTCTCAGATTCTCGCTAAGTGCGACCACACCCTGCTGTCTCAGAGCGCTACCTGGGCTGACATCAAGGCCATTTGCGACGACGGTATGAAGTACAAGACCGCTTCCGTCTGCATTCCCGCCAGCTACGTTCAGCAGGCCAAGGAATATGTGGGCGACAAGCTGGCCATCTGCACCGTTATCGGCTTCCCCAACGGCTACGCCACCACCGCTTCCAAGTGCTTTATGGCACACGACGCCGTCACTCACGGTGCTGACGAGGTGGATATGGTTATCAACATCGGCTGGCTGAAGGACGGCAAGTATGCCGAGCTGACCGAGGAGATCCGCCAGATCAAGGCACATTGCTGCGGTAAGCTGCTGAAGGTCATCATTGAGACCTGCCTGCTGACCGACGAGGAAAAGATCAAGATGTGCCAGATCGTCACCGAAGCCGGCGCAGATTACATCAAGACCTCCACCGGTTTCTCCACCGCAGGTGCAACCTTTGACGATGTTGCCCTATTTGCAAAGCACGTCGGTCCCAATGTCAAGATCAAGGCTGCCGGCGGCATTTCCAGTCTGGAAGACGCCGAAAAGTTTATCCAGCTGGGTGCTTCCCGTCTGGGCACCTCCCGTATCGTGAAGGTTGCCAAGGCAATGGAAGCCGGCAAGACTGCTGCTAACGACGGCTCCTACTAATAGCAAAAACGGGAGGAAATTTCCTCCCGTTTTTATTTGACTCCAATAGCAGTCAGTACCTGCGTGGATGTGCGACCGTCGTATGTATAGCGCATTTGCTCCAGCGAAAACGGCACCGCATGCTTCCCTTCCAGCCGGATCAGCTTCTGATTCAGCCGCAGGCGGTCTGCATTTGTTCGGATAGATTCCCGAATGGACGGCTTTGCAATTTTATCTGTGTTCTCAAGAATCTTGTCCAGAGAGTCAAACCGGTGCAGCAGCTGCGCCGCAGTCTTCGGACCTACCTTGTCTGCACCGCGGATATTGTCCGAGGTGTCCCCGATCAGACTTTTGAAATCTGCATACTGCCGGGGTGCAATATCCAGCTTTTCGCGGATGTATGCCGGATCGCACAGCACCGAGCAGTCACCCCGATACCGCAGAACAGACACCTTATCGGTTATCAGCTGGAAAAAGTCGCTGTCTTGGGACATCAGTGTCATTTTGTAC
>JAZNNE010000008.1:0-22772 GCA_045580125.1 Faecousia sp. | reverse complement strand
GGAAAAGCGGATCGAGATGGCATTGGCTGCGATGCCGGCATTGGGTGCAAAGTGGGGCGCAATCCACGTGCGCAGCGCGGTGGAAAACGGCTTCGACCAAAGTAAGGCGATGCAGGATAATATCCGCTGGCTGAAGCGGCTTGTTGGCATCGCGGAAAAATACGGTGTCGGCATCGCTGTGGAGAATCTGCCCACATTCCCGGATCGCCCGGATGCGCCGTTCTTCTCGTCGAATATTGAAGATCAGTGCGCATTGATCGATGCGGTGGATCACCCTCTGATGGGTGCTTGCTGGGATTTCGGTCACGCCCACCTGAATATTCAGCACAAGGACAAAAGGCAGCGCCAGCTGCTGAATATACTAGGCGATCGACTGAAGCTGGTGCACGTCCACGGCAATTATGCCACCCGGGATTCCCATCTGCCCCCTGCCATCGGCTCGGTGGACTGGGAGGACGCCATTGCAGGTTTGAAGGATATTGGCTTCGACGGCTTCTTCTCGTTAGAGTGCGGCTGTGGTGGCAACGATCCAAAGATCGTGGAAGCTTATTGCGAATTTTGCGGCAAGTCTACAGATGCCATTCTTGAGAAAATATAGGAGGAACAGACTATGAATAAAGAAAAGATGATGCAGATCCTGGAGGATACTGCTTATATCCGCCTGACCGGCACGCCGGAGGTTTTGAAGGCGGCAAAGTATATTCAAAACGAATGCGCCCAGATGGGCTTGAATGCCACACTGGAGCCTTTTGAGGTGGAGCTGGCAAATGTAAAGAAAGCTGAGCTGACTGCCGACGGCATTTCTTTGCCATGCAAGGGTTATTTTCTGGCAGGCTCCGGCACGGTGGAAGCGCCCCTTTTCTACCTGCGCTCTATGGAGGAATACAACCTGCGTAAGTGCAGCGGCAAGATCGTTCTCGTGGACTGCTATATGGACTACTGGTGCTATCAGGATCTGCTGAAATACGGCGCTGTCGGCTTTATTACATACGACGGAAATCCCTACTATAAGGATGCGGATATCGACCAGCGGGAGCTGCGTCCCTTTGTCAGCCGCGGTGTGAAGATCCCCGGTGTCCACGTCAATGCCAAGACCGCTGTGGAACTGGCACGTATGGGCGAACCTACGGTCAAGATCGTTCTGGAGCAGGACGAATTCAAGGGCGAAGCCCACAATGTGGTGCTGGATATGCCCGGTGAAATTGATGAGTATATTGTCCTCAGCGCACACTATGATTCCATCGCCATTTCCGTTGGCGTTTATGACAATATGTCCGGCGCTGTGGGTCTGCTGGCAATGGCAGAGTACTTCAGCAAGCATCCCCACCGCTACGGTCTGCGCTTTGTCTGGACCGGTGGCGAGGAGCAGGGCGAGAACGGCTCCAAGGCATACTGCGCCGCCCACGAAGATGAGCTGAGCAAGTTCGTTCTGAACATCAATCTGGATATGATCGGCTGCATTATGGGCAAGTTCATCGCCTGCGTTACCGCAGAGGACAATCTGGTCAATTATCTGAAATATCTGGGCTTGGAGTACGGTATGCCCGTTCACGCATATCAGGATACCTATTACAGCGACTCCACATCCTTCGCGGATAAGGGCGTTCCTGCATTGTCTTTGGCGCGAATCGCCCCGAACAACACCGCACCCATCCACAACCGCTACGACGCTATGGATATTATGAAGGCAGAGCAGATGGTTGAGGATATTGATTTCATCACGTTCTTTACCGACCGGATGGCAAACGCCGCCTGCTGCCCCGTAGGTCGCGAGATCCCCGACAATGTCAAGGAAATGCTGGATTATTACTACGCCAGAAAGAGAAAAAAGTAAATACATAGCATCTAGATAAATAAGAAGCTGTCATCCCGAGCGAGTATTTGCGAGCCGAGGGACCTTCGCACGACGATTACATTTGCAGTAATTTAGGTGCGAGGATTCCTCGATTTCGCTTCGCTTCACTCGGAATGACAGCATTTTTGCTATATTTTACTCTACAGCTTTATTGGCTTTTTCAGCCAATGCCTGTGCAATAAATTCTGCGGCATCATCGGGAACATCGTCCAGGTTTTCACCGCCGATATCGACAACCTTGGGCTCGCGTTTAAAGAGTATATCATAGATGACCGGAATCACGATCAGCGTCATCAATGTTGCATACAGCAGACCGCCAACGATGACGATGGACATACCGCCACCCAGCTGACCTGCCATATCGTCAGAGAAGATCATCTGCATCATCGCAAGAATCGTGGTCAGTGTGGTCATCAGAATGGGTCGCATACGGGTCTTACCGGTGGCGATCAGCGCGCTGCGCCGATCCATACCGCCGATGCGGAGCTGATTGACGTAGTCAACAAAGACGATTCCGTTGTTGACCACTGTACCCATCAGAATCGCAAAGCCCATCAATGACAGAATATTCAGCTGCTCACCGGCAACCAACAGACCGATCATACCGCCGGTAAATGCCAGCGGAATGGTGAACAAAACGATAAACGGGGACTTAAGACTCTGGAACTGTGCCACCATAACCAGGTAGATAAACAGGAAGCCCAGCAACAGCAGCAAGATCATCTGCATCACCATTTCATTGACTGTTTCGCTTTCGCCGCCAAGGCTCAGGGTATAGCCATAGGGCAAGTCAGCCTTGTATGCTTCCAGCTTTTCGTCCAGCTGACGGGAGAGAAGGGTAGCGTTATAGCCCTCGGCAACGCCGGCAGAAACGGTTGCATACCGGGTCTGGTTTTCCCGGGAGATAGAGCCGACGGAGGTGGTTTCCTCCACGGTTGCGAATTCAGACAGCTTATAGGTTTTCGATACCGTCGTGCCGGTGGCGTCCATCGCGGTACCGCTTAGAACGATATCCAGCAGGTTTTCAACCGTCAGAGGATCGGAGTTGTTGACAACAGATACACTCATCGTAGCGCCATCCACAGTTACGGAGGTGGTGGCGGAATTGGTCATTTTCTCGGAAATGGCCATATATATCTGCGCAACTGTCAGACCTGCTTCCATCGCTCTATCCTTGTCGACCTTTAGATGGATGGTAGGATCGCCTTCCGAGAAGCCGGTGGAAATATCGGTATATCCGGGTACGGTGGCAACGATTTCTGCAACTTGATCAGCAATGTCTTTCAAGGTGTTCAGATCGTTGCCGTAGATGTTCAGACTCAATCCGCTGCCAAGCATAGAGGTGAGGTCGTCGATTCCGCCGGCAGAGGCTTCCACAGTACAGGGCAGATCCTTGCAGCTTTGGTTGATATTATCGGTGATGCGGTTGATTTCTGTGGCAGTACTGCCCTCGGGAGCGATGATATAGTAGGTGTAGCTTCCGTAGGCGCTCTCACCGCCGGACAATCCGGACAGCAGCTGCGTGGCGGAGTCGCTGGTGATAACGCCGACATCGTTTACTCCGTCCACCGTCAGCAGGCGGTCGATAACATCATCGGCCATTGCGTAGGATTCTCCCCGGGTCATTGTGTCCGGGGTGGTAACACTGACCTGGATTTGATCACCGGTCATTTCCGGCATAAGAACAATGCCCATATTCAGCACGGCAAAGATACTGCCTGCCAGCAATGCAACAGAGACCAGGATCGGCACGGCCTTGTAATTTAAGCACCAGTTCAGGAATTTGCCGTAAACATTCTGGAATTTGTCGTACAGCGGGTGGTTCTTGGGCTTGGCATTGCGCAGCAAAGTGGATGCGGCAGCAGGTACGACAGTCAGCGCTACCAGCAGCGAAGCCATCAGGCAAAAACCAATGCACAAACCCAGCGGGAGCAGCAATTCTCTGACCATTCCCTGGGTAAATACCATTGGCAGGAAAACGCAAACGGTAGTCAGGGTAGAGGAGAGAATAGGACCGGCGACCTGCTTTGTACCCTGCACGGCTGCACGGGCAGCGCTGACACCACGTCCGCGCAGACGGTAGATATTTTCGATAACCACCACGGAATTATCTACCAGCATACCGATACCCAGCGCCAGACCGGACAGCGTCATCATATTCAGGGAGATGTTTGCAAAATACATTAAAACCAGGGTGAACAGCACGGACAGGGGAATGCTGATTGCGACTACCAAAGTCGGCTTTACATCCTTTAGGAACAGCGCCAGAATGATGATGGCCAGCAGTGCGCCAAGCAGCATACTGGACAAAATGGATTCGATGATCAGGTCGATGTAGCTGCCCTGATTCATCAGGGTCAGGATCTGGGTGCCTTCATATTTTTCTTCCAGCTCCTCAAAGGCTGCCTGACAGTTCTTGGAGGTCTGGTTGGTGCCGACGGTGCTGTTTTTGAAAATGCTGAGAATAACGGATTGATTGCCGTTAAGTCTTGCGTAGGTTACATCGGCATTGTCAATTACGGTAACCGTGGCAACATCACGGATACGAACCTGACCGATGCCGGGCACGGATACAAGAAGGGTGTCTGCGATGTCATCTGCAGACCCATAGGCATCGCCGATTTTCAGCAGCCAGCTGTTGTCATCGGCATCATCGATATAGCCGGCGGGCATGGAGAAATTCTGTGCATAGATCAGCTGGGACAGGGTGTTGATGTTCAGCAGCTGATCCAGATTTGCTTTCGCCAGCGCATCTTCCCGTGCGGTTTCATATTGCTTCCGGGCATCTGCAAGCTGACTTTCCGCAGCGGTCAGCTGTGCGCTTGCTGTGGCAAAGCCGACTGCGGCTTCCAACTGTGCCTGGGTCAGTCCGGCGTAGGCGTCCTCCAGTCCTGCCAGAATGTTGGGTACGGAATCCAGAACACCGGAAAGCTCCTCCAATGTATCTGTAATACCCGTCAGGCTTTCCAATGTTTGCTGGATGGAGGGGAGTGTTGCGTCCTGAGGCAGGCTGCTGCGGATCTGTTCCAGCAGGGTAGCCGTTTGCTTTGCCAAGGTCTGCAGATTACCGGAAAGTTGCAGCAGCCGCTCCACGGACAGATCCTGCTGATTCAGCTTAGCTGCAATCTCGTTCAGCTCGGCGATCAGCGCATCCAGCGCTTCTGTCAATTCACTGTCAGAAATTTCGCTTCGCAGCAGTTTCAGTTGGTTGACAAGATCGTTGACCTTAGTCTTGATTTGATTGGCAGAATCCTCAATGCCGGTATTGAGCTGACCGAAGAGTCCGTCAGCAAGGGTTTCGCCAAAAGTGGACTGGGCGCTGGACAGCTCAGCTTTGCCGGCAGCAACCTCTGCTTCCGCCTTGTCAAGCTCTCCAAGCGCAGCGGTAAGCTGATCGCTGACAGAACTTAGAATCTTATCGTTCAGTGATTGGATCAGGGAAGGATTCAGCTCGACCTGAATATTCTTTTCGATCAGACCGATGGTGGAGATACTGGCGACACCTTCCTGCCGCTCCAAATAGGGCTGGACCGTGTCGGAGACAAAAGCGGACAGCTGGTAAATATCATAGTCTTCGTGGCTGACGGAAATATACATCGTAGCCATCATATCCATACTCAGCTCAATGATCGACGATGTTCCGCAGCTATCCGGCAGAGAAGAGGAGGACTGCTGCAGTGCGCTGGAGACCTTGACCAGGGTGGACTCCATATCTGTACCGTCGGCAAATTCCAGCTGAACGAGGCTGTAGTTTTCCGACGATGTGGAATACACATTTTCCACGCCGCTGATGGTGCCCAATGCACTTTCCAGCGGTTTGCTCACGTCGTTTTCAACCTGCTCCGGACTGGCACCGGGGTAGGGCGTTACCACGATCAGATAAGGTAGACTGATATCCGGTAAAAGGTCGGTGGTCATCCGCGTAACTGCAACGACACCCAACACCAAAACCATAATAACAGCAACCAATATGGTAAACGGTTTTTTAACACTTAGTTTGATCATAAAGCAGACAAATCCTTTGCCATAAAATTCTAAATTATATTATAACACACTTTTCTCTAATAATATATAAACAAATAATGAATTGTAAAAGGTTTTTGTGTTGAAATCAGTATTTTTTTGCTATATAATTAGGAAAAATGTCAGGGGGGATTGTATGGGAAGCATTCAAGTTGCGCTAAGTGCGAATGCCGGTGTTTGCGTTCAGATCGGGAAGCGCCGTATCTGGGTAGATGCGCTGCATCAGCAGAAGCAGGACGGATTTTCTGCAGTCTCCCCACAGCTCTATGATGCTGTGATGAAAAGCGAGGCTTTTGCCGCACCGGAATTCATCTGTGTTACTCATTGCCACCCCGATCATTATTCCAGGGAAATGGCGGAAGCGGCAAGCCGGTGCTGGAGCGATGCAGCTTTATGCATACCGCAGCCGGAGTTCGACGAACAGATCCTGGTGGCGGAGGAAAGATTTGCGGTAGACAGCGACGGCTTGGTACTGGAATTTATACGTCTGCCCCACGAGGGAGCACAGTATGCTGACGTGAAGCATTACGGTATTTTGATCCGGGCAGAAGGGAAGACGGTTCTGATCGCAGGCGATTGCGAAACGGCATCGCCGGTGCTGGAAAAGGCGCTGGCAGGGAGTAGCATCGATCTGGCGATTTTGAATTTTCCCTGGGTAACGCTTACCAAGGGCAGAGCTTTCTTGACCCGGGTTTTGAAGCCGAAGAAGGTGCTGCTGTGCCATCTGCCGTTTGAAGAAGATGATATAAACGGCTTCCGAGGATCTGCACAGCGCACTGCGCAGCTTCTGGATATGGATATTCGCTTGTTGACAGAGCCGTTACAGACAGAGATCGTAAATATTTAAGGGCGTGCTGATGCACGCCCTTTTTTATGCAAATACGGTATCGAGAAATTCCTGTTTTTCGATGCCGCCGAGGATATCCGGCAGGCAGAAGGTGTCTAAAATCTTGCCGACAGCATCCGCGCGGTATGCACAGCCCTTCAGTGCCGCTTCCAGCGGCTCAACCGGCGTCAATGCCAGAAAATCACCCAGGATTCGAATGTCGCTGATATGTCCGTTTGCAACGGACAGACTGATCTCCAGCAATCCGCCGCTGTAACGCATTTTGCTGTTGCGCCGGAACTTGGGAGAGCGACCGAAATTCCATTGCCAGGTGTCATACTTTTCTTTCTTCAACGTTTCGATTTCGGACAGATCATCATCGGAAAGGGAAGTGGGGATCATGTCAGATTCCGCCAGCGAAATCTTGAGATGATCCCAGAATTCTGCAAGCGTCATATCGGCAGGCAGAAAGCTTTTGATATTGCCGACCCGGCTGCGGACGGACTTAATACTTTTGGACTGAAACTTGCTGGGATCGGGATTCAGTGCGCCGGCGATCATATCTGCATTGGATTCAAACAGCAGCGTTCCGTGGTGCAGGATTCGACCTTTGATGATGTGCTGCGCGGTGCCGGATACCTTACGCCCTGAGATAAGGATATCGTTCCTTCCGGAGGCTTCTGCGTCTAGCCCCAAGGCTTGTAATGCCTTAACGACCGGTTCGGTAAAGGCTATCGCAGAGCGCTGAGAAATATCCCCGGCATCTGTGATAAAGGAATAGTTGAGATTTCCCAGATCGTGGTATACCGCACCGCCGCCGGTGTTGCGGCGAATAACACGGATATTGTGTGCTTTTACAAATGCGCCGTTGATCTCTTCCTCAGCATTTTGGTTTCTGCCGATGATGACGGCGTTATTGTTCTGCCAGAGGATCAGATAGTTACCTTGACGGCGATGGGTCTGCACATATTCCTCAAAAGCCAGATTGTAGGCGGGATCTGTGGAATTGGTTTGAAGATAAAAAAATTTGTCCATAAATGCCTCTTCCGATGAAATACTGAATCAAAAATCTTAAGTTTATGATACCCCAAAATGCGTGGTTGTCAAGATTTTTGCGCCATAACGATTTTGTAAATTTGTTATGTCTACCAGCTGTGGAAAATTTCTTAAAAATGTGCCGAAATTTTGGTTTTCTCGGTTGCTTTTATCTGTGGACAGTGTTATAATACAATCAACTTATTATCGGATAGTGGGGACATATATCCACAGCTCCGTGTGGGGGCGCCCTGATATCTGTGAGGATTGCAGTTTAGGCGGTGAAACGATGGACCGAAAGTTCAGGCTCTCGACAGCCTTAGATATTGACGATGTGCTGCTGGAGTGTGTGCCCTATGCCATCCGTCTTGCCAATGAAAAATATAAGTTTGATCCCCCGCTGAGCATTTACGAGGTGGATCGCTGGGGAAAACTGGGCACCCGCGCAGATGTAATTTTTGAGATCTTCCAGGATCCGGAGTTTTACCGCAATCAACCCGTCTTCAAGGGGGCACGTCAGTTTGTCAAGAAGCTTTCTCAGCTGACAGAGGTCTTTGTATCCACTTCCGTGTATCCCCAGTTTATGAGCATTCGCGCAGAACGCATTGCACAGGAGTTTCCGGAGATCCCGGCGGACCATATTTATATGGGCTCCCGCAAGGATAAGATCGATGTGGATATCCTCTTTGACGACGGCTTGCACAATGTTGCCCGTTCCAATGCAGCCTATCCTATTTTGATGCGCCGACCCTGGAATCAGGATGCTACCGGCGTTCTGGCGGTGAATACCTATGATGAGTTTCTGAAGCTGGTGGAGATCATCTCCGATAGCTACAGCACCAAGAGCCAGGGCTTCAATCCGGAGCAGCCGGGCATTGTAGTTCTGGTAGGTCCCTCCGGCAGCGGAAAGACCGATATCGCCAAGCGGCTGATGAGGCGGGGGAAGAAATTCGAAAAGCTTATCAGCTATACCACGGATGCAACTGTGGGTCTGCACGGCGGCGAATGGTATCATTACATTTCTCTGGAAGCATTCCGCGATATGCAGGAAAAAGGCGAGCTGTTTGAATCGACGATGTACGCCGGTCATTGCTACGGCTCCTGCAAGAAGGACGTGGAGAAGATCCTCGCGTCCGGCAGCCATGTGCTGACGGTTATGGATATCTGCGGCGCAATGTCGCTGAAGACAAATTTCCCCAACGTGGCTACGGTGTATATCAAACGGCAAAAGCGGGATCTGGTGGCCGCAGTTCTGGAAAAGAATCTGAGCAACAAAGAGATGGTCAGCCGCATCCTGGCGCTGGATGCTGAAACAAGGAATGCTGAGATTTGCGATTATGTAGTTCCCGGCGATGATTATGATCAGGCAGCAAAAGAGATTTTGAAGGGCCTGTTCAAAACCGGAAGCCGGAAAAAGGGGTAAACAGATGACACTTTGTGATTTGCATACCCACTCATATTTTTCTGACGGAACCTGTTCTCCGGCGGAGCTGCTCCGGCAGGCGCAGCAGCTGCAGCTGTGTGCTGTGGTGATGTGCGACCATAATACGGTGGCAGGTCTGCAGGAGTTTACGGAAGCTGCTCAGACCAGTTCGGTGGAGGCTGTACCGGGTGTGGAGTTTTCCACGCAGTACGGCGATGCGGAGCTGCATATCCTTGGCTTGTTTATCCGTCCGGAGCATTACGCCGAGATCACAAGCCTTTTAGAGGATCTGCACCGGGAGAAAGAAAAAAGCAACCGAGCGCTGATCCAGCGCCTGCTGGAAGCCGGAATTGAACTGGACTACGATAAGATCAAAAGCCAGTCCGGCGACTATGTCAACCGTGCGGTGATCGGCGCGGAAATGACCCGTCTGGGTTATGTATCATCCATTCAGGATGCGTTTAAGCAATATATGTCGGAAGCCAGCGGCTTCTACGTGCCGCCTCAGCGGTTGGATGCGTTTGATGCGATCCGCTTTATCAAGTCCATCGGTGCGGTGGCGGTGTTGGCACATCCGTTTTTAAGTCTGGATGAAGATCGGCTGCGGGCATTCCTGCCCGAGGCAGTTGAGGCCGGACTGGATGCGATGGAAGTATACTATTCCAAATACACGCCGCAGCAAACGGCGTTGGCGCAGGAGATCGCAGCGCAATTTCAGCTACTGCCCAGTGGCGGCAGCGACTATCACGGCGACAATAAGCCCGGCATCTTTTTAGGTGTGGGCAGGGGAGACCTGCGGATTCCCGGCAGCTGGCTTGAAAAGCTGCGGGAGCGGGCAAAACTATAAGAAGGAATGAAATTATGGACCTTCAAAGAGCAAACAGTTGGAAAAGAATAGCGGCCTGGATGCTGGATCTGATGCTGCTGAGTGTTTTGGCAGTCGGCGCGGCGCTCGGTATTTCTACAATGTCGGGTTACGATGGCTATTATCAGACGGTTCAGAATGCCTACGACAGTTATGAGGCACAATACGGCATCGAGCTGGATATTGATAAGGAAACCTACGATGCGATGACACCGCAGGAGCAGGCGGAATATCAGAAAACACTTGAAACAATTCAGAAAGATCTGAATGCGGATCAGGAAGTAAGAAAAGCCTACGATATGGTGGTTACCCTGATGGTGCTTTCCGCTACGTTGGGAATTTTGGCGGCAACACTGGTTCTTGAGTTTGCGGTACCGCTGATCCTGAAAAACGGACGGACCGTTGGCAAGATGTGCTTCGGAGTGGGCGTTGTCCGCATCGACGGCGTGAAGATCTCAGCACTGCAGCTGTTTGTCCGGACGCTATTGGGTAAATACACCATTGAAATTATGGTGCCGGTATACATTATTTTAATGATCTTCTGGGGATCGTTAAACATCATCGGTTTGGTCGTCATTGCGCTGCTGCTGATTCTGCAGATTGTCTGCGTGGCGGTCAGCAGAGACCGCGCCGCCATTCACGACCGGCTTGCCGGTACCGTTGTGGTGGATATTACAAGTCAAAAGGTTTTTGCCACTGCTCAGGAACGGGTCGATTACATCAACCGCATCCACGAAGAGCAGGCAAAGAAGCAAGACTATTAATTTGTGCTTAATTAAATTTAAATATAATTGGAAGGGGTTCATATGAAAGTTACATTACAGAATCTTACAAAAATCTTCCCCAGCCGGGACAAAAAAGCCGGCACAGAGGTAGTCGCTGTCAGCGATTTCACCTTCGAAATCCCTGACGGCAAACTGATTGGCTTGCTGGGACCTTCCGGCTGCGGCAAGTCCACCACGCTGTATATGATCAGCGGTCTGCAGAAGCCCACCAGCGGCAGAATCTTCTTCGGCGAAGATGATGTTACTGATCTGTCTACTGAAAACCGCGGCATCGGCCTGGTGTTCCAGAACTATGCACTGTATCCCCATATGACCGTTAAGCAGAACATCATGTTCCCCCTGCAGAATCTGAAGGGCAAGGACGAGATGTCCAAGAATCAGATGCTGGAGCGGGCCTACGAGGCTGCTAAGCTGGTCCAGATTGACGAGCTGATGGATCGCAAGCCCAACGAGCTTTCCGGCGGTCAGCAGCAGCGTGTTGCAATCGCACGTGCCCTGGTCAAGATGCCCAGAGTTCTGCTGTTGGACGAGCCCCTTTCCAACCTGGACGCCCGTTTGAGACTGCAGACCCGTGAAGAGATCCGCCGCATTCAGAAGGAAACCGGCATTACCACCGTTTTCGTTACCCACGACCAGGAAGAGGCAATGAGCATCTCCGATATGATCGTGGTTATGAAGCTGGGTGTTGTACAGCAGATCGGCAAGCCGCAGGATGTCTACGACGATCCCATCAATCTGTTCGTCGCCAAGTTCCTGGGCACGCCTCCCGTCAATGTCTTTAACGGCAAGATCGAGGGCGGCAAGCTGTACATCGGTGAGGAAGCTGTTCTGAATGTAACCGGTGCAGAGGATCAGACTGTTATTGTTGGCATTCGTCCTGAAGGCTTCGAGCTGAGCGAGAATGGCAAGCTTACCTGCAATGTAAGCAATGTGGAGGTTATGGGTCGCGATGTCAGCGTGGTTTCTACCCACAGCGCATCTGCTAACCCCGTGATCCGTTCTATCATCAATGCTGACAACAAGATCGACCTGAGCCAAAGTACGGTCCGTTTCGATCTGAAGCCTCACAAGGTCTTTGTGTTTAATGCCGAGACCGAGGAGCGGCTGGACGTTGAGGTGAAGTAATATGGTAGAAAACAAGCAACAATGGAAGGCGTGGCTGTACCTGTCGCCGGCAATTGTGCTGCTGTTGATCTTTACGGTTTGGCCCATCATCAATACGGTGAGAATCGCCTTTCTGGAAGGTTATGGCGGCATCAGCGCGGTAGGTGGCGCACAGTTTGAGTTTGGCTTTGAGAATTTCCAAAAGGTCATCGAAAACAACAGTTTCCAGCAGAGCCTGAAAACCACAGTGCTGCTGTGTGTTTTGACCGTTCCGCTCTCTACGATTCTGGCACTGCTGATTGCAGTTGCCCTGAATTCCATCAAACCCCTGCAAAAAACCCTGCAAACCATCTTCTTCCTGCCTTATGTTACCAACTCTATCGCCATCGGCATGGTGTTCGCTGCTATGTTTAATATCGTTGGCAGCTTCTTCGGCACAGCCAATGAGTTGGTAGACACTGCAGGTATCGTTAACTATGTTATTGAGTTCTTCGGCGGACAGCGTGTCAACTGGATCAACTCCGGCTCTACCTATGCTGCCAATATCACGGTGCTGGTAGTTTATATTGTATGGAACGCTCTGCCGTTCAAGATTCTGGTTCTGCTGGGCGGTCTGCAAAGCATCAACAGACAGTATTACGATGCTGCCAAGGTTGACGGCACACCCCGCAGAAGAGTATTCTCCAAAATCACCGTGCCTCTGCTTTCTCCCATGATCGCCTATGTTGTTATCACCGGCTTTATCGGCGGCTTTAAGGAGTACAGCTCCATCGTCGGTATTTTCGGCGAGGATATGGCACCTGCCGGCGGAAGACGTGGCACACTGAACACTATGGTCGGTCTTGTTTACGACTCTCTGGAGCGTGATATGGAAGGCCGCGCCAGCGCGGCGGCGCTGATTCTGTTTGGAATCATTCTTGTTGTTACCCTGATCAACGGCTGGGTCAGCAAGAAGAAAGTCCATTTCTAAGGGGGTGCAAGAATAATGAATCTTACAGAGATTATGTCTTACTTCGGCGAACTTGTACCTTCTGCAACGTCTGATTTGGTTGTTGCAATCGTAATTGCCGTACTTTCAATCCTGCTTTATGTTATGACCGCTCTTGCACTCTTTACGATCGCAAGATACCGCGACTTGGCAAAAGCCTGGCTGGCATGGATTCCCGTGTGTCAATTATGGGTTTTAGGTAGTATCTCCGATTTGTATCAGGAGACGGCAAACAACAAGAAGACAAATCGGCGCAAAAAACTGCTTCTTCTTACTTTATTGCCTTTGGCGGCTTGTTTGGTGTCTGTCGCCATTATGGTTATTGCAGTCTTAAGTGCACCTAACCCTGGTATTTCCATGCTTGTAGCAATTTTCTGCCTGGCTGTAAGCTTTGTGGCACTTGGCTTTAGCATTTGGGGTGCAGTATTGCAGTATATGTCTATATTTGATGTGTACCGCTCTAATGACGCCGAAAGTGCATTGCTGTATTTGCTGGTAGGAATGTTTATTCCCTTTATGCAGCCGTTCCTGTTGCTGAGCACCTGCGACCGAATTGCCAGCCGTGATTATACGAAAATTGTAGTGAAGTTCTTCACATATCTGTTCTTGCTCGTTATGGCGGTGATCGTTCTGTTCCCCTTCTACTGGATGATCATTTCTTCGCTGAAGTCGCTGGAGGAATACAAGCGCAACATTCCCACCTTCTGGCCGACAAAGATCATGTTCAGCAACTATGCCCGAGCATTTACAACTGCAAACCTGGGCAGACTGTTCCTAAACACCATGATCGTTGGTGTGGTTTCTACACTGCTGTCCCTGGTTATCACCGTGCTTTCCGCATTTGCCTTTGCCCGTTTGGAGTTCAAGGGCAGGGATGCACTGTTTACCGCACTGCTTGCTACGATGATGATCCCCGGCGAGCTGTTCACCATTACCAACTATGCTACCGTTTCCCGATGGGGCTGGTTGGATTCCTACCAGGTTTTGATTATTCCTTTCCTGGTCAGTGTGTTCTATATTTTCCTTTTGCGACAAAACTTCCTGCAGATTCCCAACGAGCTATATCTGGCAGCGAAGGTGGACGGAACTTCGGATCTGAAGTACCTTTGGAAGGTCATGGTTCCGTTGGCACTGCCTACGCTGATCTCCATTACCATCCTGAAGATGATGGGCGCTTGGAACTCCTACATTTGGCCTCGTCTGGTTACCAAGGACAAGGCATACGAGCTGATCACCAACGGTCTGCGAAACGCCTTTACCGACGCCAGCGGCAATGTGGACTTCCCAGTGCAGATGGCTGCAGTTGCGCTGGTATCTGCACCGCTGTTCCTGGTATTTATTTTCCTGCGTAAGTATATTATGGCAGGCGTCAGCCGCAGCGGCATTAAGGGCTAAGCGCATAGCGTAGATGTATTTCTACAGATAAAATTTTCAAGTCTATATACAGACCCGCGTTATACAAAGGCCTGATAAAGAAAAACAAATTTTATATATAGAAAGGAACGAACAAACATGAAAAGAATCCTGGCATTGCTTCTGCTGGCTGTGATGGTCGTTGGCCTCGTAGCTTGTGGCGGCACAAAGAATCCCGCAGGCAGTTCTGCTCCCGGCAGCATCAATTTCACGGTTCCCGAGACCGGCTATGATGGCAGCGCGGTAGAGATTCATTTCTACCACACCATGGGTAAAAACCTGCGCGATGTTCTGGATGCATACATTGTTGAGTTCAACAAGCTGTATCCCAACATCACAATCGTCCACGAGCAGGTGGGCGGCTACGACGATGTTCGTGACCAGATCAGTAAGGAAATCACCGTTGGCAACCAGCCCAACATTGCTTACTGCTATCCCGACCACGTTGCGCTGTACAACCTGGCAGGCACTGTTACCACTCTGGACGGCCTGATCGACAGCACCATCGAGGTTACCCGTGCCGACGGCACCACCGAGACCCTGGGTCTGACCGATGCACAGAAGGCTGACTTCATTGAAGGCTACTACAATGAAGGTAAGGAATTCGGCGACGGTCTGATGTACACCATGCCTCTGAGTAAGTCTACCGAGGTTCTGTACTACAACAAGACCTTCTTCGAGGCAAACAACCTGACCGTTCCCACCACCTGGGACGAGCTGAAGGCTCTGTGCGCACAGATCAAGGCTATTGACCCCGCTTGCATTCCTCTGGGCTACGACTCCGAGGCCAACTGGTTCATCACTATGTGTGAGCAGTACGGTTCCGACTACACCAGCGCTTCCGGCGACCACTACCTGTTCGACAACGAGCAGAACCGTGCATTCGTTAAGGAGTTCAACAGCTGGTACCAGAGCGGTTATGTAACCACTCAGGAGCTGTACGGTGCTTATACCTCCGGCCTATTCACTGCACAGACCGGCACCAAGAGCTATATGTCCATCGGTTCTTCCGCAGGTGCAACCCACCAGCGTCCCGATATGGTTGACGGCGCTTACCCCTTCGAGGTTGGCATCGCTACCATTCCTCAGGTTGATGCAAATAACAAGAAGGTTATTTCTCAGGGCCCCAGCCTCTGCATCTTCCAGAAGAGCAATCCTCAGGAAGTCGTTGCTTCCTGGCTGTTTGTTAAGTTCCTGACCACCACTGTTGAATTCCAGGCTGAGTTCGGCATGGCTTCCGGTTACGTTCCCGTACTGAAGTCCGTTGCTGAGAACCCCGTCTACAAGGAGTACCTGGACAGCGCTAACGGCGGCGACTATGTTGCTGCTCTGTCTGCCAAGGTCTGCTTGGAGCAGGAGAGTGCATACTACACCTCTCCCGCATTCAACGGTTCTTCCACTGCCCGTGATCAGGTTGGTTCTCTGATGAGCCAGTGCCTGGTTATGACCGGCGATGTAGATGCCCAGATTGCTGATGCATTCCGCTACGCAATTGAAGAATGTGAATACTACAACTAATTTTTGAATGCTTATGCAGAAGAGATTATTATGTTTATTGATGGCTCTGTGTCTCATAGCCGGTCTTATGGCCGGCTGTGGACCGGCGCAAAACTCCGGAAACACAGATCCCACAACTCCCGCAACCACTCCTGCTCAGGATGTGGACTACGCGGCATCTGTTAAGCTGGATATGAATTCTGCAACAGTTAAGCAAGAAGTAACTGTCAAGCAGTTCATTGACGGCGATACGACCCATTTCCACGTACCGGCTTCCGTGATTTCCACTGGTGTTCTGAAAGCCCGTTATCTGGCTGTGAACACCCCGGAATCCACCGGCAAGATCGAGGAGTACGGCAAGAAGGCTTCCAACTTCACCAAGGAAAAGCTGAAAAATGCCGTTTCCATCGTACTGGAAAGTGATTCCGCTGTATGGGAAGCCGACTCCACCGGCGATCGGTATTTGTCCTGGATCTGGTACAAAACCGATGAAAACAGCGAATACCGCAACCTGAATATCGAATTGCTGCAGAACGGTCTGGCAATCGCCAGCAACTCTGCAAATAATCAGTACGGCACGACCTGTATGGCTGCAATCGAGCAGGCCAAGGCGCAGAAGCTGAATGTCTACTCCGGACAGAAGGATCCCGATTTCTATTACGGCGATGCTGTGGAGCTGACAATTAAGGAGCTGCGCACGAATATTGAGAGTTACTCCAATATGAAGGTCGCTTTTAACGGCGTTATTACCGTAAACGACAGCAACAGCGTTTATGTGGAAGCTTACGACGCCGAAACTGATATGTACTACGGTATGGCCGTATATTATGGCTATAACCTCAACGGCAAGGGCATGGAGATCCTGACCGTGGGCAACGAAGTCCGCATTGTTGGCTCTGTCCAGTATTACGAAGCTGGCGGCACCTGGCAGGTATCTGACCTGAACTACCGTATGATGAAGCCCGACGATCCGGGCAACATCCAGAAGCTCAGTGAGGGAAATGCACCTGCATTTGTTACTACGGATGCAGATAAATTCCTGAACGGCAAGGTTACCACCGTCGATGACGAGGGTAACGAAACAGAAAATAAGTATGCTGCAATGGCAATGAGCACCTCAATTGAAATGAAGGGGCTGACTGTTGTGGATTCCTACACCACCAAGACGGAAGGCAGCGCTTCCAAGGGCGCATTTACGCTTACTTGCGTTGTTGATGGTCAGTATGTGGATGTCCGCACCACTGTTCTGACAGACAAGGATGGCAATCTGGTCAAAGCAGATATTTATGAAGGTAAGACCATTGATGTAAGAGGCATCGTCGACTACTACAACGGCTCTTACCAGATCAAAGTGTTCTCCGCAGATAATATTACAATCAATTGATATCAAAGGAGCAAGCTATGAAGAAAAAGATAATCATTTGGAGCCTGATTGTAGCATTACTGCTTGGTGCCGGTGTGGGCACGCTCCTGTTCCTCGATCCGTTCAACTGGTTCGGAACAGAGCAGACCGATACACCTCCCGCCAATACAGATGTTACTAAGGCCGAACTGGAATCCGCGCTTGCATACATCAAAACGATGTACAAGGATGCGGGTGAAAAGACACCCCGCGATTTCCAGCGCATTGGCAAGGTTCCCGTTAACGGCAAGGACTGCATTATTGTTTGGTCCGTTGACGTAGGCGAGGAATATGTCAAGATTGTTGTAGGCGAAGACGGTATGGTTACCATCGACGTCAATGAACAGTCTGATAAGGACGTAAACTATGTCCTGACTGCCACCGTTTCCAACGGCACTGACAGTGTTTCCTTCAGCTGGAACCACCTGCTGCCCAAGGTCAATAACGATATGGCAGCGATCGTCGACGAGGCATACAAGCTGGAGTCCGGCGAGTCTATGGACTATGCGGTTACTCTGACTGGTGTCATCACCAGAATCAACACTGCTTGGAGTGAAGATTATCAGAATATCACCGTAACCATGGTCGTTACCGGCCGCGAAGACAAGCCCATCGAGTGCTACCGCCTGAAGGGCGACGGCGCCAAGGACCTGCAGATCGGCGATACCATTACCGTTACCGGTACGCTGAAGAACTATAACGGTAAGATCGAGTTCGACCAGGGTTGTATCCTGGAAGACGTCATCAAGGGCGAAGCTGTTGATGCTCCTGATGATATGGGTCAGATCCTGAAGGATGCCTATGCTCTGGAAAATGGCCAGGCTCTGAAGTATATTGCTACTCTGACTGGTAAGATCACCGCTATCAACTCTCCCTACAA
Organism: Faecousia sp.; assembly: GCA_045580125.1. Taxonomy (GTDB): domain Bacteria; phylum Bacillota; class Clostridia; order Oscillospirales; family Oscillospiraceae; genus Faecousia. The sequence continues at coordinate 4,676 of JAZNNE010000008.1, read as the reverse complement.
CCCCTCCTATGGCAACGTTTCCGTTACCATCGTGGTTGACGGCTATCCCGAGTATCCCATGCTGTGCTACCGCATTGCCGGTGAAGGCGCAGACAGCCTGCTGATCGGTGATACCATTACCGTCAAGGGTTACATCGTTAACTATGAGGGCAAGATCGAGTTCGAGCAGGGAAGCCAGCTGATCCACGTTGAAAAGACCGGCTCTGAGATCAAGGCTCCTGACAGTGTTGCTGAGATCCTGGATGCAGCATTCGCTCTGGCTGACGGCGAGACTCTGCCTTACAAGGCAACCCTGACCGGTGTGATCACCAAGATCAAGACCCCCTATGACCCCGGCTACAAGAATGTTACGGTTGCTATCAAGGTCAACGGCAAGACCATCGAGTGCTATCGTCTGTCCGGCGACGGCGCTGACAAGATCGGTGTTGACGACACGGTTACCGTTACCGGTTACCTGATGAACTACCATGGTACCATTCAGTTTGCACAGGGTTGTACTCTGGACAGCTGGAAGGATACCGGCTCCGATATTCCTCCTGCAGATGAAAACATTTCTGCTTCCACCGTTGTAGCAGAGATCGTTTCCAACCCCAAGACCGGCACTGCTTACAAGTTCTTCCTGCACCAGAAGACTCTGGGCAAGAACCTGTACCTGACCGGCGAGATGGATGGCTTCTACTACGCTACCTCCGATGACCACACCGAGGCAATCGATGTCTATGTGGAGGAAGTTTCCGGCGGCTACCGTCTGTACTTCAAGAAGGGCGGCGTGAAGAACTACCTGGAGATCGTCAGACAGTACTCTGAGTCTACCGGCAAGTATCACAATAACGTCATCTTCACCACCAAGCCCACCAAGGTGCTGAAGTGGAACGACGCTATCAAGTCCTTCACCTGCGATCTGGAGATCGACGGTGAGAAGTGCGACTACTACTTCGGTACATACAGCTCCTACCAGACTATGAGCGGCTCCGATGTAACCCGCGTTACCGGCGAAAATGCATCTGCTCTGGACGAGACCAACTTCGTTGCACACCTGGCTACCCTGAAGGAGACCAAGGTCAGCGCAGAGGAGAAGGCTTTTGAAGAGCTGAAGTCTGATTATCCCGCAACCCAGAACCCCACTACTGTTACCGAGAGCTTCATCCGCAGAGCTTACTACACGGTTGAGGGCAAGAAGGTCAACATTAAGTGGACCACTGATAACTCCGCTGTCAAGATCGTTGACAACGGCAACGGCACTGTTACCGTTAAGGTCGCCCGTGGCGATGAGGCTGTCAACTTCAAGCTGACCGCTACCATTACCGGCGATGAGACCTATACCACTTCCTGGGATTACAAGATCCCTGCCAAGCCCAGCGCAGACATTCCTGATCTGCCCACCGTTGACGGCGCAGTGATCACCATTGAGCAGGCTTTGGCTCATGGCGCTACTCTGTCTGACTACACCACCATCAAGTACAAGGTTACCGGTAAGATCGTCAATGTTTACAACACCCAGTACGGCAATATGTACATTATGGATGAGAAGGGCAACGTCCTGACCATCTACGGCACCTACAATGCCGACGGTACTGTTCGCTATGACGAAATGGATGTCAAGCCTGTTAAGGGCGACACTGTTACCATTTACGGCTCCCTGGGTCAGTATAACGGCACTGCACAGATCAAGAACGGCTGGATCGTTGATCACATCCCCGGTACCGGCGATGATGATGAGCCCGCAGTCGATATGACTATGCAGGAGATCGTCGATGCCGCATACGAGCTGGCACCCGGTGGTATGATGTTTGACGCACACACCCTGACCGGTGTAATCACCAGTGTTGACACTCCCTACAGCGATCAGTACGGCAATGTTACCGTGACCATCATTGTTGAAGGCCGCGAGAACAAGCCCATCAAGTGCTACCGCCTGGCGGGCAATGGTGCTGACAAGATCGGCGAGGGTGATACCATCACCGTTACCGGTTATCTGAAGAACTACAATGGCACCATTGAGTTCGATCAGGGCTGTACTCTGGACAGCTGGAAGGATACCGGCACAGACGCACCTTCTGAAGATGAGGATATTTCCTCTACCACCATCATCCCTGAGATCGTAACCTCTCCCAAGACCGGCAAGGCTTACAAGCTGTTCCTGAACCAGAAGAATCTGGGCAAGAACCTGTATCTGTCCGGCGCTATGGATGGCTTCTATTTCGCCACGACTCAGGATCCTGCCGCTGCAGTCGATGTCTATGTTGAGACCGTTTCCGGCGGCTACCGTCTGTACTTTATGGACGGCAATACCAAGAACTACATTGAGATCGTAAGACAGTACTCTGAGTCTACTGCCAAGTATCATAACAATGTGGTCTTCACCACTTCTCCCACCAAGGTCCTGAAGTGGAATGCTGATATTCAGTCCTTTACTTGCGAGCTGGATGTCGACGGCACTCCCACCAACTTCTACTTCGGCACTTATGGCACCTACAAGACCATCAGCGCTTCTGACGTTTCCAAGGTTACCGGCGACAACGCCGGCACTCTGGATACCGAGAACTTTGTCGCTCACCTGGCAACTCTGAAGGAGACCAAGGTCAGCGAGGAGGAGAAGGCATTTGAAGAGCTGAAGGCTCTGTATCCCGCTACCAGCAGCGCTACCACCGTTACGGAAGACTTTGTCCGCAGAAGTGTTTACACCATCGAGGGCAAGAAGGTCGAGATCAAGTGGACCACCGACAACAGCGGCGTTGCAATCGTTGACAATGGCAACGGTACTGTTACCGTTAAGGTTGTCCGCGGTGATGAGGCTGTCAACTTTAAGCTGACTGCTACCATTACCGGTGAGGACGAGAACTTCACCACTTCCTGGGATTACAAGATCCCCGCTAACCCCAGCGAAGATGTTCCTCAGCTGCCCACCACCGACGGCGCTGTCATCACCATTGAGCAGGCGCTGATCTTCGGTGCTGAGCTGGATGAGTACACCACCATTAAGTATAAGGTTACCGGTGAAATCGTTAGTGTATATAACACCACTTATGGTAATATGTACATTGCTGATGAGCAGGGTAACGTCCTGACCATCTACGGCACCTACAATGCCGATGGTACTGTTCGCTACGACGCAATGGATGTCAAGCCTGTTAAGGGCGACACTGTTACCATTTACGGCTCCCTGGGTCAGTACAACGGTACCGCCCAGATCAAGAACGGCTGGATCGTTGAGCATATTCCTGCTGATCCCGACGAGCCCGATGCGCCTGTTGTTGAGATGACTATGCAGGAGATCGTCGACGCTGCCTATGATCTGGCACCCGGCGGCATGATGTTAGACGCACACACCCTGACCGGTGTGATCACCAGCGTTGACACTCCTTACAGCGATCAGTACGGCAATGTTACCGTGACCATCATTGTTGAAGGCCGCGAGAACAAGCCCATCAAGTGCTACCGCCTGGCTGGCGATGGCGCTGATCAGATCAATGTCGGCGATACCATCACCGTTACCGGCTATCTGAAGAACTATAATGGCACCATTGAGTTCGACCAGGGCTGTACTCTGGATTCCTATGTTAAGGGTGAAAACCCCGTTGAACCCACCACTCCCACTGAGCCCAGTACTCCTACTGTGCCCAGCACTCCCACCGAGCCTTCTGAGACTCCTACCGAGCCCTCCGAGACTCCCACTGAGCCTGCTCCCGGCACTCCTACCTACGAAGTGATCGGTCAGCCCTCTGTCGGTGTTGCCTATAAGTGGGCTGCTGATACCGGCGCAGCAGAAGGCCTGCTGACCTTCATTGGTACCTCTGCAAACCAGACTTACTATCTGTCCACCTCTACTACCATGGCTGATGGTGTCGACGTTTACGTTGAGACTGTTACCGGTGGATATCGTATGTACTTCATGGTTGGCGAGACCAAGACCTACATTGACATTTATCAGAACGGTACTTATGTCAATGCTCGTCTGACCGATGCTCCCACCGCTGTGTTCACATGGAACAGCGATTACAACACCTTCGTGACTGACATTGCTGGCACGCCTTACTATCTGGGTACTTATACCAACAGCAGCGGCACGACCTTCGACACTCTGAGCGCATCCAAGCTGAGCTATATGAACGCCGGTAACGTTGATATTACCCAGTTCCCCGCTCGCTTCTATGCCCAGACTGGCGCGATCGATCCCCAGCCCACGACTCCCACCGAGCCCACGGTAGCTCCCACCGAGCCTACCGTGGCTCCCACGGAGCCCACTGTAGCTCCTACTGAGCCCACTGTTGCTCCCACCGAGCCTTCTGAGGAGCCCACCACTCCCACTGAGCCCACTGAGGAGCCCACCGAGCCCGCTCCCGTTGACCCCACCTATGAGCTGGTCGGTCAGCCCAGTGTTGGCGTTGCCTACAAGTGGGCAGCTGATACCGGTGATAAGAAGGGCGTTCTGTCCTTTATCGGCACCACTGCCAATAAGGATTACTACCTGTCCACTTCCACCACTATGACCGAGGGCGTCGACGTTTACGTTGAAGAAGTCACCGGTGGCTACCGGCTGTACTTTGGAAACGAGGCAAAGACCTACATTGACATTTATCAGAACGGTACTTATGTCAATGCTCGTCTGACCGATGCTCCCACCGCTGTGTTCACATGGAACAGCGATTACAACACCTTCGTGACTGACATTGCTG
>JAZNNE010000007.1:0-14734 GCA_045580125.1 Faecousia sp. | reverse complement strand
AGCCGGAGGGGCCCAGTAAGGTTAAAAATTCGTGATCGTTGATATAGAGATTAATACTGTCGAGTATACGCTCCCCGTCGAACTCCATGGTAAGATCCCGGAGCCTGATGAGTTCCTTGGACATTATCCTCCCCCGTTTCTTTAGGTTATTTTTCGTTATAAAACGACAATTATAAATATAGCGAAAATTTGCCAGATGTCAATTCATTTTCTGCCCCGCAGAGCAGAATATTTTTTGCGTGCAGGAAATTTTCCATAGTTTGGTTTAGAATCCAGAAAATCGGTAATACTTAGCTTCGGAGGTGCTTACAATGAAAAGCAGAAAAAATACAGGCAAATTTGCCGGCAAGGGCTACTACATAGCCCTGATCCTGTGCGCAACTGCCATCGGGATTTCCGGCTATATGTACTACCGAAATGCAAACACGCAAGACCCGCAAACCGACGATCCGTCGCTGGATGTGGGGGTCATTGACCCCAATGATGATATCGCCGCAATCGCGACACAACCCAACAGCGAGGATCCTACGCAGCCCAGCGAAACCCAAGCGCCCATCAAAACCGGCTATCCGGTATCCGGGCAGACTATCTCCGGCTACTCTATGGACGCGCTGAGCTATAATGAAACCACCCGGGATTGGCGGGTGCACAACGGCATCGATATTGCCGCGGAAGCCGGAACTGAGGTTTGCGCCGCAGCGGACGGCACCGTGCATTCCGTATTCGAAGATGATGTTATGGGTACGACTGTGGTGATCCATCACAGCGGCGGCTATGTTACCACCTATTCCAGCTTGGATAGTGATCCGTCCGTAAAGGTCGGCGATACGGTAACACTGGGTCAGACCATTGGCAAGGTGGGCAACACCGCATTGATCGAACATGCGTTGGGGGATCATCTGCATTTCAGCGTCAGCTGCAATGATGTAGCAATGGATCCTGTGCAGTTCTTTGCGCTGGGATAAACAAGTTTCTTCCTTTTTCTTTCCTCTTTGCTTTGAGCCGCCGAGACCTCGGCGGCTCACCTTCTTTGCCGCTGCCTCGCCTCCCTCTTTGAGGGAAGTGGCTTTTCTTATGCGTTTCACTGGGGCGGATTTTCAATCCGCCCTTTGTCATTCCGAGTGAAGCGAAGCGGAATCGAGGAATCTTCGCAGCCAAGAACTGCCGTAGAACCCTCGACTCCATTTCATTCCGCTCGGGATGACAGCTAAGGAGGAAATCGTACAACTCCCCCAGTCAGAAATCAAAGATTTCTGCCAGCCCCCTCAGTGAGGGGGCCAAGACTACTTTAGCAAAAAAAGACTGCTGTATTGCTACAGCAGTCCTTATTTTTTATTCTTCTACCAGTGCGATATGCACGGTGTCCAGCTGATGCTGGTCTACGGTAGTGGGTGCGCCCATCATCAGATCCTGCGCATTCTTGTTCATGGGGAAGGTAATGACCTCACGGATGGACTCCTCGCCGGTCAGCAGCATGATCAGGCGGTCAACGCCGGGGGCTGCACCTGCGTGGGGAGGTGCGCCATAGGTAAAGGCATTGTACATTGCGGGGAACTTTGCCTTGACGTCCTCTTCGCCCAGACCCACCATCTGGAATGCCTTGACCATGATCTCGGGATCGTGGTTACGGACAGCACCGGATGCGGACTCATAGCCGTTAACAACCAGGTCGTACTGGTTGGCATTGATGGCCAGCAGCTTCTCAATATCGCCCTCGGCATCCAGCAGAGTCTGCATACCGCCCTGGGGCATAGAGAAGGGATTGTGGCAAAATTCCAGCTGCCCGGACTCCTCGCCCATTTCGTACATGGGGAAGTCAACGATCCAGCAGATTGCGTACTGCTCTTCATCAAAGTGACCGGGAACACGCTTGCCCAGCAGGGTGCGGATCACGCCGGCAGTCTTCTGAGCGGCCAGCTTCTTGCCTGCAGCCATACATACGAAAGAGCCGGGCTTCAGGTTCAGCTTGGCAATCAGCACATCCTTGTAATCTGCTAAGAATTTGGAGACGCCGCCGGTGAGCTCACCATTCTCGTCCACCTTGATCCAGCAGGCCTTATTGCCGGTCTGGACTTCCACGTCAACGAGCAGCTTGTCGATCCACTTTCTTGCCTGGGTAAAGTCATCCACAACCACAGCCTTGACAGTTGCGCCCTCGAAAGGACCGAAGCCGCAGCCCTGTACCTCAGCAGATATGTCCTGCACCTCCAGATCGATACGCAGGTCGGGCTTGTCGGAGCCGTAGCGCTCCATAGCATCGTTGAAGGAAATGTGGCGGAAAGGTGCGGGAGAAACTCTCTGATACTTGCCGTACTTTTCAAATACGGGCACCAGCACGTCTTCCAGCGTGCTCAGCACATCTTCCTGGGTGGCAAAGGCCATTTCCATATCCAGCTGATAGAACTCGCCGGGGGTACGGTCGGCACGGGCGTCCTCATCACGGAAGCAGGGTGCGATCTGGAAATACTTGTCGAAGCCGGAGGTCATCAGCAGCTGCTTGAACTGCTGGGGAGCCTGAGGCAGCGCATAGAACTTGCCGGGGTGATTTCTGGCAGGTACCAGATAGTCACGGGCACCCTCGGGGCTGGATGCGGTCAGGATAGGCGTGGTGATCTCCAGGAAGCCCTTTTCGGTCATCAGCCGGCGCAGCTCGGCAACCACCTGGCAGCGCAGGATAATGTTGGACTTGACCGCAGGATTGCGCAGGTCAAGGAAACGGTACTTCAGGCGGACGTTCTCGTCGGCATCCTTGGACTTGTTGATCTCAAAGGGCAGCTGATTGTGGCGGCACTTGCCGAGGATAGAAATTGCCTCGGGCACCACCTCGATCTCACCGGTGGGGATCTTGGTGTTCTTGCTCTCACGCTCACGGACAGTGCCGGTGACGGAAATGGTAGATTCCTTGTTGATGCCTCTGATGGTCTGCATCATTTCCTCGGTCTCGATGACCACCTGGGTGGTGCCGTAGTAGTCCCGCAGCACCAAAAATGCAAAATTAGAGCCGACTTCCCGGACATTTTCCAGCCAGCCGACGATGGTAACCTTCTTGCCGGCGTCGCCAAGCCGCAGCTCGCCGCAGTTATGTGTTCTGGATTGGATCATAATAAATCCCCTCTTATTTCTTAAATTTAACCTCAATATTATTTCATAAAAGAGAAAAAAAGTCAATCTTTTGCCACCGGTTTTTCCTTACCCATAACATCTGGCGGCACTTTATTGGCAGTTTTCATAATTTGGGGTTTAAGCCCGTGGACATTTGTCCGCCATTCTCGAACGTTTTTTCTTCAAAATCAAGGATTTATGAAAAATTTCACATATTTATTGCAATTATACGGTGCAAAAAACCATTTTTGCAAATTTCTTAAAAAAAGTTTGAAAAAATACAATTTTTAGATTGATTTTGTGGAAACTTTGGAATACAATAGATTCCCGAGGTGAGAAAATGCTGAACATCGTACTGGTAGAACCGGAGATCCCGCAGAACTGCGGCAACATCGCCCGCACCTGTGCTGCCACCGGCTGCCGGCTGCATTTGATTCGCCCGCTGGGCTTCGACATTTCGGAAAAAGCTGTCCGCCGTGCCGGTCTTGACTACTGGCATATGGTAGAGGTTTTTGATTACGAAAGCCTGGACGCTTTCTTCGCCAAAAACGAAGTCGGGCAAATGTGGTGTCTGTCCACGAAAGCGCCCCGCAGCTACACGCAGGCTGCTTTCAAGGAAGACTGCTACTTATTCTTCGGCAAGGAAACCAAAGGTCTGCCTGAGGATTTCTTAAATGCGCACTATGACGAATGCATCCGCATTCCTATGCGCGATACCGCCCGAAGCTTAAACCTGAGCAACGCCGTAGCCATTACGGTGTTCGAAGCACTGCGGCAGCTGGACTTCCCTATGCTGCTGGATCACGGAAAAATGCGGGATTAACTCCCGATAATATGGAGGAATTTGTTATGAACTACAACAAGAAATCTATCGAAGATATTGAAGTAGCCGGCAAGCGCGTTCTGTGTCGCTGCGACTTCAATGTGCCCACCAAGGACGGCAAGATCACTTCCGACAAGCGCATCGTTGCCGCTATGCCCACCATCAAGTATCTGGTAGAGCATGGTGCCAAGGTCATCCTGTGCTCCCACATGGGCAAGCCCAAGGGTGAGTGGAAGCCCGAACTGAGCCTGAAGATCGTTGCGGAGCGCATCAGCCAGTTGCTGGGCAAGGAAGTCATTATGGCTGCCGACGTTGCCGGTGAGGACTCCAAGGCTAAGGCTGCTGCTCTGAAAGACGGCGACGTTATGCTCATCGAGAACACCCGCTACATCAAGGGCGAGACCAAGAACGATCCCGAGCTGAGCAAGGCTCTGGCTGATCTGGCTGACATCTTCGTTAACGACGCATTCGGCACCGCACACCGCGCTCACTCCTCTACTGCCGGTGTTGCTGACTATCTGCCTGCTGTTTCCGGCTATCTGGTACAGAAGGAAGTTTCCATTATGGGTAAGGCTCTGGCTAACCCCGAGCGTCCCTTCGTCGCTATCCTGGGCGGCGCTAAGGTCTCCGACAAGCTGAATGTTATCAACAACCTGCTGGAGAAGGTCGACACCCTGATCATCGGCGGCGGTATGGCTTATACCTTCCTGGCTGCCAAGGGCTACGGCGTAGGCAACAGCCTGCTGGATGCTGAGAAGATCGACTACTGCAAGGAAATGATGGCAAAGGCTGAGGCCAAGGGCGTTAAGCTGCTGCTGCCCATCGACACTGTAGTTGCTGACGGTTTCCCCTCCCCCATCGACGCTGAGATCGCTGTTGAGACCGTAGCTTCCGATGCAATCCCCGCCGACAAGGAAGGTCTGGACATTGGCGAAGCTTCCCGCGCTCTGTTCGCAGAAGCTGCCAAGGCTGCTAAGACTGTTGTTTGGAACGGTCCCATGGGCGTGTTTGAGAACCCCACTCTGGCAAAGGGCACCATTGCTGTTGCTCAGGCTCTGGCTGATTCCGATGCTATCACCATCGTTGGCGGCGGCGACAGCGCTGCTGCTTGCGAGCAGCTGGGCTTTGCCAACGAGATCACCCACATTTCCACCGGCGGCGGCGCTTCTCTGGAATTCCTGGAAGGCTTAGAATTGCCCGGCATTGCTTGTCTGCAGGACAAGTAAGGACGGAGCAATTCCGGGGACCCCGCAAAAGCGAATGGCTTTTGTGGGGAAGAGGAGAAACCGCGGAATGGTTAAGTATTGACCCCGCTGGGTCAATACGGATTGCATTACGCGTGTTTTGACGACGCCCGGCATTGCTTGTCTGCAGGACAAGTAATTTAACCCGCACTCCTGTAGGGCGGGGGGCTTGCTCCCGCCCTACTATTAACTTTGTAAACACACATCGTTTTTCGTTGTAAACATATATTAAGGAGAATAACAATGAACAGAAAGTATCGTAAGACCGTCATCGCCGGCAACTGGAAGATGAACAAGACCCCCTCCGAGACCAAGGAGTTTATGACCCAGCTGAAAGCTATTATGCCCAAGGGTCGCTGGTGCGACATCGCACTGTGCGTTCCTGCCGTGTGCATTCCTGCCGCTGTTCGCGCTATGCGTGAGACCCGCGTAGGCATCGGCGCTGAAAACTGCAACGCCAATGCTTCCGGTGCATACACCGGCGAGATCGCTACCAATATGCTGGTTGACGCCGGCTGCAAGTACGTTATCATCGGTCACTCCGAGCGCCGCGCTATGGGCGAGACCGACGCTGACGTCAATGCCAAGGTCCTGGCTGCTCTGGAAGCAGGCCTGACCCCCATTATGTGCTGCGGCGAAAGCCTGGAGCAGCGCGAGGCTGGCATCACCGACGAGTGGATCGCAATGCAGATCAAGCTGGGTCTGCAGGGTGTTTCCGAAGACAAGATCCGCAAGGTGGTCATCGCCTACGAGCCCATCTGGGCTATCGGCACCGGCCGCACTGCTACCCCCGAGCAGGCTGAGGAAGTCTGCGAGAACATCCGCGCTGTTGTCCGCAAGCTGTACTCCTCCAAGAACGCCCGTGCGATCTCCATCCTGTACGGCGGCTCTATGAACGAGAAGAACGCTTTCGAGCTGCTGGCACAGCCCGACATCGACGGCGGTCTGATCGGCGGCGCTTCCCTGGTTCCCGAAAAGTTTGTACAGATCATCGAAGCTGCAAACCAGCCTGTTTAATTCAAGACCGGATGGGGCAGCTGCGCGCGCAGCTGCCCCTTTCAAAATCCACTCGTCTATGGAGATGATTCTATGATCAAGACCCGGTATCCCATCGTTCTCGTTCACGGAATGATGGCCAAGGATTTTATGTTCTATCACGCCTTTCGCGGTATTTCCGACTATCTAAAAGCTTTGGGCTTTACTGTCTTTGTAACCAATCAGGACGGTGTCGGCTCTATCATCACCAACGCCGCGCAGCTGAAAGAAGAAATTCTGGAAATTATCAAACAGGAAAACTGCGAAAAGGTCAATATCATCGCCCATTCCAAAGGCGGTTTGGACTGCCGTTATATGATCTCCAATCTGGATATGGAAGCGTATGTGGCGTCCCTTACCACCCTGTCCACGCCCCATCATGGCTCCGGACTCAGCAAAAATCTTCTGAAAATGCCCCGCTTTGTAGCAAAGCCCATCGCCTTTATTACGGATCTCTTTTTTAGAATCTGCGGAGACCGCGATCCTGATTTTTTTCGGTTAGGTCAGGAATTAACGCCGGAAGCGATGGAGCAGTTTAATCGGAACACCCCCGATGCTCCTTGCGTTTACTATCAAAGCTATTCCTCCTCTCTTATGGAGAAAAAGTCGTGGCTGTATATCCCCTATAAGGTTTCCCGCCATTTCGAGCAGGATATTACGGACGGTATGGTCTCCGTATCCTCCAGCCAATGGGGTGAATACCGCGGAGATATCGGCGACAATCTGGATCATTTCAAAATCGTGGGCGCCTACGGCTCCAAAAAGAAGCTTGCCCGCATCGGACTTTACTATCTGCACATCATTGCCCGTTTGCAAACCTTAGGATTTTAGTGTTCAGGAGACGATTTATGAAGACCCTTATGCTGGCCGCTGACGAACTGAATACCGCAAAAATCGCTGCTGACATCATCAAAAACGGCGGTCTGGTGGCGATCCCCACGGAAACCGTCTACGGCTTGGGTGCCAACGGTTTGGACGAAGCGGCAGTTGCCAAGATCTTCGAAGCCAAAGGTCGTCCGCAGGACAATCCACTGATCCTCCACGTCGCTGAAACCAAGGATATTGCGCGCTTCTGCCGAAACATTCCCCAGGCAGCTTATGCTTTGGCGGAAGCTTTCTGGCCCGGTCCGCTGACCATGGTCCTCCCCGCCCGGGATACCGTTCCCAAGCGCACCACAGCCGGTCTTGATACGGTGGCTGTGCGCTGCCCTGACTGTGAAATCACCCGCCGGATCATTGCACTTTCCGGCGTTCCCGTCGCCGCGCCCTCGGCGAATATATCCGGCAAACCCTCCACCACCACCGCCCAGCACGTTTATCACGATCACGACGGCAGAATCGATGCCATCGTCGACGGCGGGGCGTGCCGTGTGGGTGTGGAATCCACCATCGTAGATCTGACGGATGAACGCCCTCGCCTTCTCCGACCCGGCGGCATTACGCCGGAGCAGCTGAAGGCTGTGCTTGGCGATCTGCTCATTGACAAGGCGGTAACCGCCAGCATCGATCACGATGCCGTGGTAAAAGCCCCCGGTATGAAATCCCGCCACTATGCTCCGGCTGAGCCGGTGGCCATCGTGTCCGGCAGCCGGGAAAAGGCGGCGCAGTATATTCGCCGTCATTTTGAAGCGGGCGACCGTGTTCTGTGCTTTGAGGAGGAACTGCCTCTGTACGAAGGCTGCGCTCCCCTCTCCTACGGTCAGGAAGCCAATGTGGACACCTTGTGCGCAGGCTTGTTTGCCGCGCTGCGGGAACTGGACGACGAGAGCATCCATCAGGTTTTCGCCCGTTGCCCCGAGGGCGACGGTGTTGCTTTTGCGGTACAGAACCGGCTGAAGAAAGCGGCAGCATTCCATATCATTGATGCGGAGGTGGAAGTATGATTCTCGGCATCACCGGTGGCAGCGGCAGCGGAAAGACTACACTGCTGAAACAGATCGAAGCAGCCGGCGGCGTGATTCTGGACTGCGATGCCATCTATCATCGTCTTTTGCAGGAGGATGCTGCTCTGCTGCGTGCCATCGAAGATCGTTTCCCCGGAACAGTCGTCAACGGCATGCTTGATCGCAAAAAACTGGGCGATGTGGTATTCGCCGACGAAACTGCGCTGTTGGAGCTGAACCAAATCACCCATTCCGCTGTAAAAAAGGAAGTTCTGCGTACGCTTGAAACCAAACCGCAGCTGGCTGCCATTGATGCCATCGGTTTGTTTGAAAGCGGTTTGGATTCCCTCTGCGATGCCACTGTGGCAGTTACTGCGCCGCAGGATATGCGCATTCAGCGTCTGGTTGACCGGGATGGCATTTCCTATGAATACGCAAAAAAGCGCATCTGCGCCCAGCATTCTGACGGCTGGTATGAGGAAAAATGCACCTACACTCTGGAAAACCACGGCAAATTAGATGCGTTCGCAACAAAATGTATTGCATTTTTAGAGCATTTGGGTATAATGAAAGCATAATCATCAGGAAAGGAACGTAAAATTATGACTGTTGATGAACTGCGTGAATCCCTGCTGGCTGCGCCTAAAAACGGCTATGCCCGCATTACCGCTGAGCAGCGCGCCGAAATGGAAAGCTACTGCAAGCGCTATATGGCATTTATGGATGCCTGCAAGACCGAGCGTGAGGCTACCGCCTGGACTGTGGCAGAAGCCGAAAAGAATGGCTTTAAGCCCTTTGTCCCCGGTATGGACGCAAAGCCCGGCGACAAGATCTATCTGAACAACCGGGACAAGTCCATTATGCTGGCTGTCATCGGTAACAAGAGTCTTGCCGAAGGTGCCAATATCTGTGCCGCGCACGTAGACTCTCCCCGTATGGACTTAAAGCCCAATCCTCTGTATGAGGACGCAGAAATTGCCTTCTTCAAGACCCATTACTATGGCGGTATTAAGAAATACCAGTGGGTTACCATTCCCCTGGCGCTCCACGGCGTTGTCTATCGCAAGGACGGTTCTGTGATCACCGTAACTGTTGGTGAGGACGATGCCGATCCCGTGCTGATGGTTTCTGACCTTCTTCCCCATCTGGCAGCTGACCAGATGCAGAAAACCCTTGCCAAGGGCATCGTCGGCGAGCAGCTGAATGTGATTCTGGGCACCGAGCCTATCGAGGGCGAAGGCAGTGATATGGTCAAGCTGAATGTGATGAAGCTGCTGAACGAAAAATACGGTCTGATCGAGCAGGATTTCCTCTCTGCCGAGCTAACCATCGTCCCCGCCGGTCGCTGCCGTGATGTAGGCTTGGATCGCAGCCTCATCGGCGCATACGGTCACGACGACCGGGTCTGCGCTTATGCAGAGCTGGAAGCACTTTTTACCATCGGCACTCCCGACAAGACCGCCGTGTGCATTTTGGCCGACAAGGAAGAGATCGGCTCTGTGGGCATTTCCGGTATGCAGAGCGAAGCATTTGAGTACTTTATGGAAAATCTGTGCGACGCCCAGGGTGTGAAGCTGACACAGTGCTTTGCCAACTCCTTCTGCCTGTCTGCAGACGTTTCCAACGCCTTTGATCCCAACTTCCCCGAAACCTGCGACCGCCGCAACAACTCCGCGCTGAACTACGGTGTTTCCATCTGCAAGTACACCGATTCCCGCGGCAAGGCCGGTGCATCCGATGCTTCTGCCGAGGCTATGGGGCACATTCGCACCACCTTTGAAAATGCCGGCATTATCTGGCAGATCGCCACTTTGGGTAAAGTCGATCAGGGCGGCGGCGGTACTGTTGCTGCCTATATGGCAAACCGCAATATCGTTACTGTGGATGCCGGCGTCCCTGTGCTGAGCATGCACGCCCCCATCGAGCTGGTTTCCAAGCTGGACTGCTACGAGACCATGCTGGCCTGCAAGGCAATTTATCTGGCATAAAAAACAATGTTGCCCCCTCGTCAGAGGGGGCTTTTTCTACACTTTGTTCACAATTCCTTGCTTTACATTTAGTCGAATCAATGGTACAATGATTGGAAGAAAGGAGGCGGATAGCTTGCGCGATTTTATTCAGGAATTGAAACGTTTTCACCGCAAGGGCGATATATTGCTGCTGGTACTGTGTCTGGCCACATCCGCCTTCGGTACGCTGATCATCGCCAGTGTCACCAACGCCGCTAAGTTCGGCGGCTCCACCCGCTATATCGTCATTCAGATTGCGGCAACCCTGCTGGGTGTTCTTCTGTTTGCGGTTATGTCCAGTATCGATACCGATGTATTTTCCGAGCATCGGCGCTGGCTGGTGGTGGGCAGTATGGTGCTGCTGCTTTTGCTTGTCCCCTTCGGCACAGACAACAACACCGGTAACAAAAGCTGGATCGAAATTCCCATTGTTCACATCAATATTCAGCCTGCCGAAATCTGCAAAATACTCTACATTCTCATCACCGCATCCATACTGGCATCTCACCAAAACCGGATATCCCACGTCTGGTCCGTTACCCACGTAGGTTTGTACCTGCTGCTGTTTGCCGGTGCAAATCTGGTCATTTCCTCCGATATGGGCGTGTCCCTGATTTTTGCATTTGTCTTTTTGGGTATGACCATTGCCGGCGGCGTCAGCTGGATCTGGTATGTGCTGGCGGGCGGTGCCATTACGCTGGCCTTCCCCTTTATCTGGAACAATATCTTCTCTGAAAAGCAGCGCAACCGTATTCTGTACGTCTTTATTCCCGACGTCATCGACCCGGAAGGTCTGGACGAAGGCTGGCACACCACCGAGAGCCTGAAATCCCTTACCGGCGGCGGTTTTGCCGGTCAAGGTCTTTTTAACGGCAACCGCACCCAGGGCGGCAATCTGTTCGCCCAGCACACGGACTATGTCTTCTCCTCCATCGGTGAGGAACTGGGCTTTGTGGGCTGTATGCTGGTGATCGGTTTGCTGCTGCTGATTATCATCCGCTGCATTTGGGTGGGTGTCCACAGCAAAGACTATATGCGCCGATTGGTCTGCTTTGGCGCGGCATCGGCGATGATTTTCCAGGTCGTCAACAACGTGGGTATGTGCCTGGGCGTTACCCCCGTTATCGGTCTGACGCTGCCGTTCTTCAGCTACGGCGGCAGTTCCATCGTTACCACATACGCAATGCTGGGACTTGTCTCCGGCGTCCACGCCCGACCGTCCCCGCGAAGTCACGAACGGTATATCCGTCCACCGCTGTAAATACAAAAAGCCGATACCCGTTTGGGTATCGGCTTTTCTGGTGACCCGCTGGAGATTCGAACTCCAGACCCATTGCTTAAAAGGCAATTGCTCTGCCAACTGAGCTAGCGGGTCGTATGGCTGGGATGGCAGGATTTGAACCTACGAATGCCAGAGTCAAAGTCTGGTGCCTTACCGCTTGGCGACATCCCAATGTAAACGCTAGCGCGCATCGGACACTTTGGAGATTATATCATAAGCTTTCCCATTTTGCAATAACTTTTTTCCATATATAGCGCAAAAAGGAAAGGGGCCGATTATCTTACAAATCGGCCTCCTGCTCACCCATTTTCTCCAAAATTGATGCAAGCTCCGGAACGCTGGATATCCCTCCGGGGCACGTTGTGGACAAGCTTGCCGCCGTGCAGGCAAAGGTAGCGATTTCCCGCAATTGCGCCTCAGTTAGCTGCTCCGGCGATTTTGCCGCAGCCAGTAATTTCCAAACAGCACTGCCGCCAAAAATATCGCCTGCGCCGGTGGTGTCCACCACGGAAATCCCAGGAGTAGCCGCCACAACGCCCTCTGCGCCGGCACTTTTGAAAATACAGCCCTGCGCTCCGCAGGTAACAAACACCAGCTGTACCCCAAAATGCGTCAAAATGTAGTCCGCACCCTCTGCGGGATTTAAGCCAAAGAGGAACTGTACCTCTTCATCACTGATTTTAACCACATCCGCCTGTTCTAAGCCCCACAGCATCTGCTTCCTGGCATCTTCCAGCGTAGGCCACAGCGGTTTGCGCAAATTGGGGTCAAAAGTAACCAGCTTGCCCTTTTTCTGGGCATAAGCCACCGCCCGCACCGTAGCAGAACGGGAAGGCTCATCTGTCAGGGATAAGGTTCCAAAATGGAAGACCTTCGCCTCGTCGATCAGAGCCAACTGCAATTCTTCCGATTTCAGGCAAGTATCCGCACCTGGCTTTCGGGCAAAAGAAAATTCCCGATCGCCATGCTCGTCCAGCGTTACAAACGCCAAAGTTGTAAACACATCGCTGTCCTGCACAATACCTCTGGTATCGATACCGGCTTTTTGCAAGGTCTTGATCAGCATATTTCCAAAGGCATCCTTACCCACCTTGCCCAGCAGGGCGGTCTTTACCCCAAACTTGGCCAACGCCGCCAGAAAATTAGCTGGCGCACCTCCGGGATGGGCCACCATCGTTGGATACCCATCCGCATCCGCCTGCAGGCAGGTAAAGTCAATCAACAATTCACCAATTGCAACTACATCTATCATACATCATACTCCATCGGATGCTCCGCGATGTACGCATCCAGAATTTGTGCCGCTGTGTAGACCATTGCGGCGCAGGGGCGCTGGCGGTAATACTGTGCTGTTCTGGGGCTGGGGTTGGGGTCGCTGGGAGGATTGTCCAGCAATTCGCGGCAGATAATGCTGCCGTTTTGCTGCCGAAATTGTCCCGCTAAGGTCTGCACCAGCGCATACAGTTCCTTCTTCCCCTGCGTATCCTCCGGACGGTCGTAGCCGTACAGCAGGCTCGTAACCAGCAGCATACCGCTGACCGCGCCGCAGACCTCCCGCATTCTGCCCATACCGCCGCCAAAGGACGACGCCATTTTCGCCGAAAGCTCCGGTGTCAAACCCGTCAGATCCGAAAATGCAACCGCCACAGCCTGTGCGCAGTTGTAACCCTGCAGAAACAGCTGGGCTGCTCTCTCCGCCCTATCCATTAACCGATAGCAATGGTGTACTGGATGTCACTGACAACGCCATTGTCCAGTACGATATTCATAGTATAATTCTTCAGCTTGAAAATATAGGCATTGCGTCCGTTATAGGCATCTGCGCCGTATGCAGCCTCTACCGCGCTCTGCGCATCGCCGATCTTGATGCCCTCAGGGGTCTTGACCATATCGTCCAGGAACCAGAAGGCATAGATATAATCGTCCTCGCCGTCAGGATAGGTTTGGATTACGAAGCTGTCATAGGTATAGGTCTTGTCCAGTCCCTCAAATGCGCAACTGGTCTCCTCGGTGTAACTCTTAGGCTCGCCCAGCGCATTCAGGACGACCTCTATATCGCCGTTCAAACGAATTTCGGTGCCATTATAGGTAAAATAGTATGCTTCGGGATCCCCGGGATTGCCCATACTGGGGGTAGTTCCCTGATTTGACGAAGTCGGATCTGCTGTGCAGGCGGCAAAACCCACCACCATACACAAAATTATCAGAATTGCCATCAGTTTTTTCATTTTCAAATCCTCCGGATTTATGATTTCGCTTCCATCGTTTCCTTCCGGGCGTAATAGGTCTTCACCTTTTCCTCCCAGGCTGTGCTGATTGCCGTATCGCCGCGATGGTCGGCAACGCCACATTCGTCTACTAATATTTGACCAAAATAGGATGCCAGCTTTTCTGCGCCGTAGACATTCAGATGCAGACCTGCATCATAGGTATCCTGCGACCAGTCGATGCCGATCTCATCCTGATAGTCCAGGAAATTGATATACAAAAGATCATGCTCCTTCGCATATTCTTCCATCTGCTGATCCCATTCATCCCACCATACAGGAGACAGCGTTGGGGCTTTGATCAGCACCAGCTGCGTGCCGTGCTTCTGGCACAGCTCCACCATCTTGTCCAGATAGTAGTAGCTGTTCTCGCCGAAGGTATAATCGATCGGCCGAGGTTCTCTGTACGCATCTCCAACGGGTTTTACGTCTGTTTGCATCAGATAGCCGTTATCGGACACCTGATCCCTGGTAAACCAGTACTGAAAATCCTCCGACGTCAGGTCCGACCAGCGGTCGTGATAGCGAAGCAGGGGGAACACATAGCTCCACTGCCCCTGCCACGCTTTTTCATCCTCAGTCATAGAAGCCTGAATGGAATTCCACTTGGAGCTGGACCAGCGCATACCGTCCAGGGTCATCCGGTTGTATGCCTCTCTCTGATCCTGCTTGCCGGTGCTCTGGGGCGTGTCATATTTCATCGACAGCACATTGAACACCATAACCTTAGGCGTCTCGTATTTAAAGGTTTCCTCCATCAGGTAGTACGACTGCCAGATCAGCTGCTGAGGGCTTCCGCGGATGATGGAGGTAATGCCGTATTCTTCCCACATAGTAATGGGAGAAAAGTTTTCGTATACCTCACAGTCGCCAATGAAGACCACGTCGTTATTGCCGGCATTGTCGTAATATTCTGCGATCAGTGCGCCTTCCCGATTTTCCATATATTTGGGCATCAGCAATGCCTGCAGCAGCCACAAAACCGTCAGGCAGACTGCCAAGGAGAGGCACAGTGTAATGATTGATTTCTTTTTCACAGCTGCCTCCTAGAATCCGGTGTAAATGAATGCGCCGGCGTTGTAGCCCATA
>JAZNNE010000006.1:0-5824 GCA_045580125.1 Faecousia sp. | reverse complement strand
TCATAGGAGCCATCCTTTCCGGTTCAAAGGGTTACGTCCAGCCATTTCTTCAGTGCATCCAACCAGTCGGATGCAAGCATAGATTTCTCATCGAGAGGGTGACAGGAAAGAGAGTCAGCTGTGGATAGTCCGTGCTGACCGAAGGGATAGATGTGCAAAGAAAAGGGGACATTATGCTGTGCCAGCGCTTGCGCATAGAGCAGGCTGTTGGCTACGGGGACAATGTCATCTTCTGCGGTGTGCCAAAGAAAGGTTGGAGGCGTTCTGTCCGTAACCAGATGTTCAAGAGAAAACTGCGCAATCTCAGCATCCGAAAAGTTCTGTCCACCAGCCAGATTCGAAAAGGATTCATTGTTTCGTAAAGCAGAATTGGTTGTAACCACAGGATAGCACATCACGGATGCGGCAACCGGTTTGCTCTCGGGAATGAATTTACGAACTTCGGGAATATCATAACAATTTGCATAGTGTCCCGTAAGGTGTCCGCCGGCAGAGAAGCCCATTAGAGCGATTCGGTCGGGGTCAACGTGCCAATGCTCTGCATTTTTACGGATCAGCTCTATTGCCGCAGCTACCTCGCAAAGTTGCGTGGGAAACCGACTGGGCTTGCAGGAATAATGCAGGGTAAATACCCGATAACCCCAAGACAGCAGCTTCAGGGCGATGGGCTCATCCTCGCGGGTGCTGACCCAGGTATAACCGCCACCGGGACAGACGATCACAGCCGGGTATTTCACATCATCCCAACCCATTTCTGCCTGATTGTAGGGCACGTAGGCGGTCAGAGCGGGATCGCGGCTTATGGAGGCGAGGGCGGGGAAATGTTCTTTCAGATGTAGGGTTTCGTGGAGCATATACATTCCTCCTTTCTCTAATCATAAGGCAAAATGAAAAAGGTGTCAACAAAAACTGTGGGCGCACCCTTTGCTATTGACTGGCATATTATAACGTCAGAATGGAAAGGGGGAATTTACTTGCCATCAACCGGCTACATACAAGTACACGCCTATTCCAGTTATGCGCAACTTCCGCTTATGGATGTTGCGGTATCTGTAACCACCGGGGATGACACCATACTCGCCATGCGGCTGACAGACAGAAGTGGGAGAATCACGCCAATCGAAATTCCGGTGCCGGATCTGGAGGAGAGCTTGTCTCCCGGAAGTTCCGTTGCTCCGTTCACACCGGTAACGCTGTATGCACGTTTGGCTGGCTATGAACAGATTCAGGTAGACGATGTCCAGGTGTTTGCCGATACTGTTACCGTGCAGGATCTGGAGATGATACCGCTATCGGAATTGCCGTCGCAGTGGAGCAAATCGGAAACGTTCCTGACACCGCCGCAGAATCTGTAGGAGGTGATTAAATGCCAACAGTAATACCGTTTATACCCCAAAGTATCACCGTTCACTTGGGCGCTCCAACGTCCAATGCGGCGAATGTAACGGTGCCTTTTGTTGACTATGTGAAAAATGTTGCATCCAGCGAAATATACCCGACGTGGGATGACAGCGCGCTGCGGGCCAACATTCTTGCAATCACATCCTTCGCGCTGAATCGTGTTTATACCGAATTTTACCGCAGCAGAGGCTATGATTTTGATATTACGAATTCCACAGCGATCGATCAGGCTTTTGTAAACGGACGGGCATATTTCGACAGAATTTCACGTATCGCGGATGAACTGTTTAACGATTATCTTCGCAGACCCGGTTTTGTCGAGCCGCTGGCGGCTAAATTCTGCAACGGAACGACGGTAACCTGCGAGGGTCTGAGCCAGTGGGGAAGTCAGAATCTTGCCCAGCAAGGTCTGAATTCGACACAAATTCTGCGCAACTATTATGGCAATGTGGAAATCGTAAACAATGCGCCGATCCGGGGCATTACATCGTCCTATCCTGGCACGCCGCTTCGCAGAGGCAGCTCCGGACCGTCTGTTGTGGTCATTCAGGTTGAGCTCAACCGGATTTCACAAAATTATCCTGCGATCCCAAAGGTTCCCACCGTAGACGGCATATTCGGCAGCCGTACCGAGGCGGCGGTACGGGCATTTCAGGAGATCTTCGATCTGACACCGGATGGCATCGTCGGTCCGGCGACCTGGTATGCGCTTGTGCGGCTTTACACGGCGGTTACTAACCTCAGTGAGCTGCGCAGCTCCGGTCAGCAGTTTTATTCCATCAACTGGTCTTATCCCAACTCCCTGGAGGAGGGCGCGACCGGGGATAAGGTGCGGCATCTACAGTATATGTTGTCCGTTCTTTCGGCATATATCAGTAATATTCCGCCTGTAGACGTTGACGGTATTTTTGGTCCTGCAACAGAGAATGCCGTGGTCGCCGCCCAAAGGTGGTTTGGATTGCCGCAGACCGGCATCGTGGACGCAGCTACCTGGGATGAGATCTATGATCAATTTTCCGGTATTGAAAACACCAGCCTTCGCAACGGCGAAACCTTCCCGCGACAAGCGGATAATGCCGTTACCGCTTTCGCTCCCAACAATAATTCTTCGACCCGCTATGCACGATCCACCACATTGACCCAATTTCCGGGCAGAGATCTTACACCGGGGCAGCAAGACCCCGTTTCCCAGGAGGTGATCCGATGAGACCGAATGAATCCTTTGTTGGTCAGCCAATTCGCAGTTTGCAGACAATGCTGCGGGTGATCGGCGAAAATGACGATCGGCTGCCAGGTGTTATACCGGACGGTATTTATGGAAATGATACCGTAAGGGCGGTATCTGCATTTCAGCGAAGTGTCGGTTTGCCTGCGACCGGCATTGCCGATCAAGAAACCTGGGAGGCCATCGTGACCCGTTATGAGCCGGCGTTGGTGGAGCAGGATGAAGCGGAGCCTCTGCGGATTATTTTGGATCCCCGGCAGGTGATTCGGCGCGGAGAACGCAACCCAAACGTATATGTGGTTCAGGCGATTCTGATCGTATTGTCCGAGCTCTACGGCGGCATTACAAAACCCAGTATGAACGGAATTCTCGACATTCCAACTGCGAATTCCTTATCTTCATTCCAGCAAATGAATATGATCCCTGCAACCGGGGAACTGGATAAAAATACGTGGAAACGATTAGCTCTGCATTATCCTTTGGCAACCAACGCGCTGTTAAGCAGGGAATCGTTTGAAGAATAATTAATTATTAATTTGTCATTAATTCTCTTGATTATTGGAATTTATCAACATATAATAGCTGTAATTGATGTGCCGCAGGCGGAGGAAAATCTGATGTTCGCAAAAGACTGGAAAAAGGATCTGTTTACAATTCCAAATGTGCTCAGCTTGTTCCGCCTGGTGCTGATCCCATTCTACGTTATCATTTATCTGCGTGCGGATAAGCCGGAGGATTATTTTCTTTCTGCTGCCATTTTGGCAGTGTCCTGCCTGACAGACCTGATAGACGGAAAGATCGCACGGCATTTCAATATGATCTCCAATACGGGCAAAATTTTGGACCCGCTGGCGGATAAAGCCACGCAGTTTACCCTGATTTTGTGTTTGACTATTCAATTGCAGTATCCGGTGCTGCTGTTTTTAACGGGACTGTTTGTGATCAAAGAACTGTTTCAGGCTATTGCCGGTTTTATCATTCTTCGCAAGGGTAAGATTCTAAAAGGCGCGCTGATCGCAGGCAAGGTCAGTACTGCCGTACTGTTTGTCAGCCTGATCCTATTGGTGCTGATTCCTGATATCAGTGAGATCGCGCTGTATTTAATTGTCGGTCTTGATATTTTGGTGCTGCTGATTTCCTTTGTTAGCTATATACGCCTATATCACACCAAGAGTTCCATGATCCAGTCGATTGATGAAACAAAATAGCAATCATATTTGCGGCGGCTCGAATGAGCCGCCGTTTTGTTTCAAGTTATATACAAGAGACCTCGGGTTCTCATCCTAATTCAAAAGAAAAAGACGAAAACCGCAAAAGCGGATTCCGTCTTTTTGGTCGGAGTGTCGGGATTCGAACCCGAGGCCTCTTGGACCCGAACCAAGCGCGATACCAAACTTCGCCACACCCCGATAGCTAGGTTATTATAATGAAATATTGGGGTGTTGTCAAGTCCTGCAAGGTGCTTTTTAGAATATCATAAAATGGCTGCCATATTGTATATGGGAGGGGATGGGAGATGCATTACAGAATCGTTTACGCCAGGCAGAAACACCGCATTCCAAGGCTGTCAAAACGCCAGAAAATGATAGCAGGAACTGCTGTAGTCAGCCTGCTACTGATCGCTGTGTTTCTCGCTTTTGGAACACAATGGTTGCTGCCTGGAGATCCGGAGGTATCCGCAACTGCACTGGAAAATATGGTCAGTTCTGTAAAGAATGGAGAGAGTCTGTCTGACGCTGTGGTTGCATTTTGTCAGGAGATCGTAGCCAATGCCCAAATGCCGTAGCCGACTTCGGCTTGGAATCAGTCCCGCTGCCTGTGTTTTGGCGGCTATGATGATTTTGGTTTTACCGCTGCGGTGGATCGCAGCAGCGATGCTTGCGGCTCTGATTCACGAACTGTCCCATTTTGCCGCAGTTAAACTTTGCGGCGGGAATGTCCAAAGCCTTAACATCGGCAAAAGGGGAGCTGTAATGTGTGCGGACACACTTTCCCGGCCGGAAACGATCATTTGTGTTCTGGCTGGACCGCTGGGAAGTCTGTCCTTATTGCTTTTTCTGCGACGGTTTCCCCGTATCGCATTTTGCGGTCTTGTGCAGGGGACGTATAATTTGCTGCCGCTTTATCCGCTGGACGGCGGCAGAGCCTTGCGCTGCTTGCTTTCCCAAAATGTTTGCGACATTATCGCAAACGTTCTTATAGGTGTTATGTTTGTAGTAGCGGTGTATTTGTCAGTTTTTTTGCGTCTTGGTGTGTTTCCTCTGCTACTGGTGTTTATGCTTTGGAAAAATAGACCTTGCAATAGAACGCGCCAGCGGGTACAATAGTTAAGATAAAGAAACGAGGTACCGATATGACCGATTTGCTCCATAGAATCCTCCCAACGGTGCAAAAGCCTGCGCGCTACACCGGCGGTGAGTTTAATGAAATAAAGAAAAACCTGGATGACATTCGCGTTCGCGTAGCCTTCTGTTTCCCGGATACCTACGAGATCGGTATGTCCAATCTGGGTATGCGCATCCTCTATGGCGTGATGAATCAGATGGACGGCGTGTGGTGCGAGCGGGTGTTTGCGCCCTGGGGCGATATGGAAAACGCGATGTTGGAAAATTCTCTGCCGTTGTGGGCTCTGGAAAGCCAGGATCCTGTCAGGGATTTTGATATGATCGCCTTTACCATCGGCTATGAGATGTGCTATGCCAATATTCTGAATATGCTGCGGCTGTCCGGCGTGCCGCTGCATTCCAAGGATCGGCAGGGCCTGAAGAATATCGTATTTGCCGGTGGCGTTTGTGCCTATAATCCGGAGCCGCTGGCTGACTTTGTTGACTTTTTCTCTCTCGGCGAGGGTGAAGACATCACCGTAGAAATCGTGTCGCTGTACGACCGCGCAAAGGCTGAGAATTGGTCCAAGGATACATTACTTCGCGAGGTGGCGAAGATCCCCGGTGTCTATGTTCCGTCTTTCTATCGCCACGAGTACAACGAAGATGGCACACTTGCCGCCATTGTGCCGCTGGAGGGCGCACCCAACACCGTTACCAAGCGAATCGTTGAGGATCTGGACAATGCCTATTGGCCAACCAAGATGATCGTACCCTCTACGGAGATCGTCCACGATCGTGCGAATCTGGAGGTTATGCGTGGCTGTATTCGCGGCTGCCGTTTCTGTCAGGCCGGTTTTTCCTGCCGACCTGT
>JAZNNE010000005.1:0-2842 GCA_045580125.1 Faecousia sp. | reverse complement strand
GTCGCGGTCACGGTTCCGGCAACGGTAAGACCGGTGGTCGTGGTCATAAGGGCCAGAAGGCTCGCTCCGGCGGCAAGGTCCGCGCCGGCTTCGAAGGCGGCCAGATGCCTCTGGTACGCCGCGTTCCCAAGCGTGGTTTCATCAACATTTTCGCAAAGCCCCTGACCGCTATCAATGTCGCTGCTCTGAACCGCTTTGAGGACGGCGCAGTTGTCGATGCTGCTGCACTGATCGAAAAGGGCATTATCAATGATTGCCCCAACGGTCTGAAGGTGCTGTCCAACGGCAACCTGACAAAGAAACTGACTGTTAAGGCAGCGGCTTTCTCTGAGTCTGCAAAGGAAAAGATCGAGCAGGCAGGCGGAAAGGCCGAGGTGGTTTAAGTGTTTAAAACACTGCGTAACGCTTGGGCAATTCCCGAGCTGCGGAAAAAGCTCATCTTTACAATTCTCATCATGTTGCTGTACCGGATCGGCAACGTCATTCCGGTACCCTACATTGATGTAGATTTGTTAGGCGACTACTTTAATAGTCAGCTTTCCGGCACGATTTTGGGCCTGTACAACGCTATGTCCGGTTCCGCATTCTCTAGTGCGACCATTCTGGCGCTGTCCATTCAGCCCTACATTAACGCCAGCATCATCATCCAGCTGCTGACCATTGCGATTCCCGCTCTTGAGCGGCTGAGCAAGGAAGGCGGCGAGGAAGGCAAGAAGAAACTGAACATGATTACCCGTGTAACTACTGTTGCACTGGGTCTGCTGATGGGTTGGGCATACTTCACGATGATCAAGGGCTATGGCGGAATCATTACCGACGAATCCTTCATTGCAGCAGTTGTGATCATCCTGACCTTCACTGCCGGTTCCACCGCAGTTATGTGGCTGGGCGAGCAGATCACCGAGCACGGTATTGGCAACGGTATCTCCATGATCCTGTTTGCTAACATCATCTCCCGTCTGCCTTCTCTGACCGGCAATGTTATCGGCATGATCAACCCCACCGATTGGTGGAAGACCATCGTGATTGTGTTTGGTATTGCCGCACTGATCATTCTGATCGTATTTGTAAACGATGCTGAGCGCCGTATTCCTGTCCAGTACGCAAAGCGCGTGGTTGGCCGCAAGGTTTACGGTGGACAGAGCACCAATCTGCCTATCAAAGTAAGCATGACCGGTGTTATGCCCATCATCTTCGCACAGTCCATCGTTTCTCTGCCCGCTACCATCTGTGCATTTGCCGGTTGGTCTGACAGCTGGGCTTGCAAGAACCTGTTTGAGTCCAAGACCTGGCCCTATGCAGGCTTCTACTTCCTGCTGATCTTCTTCTTCGGCTGGTTCTATGCAACCATTCAGTACGATCCCGTTGAGATCGCCAACAATATGAAGAAGAACGGCGGCTTCGTTCCCGGCTTCCGTCCGGGCAAGCCCACCGCTGACTTCATCAAGAAGGTTATCAACAAGATCGTCGTTTTCGGTTCGATCTATTTGAGTATCGTTGCTCTGCTTCCCATTGTCGCAGGAAATCTGATTGATGGCTTTGATCAGCTGGCAATCGGTGGTACTTCCGTCATCATCGTGGTCAGTGTTGCACTGGAAACTGTGCAGGCACTGGAGGCACAGATGCTGATGCGCCACTACAAGGGCTTCCTGGACTAATAGGAGGTTTGGCAGGATGAATTTGATCCTACTGGGCGCGCCCGGCGCCGGAAAGGGGACACAAGCAGAGCTGCTTACCGCTAAGCTCTCCATCCCCGCCATATCTACCGGGAATATGCTCCGCGAGGCCATGCGAAATGGCAGCGAATTGGGGCAGAAAGTTAAGAAAATCATGGAAGAGGGTTCCCTGGTTCCCGACGATGTCATTCTTGACATCGTTGCGGACCGGGTCTCCCAGCCCGATTGCAAAAAGGGCTTTATCCTGGACGGTGTGCCCCGCACACTGGCGCAGGCTGAGGCGCTGGAAGCAAGAGGGATCAACATCGACCATGTTATTTCTATTGAGATTGACGATGCAGTGATTGCAAGCCGTATGACCGGCAGACGTGTCTGCGGAAAATGCGGCGCCAGCTATCACATCGTCGCCAATCCCCCGAAAACCGAAGGCATTTGCGACGCCTGCCAAAGCGAACTGGTAATCCGCAAGGACGATGCACCGGAAACGGTGCAGCACCGTCTGGATGTTTACCACCAGCTGACGGAGGTGTTGAAGGACTTTTATGCTGCCAAGGGTAAGCTCCGTCTTATCGAAGGCAACCAGTCCATCGAAAATGCCTTTCAGGACATCCTGAAGGCAATAGGGGAGAATGTATGATAGCAGTCAAGAATGAGCGAGAGCTGAGCTTGATGCGTCAGGCCTGTAAGATTACCGCGGCAGCCCGTGCTTTGGCAGGGGAAATGGTAAGACCTGGTGTAACAACAAAGCAAATCGACAAGGCCGTTTATGATTTTATCGTGAGTCAGGGCGCGAAACCGTCGTTCCTGAACTATCACGGATTCCCGGCCAGCACCTGCATTTCCGTCAACAATACGGTGATCCACGGAATTCCGGGCGGTTACGTCCTGAAGGAAGGCGACATCGTGTCCGTCGACGTAGGTGCGCTCTATATGGGCTTTCATGGCGACTGCGCTGCAACCTTTCCCTGTGGTGCCGTCAGCACCGAAGCCGAAAGGCTGATTGATGTAACGAAGCAAAGCTTCTTTGAGGGCATTCGCTTCGCGACCAAAGGACACAGAGTGTCCGATATCTCCCACGCCATCCAGACGTATGTGGAGTCTAACGGTTTTTCAGTTGTTCGCACCTTCGTAGGTCACGGCGTAGGCGCGCAGCTGCATGAGGAGCC
>JAZNNE010000004.1:0-30453 GCA_045580125.1 Faecousia sp. | reverse complement strand
GGGGGTGAAGTCGACCTTGTGCTTGCCGCGCAGCAGGTTAGCAACGGTGACAGCGGTACGGCCCAGAGGCTTATCGGCAGCGTCGATAACATACCACTTGCGCTCCAGGGTCTCCTTCTTCAGAAGAGTGGTAGACATTATGCTTTCCTCCAATAGGTAAAATATTTTGACAAATTCGTATGCTTGAAGTACAATTACCTCAAGTCGCTAGATACTTATATCACAAACAATTTGCCTTGTCAAACGATTTTTCGAGAATTTTTATGAAATCCTATATAAACTCTTAAAATCGCGTCTAATCTCTCATATACTCTCGTTTTCTAACGTGCCATTTTAAAATTATTTTGGAGGAAACCGAAACAATGCAGAAACTGATGGGTCTTGTACGCCGCTGCGTAGAGGATTACAATATGATCAGCCCCGGGGATAAGGTGGCGGTGGGCGTGTCCGGCGGTAAAGATTCGCTGGTGCTGCTGCAGCTGCTGGCAGGACTGCGCCAGTACAGCGATTTTGCGCTGGAAGCGATCACCATTGATATGGGTCTGGGGATGGATTACACCGCGGTGCAGGAATTCTGCCACAAGCTGGAGGTGCCATACACGGTGGTCAAAACCCAGATCGGCCCCATCATTTTCGATCATCGCAAGGAGAAAAATCCCTGCTCGATGTGCTCGAAAATGCGCCGTGGCGCACTGAATCAGGCAATTCTGGATCGGGGCATCCGCAAGCTGGCGCTGGGGCATCATTTTGACGATGCGGTGGAGACCTTTGTGATGTCGCTGATCTATGAAGGACGCATCAGCTGCTTCCAGCCGGTGACGGACCTGGATCGAATGGGAGTGACTCAGATCAGACCGATGCTGTATATCCACGAAAAGACGGTGGACAATTTTGCCGCCCGTATGGCATTGCCGGTGGTGGAAAACCGCTGTCCGGTGGATAAGCACACCAAACGGGAAGAGATCAAGCAGCTGGTGTTTGACCTGAGCAAGACTTATCCGGATCTGAAGGAACGGATCTTCGGCGCAATGCAGCGCCTGCCCCTGCCGGAGTGGGAACCCCAAGGTCGCTACAATAGACCCAAGGATGAAGAATAAATAAAGCCTCCCTTGTGCAAAGGGAGGTGTCAAAAATCTGTGATTTTTGACGGAGGGATTGTCTGTGCATTACAATCCCCCAGTCAGCCTGTTCGGCTGACAGCCCCCTTTACACAAGGGGGCCTTTGTTTTGTATGAAAATCCTGCCAATCGGGCAAAATACCGCCAAAGGAGTTGGTGGTATGGTAAAGGGAATTTCCCGTCAGGTGATCGTGGTGCAAAGCCCGGACAAAAAGCTGTTTGAGCAGGCAATTTTCATCCTCAAGGACGATGCAGTTGGGGTTACAGACGAGCAACTGATGAAAGAAGCCCAGCGGGCGATCCGCAATCCCAGACTGGACGCAAAGGGACGCCGCTATCGCTTTGGGATGGTATGCGCCGGCGCCGGTGCAATGCTGACGGGCATCGTGTGGGTGGTAACCTCGCTGTTTTGACTTGCGCAGTGCGCATAAATGTGGTATAGTGATCGTACTTTGACAGAAAGAGAGCTCCACTATGCGCATTGGCAATCTGGAAGTGAATAATCCCATTGCCCTTGGACCCATGGCAGGCGTGACGGATCTGGCGTTTCGCACGGTGTGCGCCGAGCTGGGCGCGAACATCACCGTGACGGAGATGGTGTCTTCCCGTGCGCTGGTGTATCGGGACAAGAAAAGCGCAGGCTTACTCAAGAAAAATGAAGGCTCTCTTTGCGGCGCGCAGATCTTCGGCAACGATCCTGCCATTATGGCGGAAGCCGCGGTGCTGGCGCTGGAGATCTCCGGCTGCGATTTTCTGGACATCAATATGGGCTGCCCCATGCCCAAGATCGCCAATTCCGGTGATGGCTGCGGCTTAATGCGCACCCCGGAGCTGGCAGGGGAGATCGTAAAAGCAGTTGCGGCTGCAGTCAATGTGCCGGTGACGGTAAAATGCCGTTTGGGCTGGGATAAGGGCAGCATCAATGTGCTGGAGTTTGCCAAGCGAATGGAAGATAACGGCGCTGCTATGATCACAGTCCACGGCAGGACCCGTGCGATGCTGTACACCGGCGTTGCCGACTGGGATATGATCACGAAAGTCAAGCAAAACCTGTCGATTCCTGTCATCGCCAACGGCGATATCGTCAATGCGCAATCGGCACTGAAATGCCTGAAGCGCACCGGCGCAGACGGTGTGATGATCGGTCGTGCAGCCTTTGGTGATCCGTGGGTCTTTGCTGAGACCAAGGCGGCGCTGGCAGGTCAGCCGATTCCGGAACGTCCGCCGCTGAAGGATCGCATCGCGGTGGCGGTGCGGCAGTTTCAGCTGTCGGAGCGGGATCACGGCGAGCATATTGCGTGCTTGGAAGCCAGAAAGCATTTTGCCTGGTATCTGCGGGGCGTTGCCCACAGTAGCTACTATAAAAACCAAATTTCGTCTATGAATACCATGGAGGATATTTACCGCATTGCCAAGGATATCGTGCGGGAGCTCCAGTAATTGGTACAAATAATTTGATCGCCGTTTCATACCCTAACCGAGAGGTGACGAGGATGAAACGGCGTATTTTATTGTGCGTTTTGCTGATTTTGGGGCTGATCCTGCCGGTGCGGGCAGAGCCGATCAAGTGGGTGGATTTTCACGTGCCTTACGAATCGCTGTACTATGCCCTGCAGCAAGACATCACAACTGCTCAGCAGGAAAAGCACATCGGCTGGATCGAAATCCTCGCCTTGGCCGCCACAAGAACCGGCGGTAAATGCCCAGTATCCTCGGTCAAAAAGGCGGCGGAGGATCTAAAAGGAGAGAAATCTCCCCAAGAACTTTTAGACGCAAACAGCAAGCACTACGACTATTATCACGAAGCGTTCACCGCCGCCTTGGGCGGCTTGGTGGGCAGCTACGCCATACAGATCAACGGGGAATGGAAAGCCCAGTACGGCTTAAAAGCCTTTTCGCCCATCGCCGCCGGTTACGGCTACAGCCATTGCGACGATTTCGGTGTCAGCCGTTCCTTCGGCTTCAAGCGAAAGCACCTGGGCAATGACTTGATGGGCGGTTTGGGTACGCCCATTGTGGCGGTGGAGGGCGGCGTGATCGAGGCGATGGGCTGGAATCGCTACGGCGGTTGGCGCATCGGTATCCGATCCTTTGATTCCAAGCGGTATTACTACTATGCCCATCTGCAAAAGGACCATCCCTTTGCCCAGGGTCTGCAGGAGGGAGATACGGTGCAGGCGGGAGACCTGATCGGCTTTATGGGTCGAACGGGGTATTCTGACAAGGAAAATACCAACAATATCGAAACTGTGCATCTGCATTTTGGGCTGGAGCTGGTGTTTGATGAGAGCCAGAAAGAGTGCAATTCAGAAATTTGGATCAATGTTTATGATATTGTGCGTCTGCTCAGCAGCCACCGCAGCAGTATCAGCAAGACCGCCGACGGCTGGCAGCGTGCGTACCCCTATCAGGATTTGGATATAGAGGAGCACCCCAAACAAAAAGCCTCCCTCTGATGAGGGAGGTGGATTCGCCGCAGGCGAAGACGGAGGGAGAGAATTCTCTCCCCCAGTCAGCCTCTTCGGCTGACAGCCCCCTCGTCAGAGGGGCTGTTTTATTGAGCTACAAGAAATATTCCTATCTTTTCTTCTCGTCCATCATCTTTACGCAAAATTCTAAGAATTTATCCAGAGTTGGCTCCTTTCCATTTGGAGCGAGCTTTTTCCACAATTTCTGCGCTTGAGGATCTTTTGAAGCCATAGCTTCGCGTATAGCGCTGAGCATTGCTGCTTCGATTTCTTCCGGGGCTTGTTTTCTTTTGCTGCGATTTGAAGTATGACTTGTTTTGCATTCATCGTTAGTTCTCCTTTTTGTTGTTTTGCAATAAGTGCATTATACAACAAAAAAAGCAAATGGTACAGCTAGCTGTACTAAAAATTCACCACAATTTTTTATAATGATGGAAAAGAATTTTGATGCGGTGGTGATGATATGCAGTTGAATGAAGCAGTCAGCAAGCGTTTGACCGAATTGCTGCAAGAAAAACATATGACACCCTATCAGCTAAATAACAAAAGCGGCGTTCCTAAGTCCACGATCGGTAATGTCTTAAATTGCGCTTATCCCTCTATGAAGCTGCGCATCGTTCACGAGCTGTGTCAGGGACTTGGAATTTCCATCACAGACTTTTTTAATTCACCTCTATTTGACGAAGACAACCTAGAACCTTAAAACAGAGGCACATTTCGTGCCGCTGTTTTTATAACTTGTCTATTGCCACAACTGTCAAAGTATTGCCTTCCACCTTAAACCGAATATCGAATCCGGCAAAGGAGATGCCGTAGATGCGGTCGGGCTTTCGCTGATAGCTGGGCCGGGGATCGTGGGACAAAATGCCGATAGCGGCTTCTTGCTTCTCCTGGGGAAGCAATGCCAAAAGATGGGCAGGGAAGTCTACCTGCAGCAGAAATTCCCCTGCGGTATCCGTAAAGCCACCGGTGGCATCTGTGTGGCAATCGCTGTAGGGGATGTAGGGCTTAATGTCGAAAATCGGCGTGCCGTCCATCAGATCTGCACCGCCAACATGCAGCACTGTGCCGTATTTTTCCGTATGCTCCACGCCCAAAAGCTTGACGCTGGAAAGTCCTAAATTGTTGGGGCGGAAAGGGGATCGGGTGGCGAATACGCCCATACGGGCATTGCCGCCAAGACGAGGTGGGCGGACAGTAGGCGACCACTCACTTCGTACAGCTTCAGAAAACTGCCAGATCAGCCACAGATGGGAGTAGCCCTCAATGCCCCGCAGGGCATCGGCATTGCGAAACTCCGGCTCAAAGACGACGGTGGAGCGAAGCTCCTGCACCAGCCCGCTTTGGCGTGGAATGCCGAATTTTGTAGGAAAATCGCTTTTCATACGGGCGATAATCTGAATCTTTACATCCTCCATATCAGCCCCGTCCTTTCCGGAAGCAGAAGCTCACAGCGAAGATCAGTGCCAGCATAAGGCAGATCGCCGCACCGGCAGAACTGCCCAAATAGTAGGAAATCGTCAGACCGCCAATGCCGGCGATCAGCGCGAACAGAACAGAAAAACCGTGGTATTGCTTTAGATTTTTCGCGATGTTTCTCGATGCCGCAGCAGGCAGGATCAGCAGGGAATTCAGGATCAAAAGACCCACACTGGAAAGGCACAGCGTTACCACCACGGCGATGGCCACGGTAAACACCGTCTGGGAAAGACCCACCCGAATGCCCCGGGAAGATGCCAGCTGCGGATGAATGGCAGTCAGCGCCAGCCGGTTGGAATGGAAGATCCAGAAAATCACCATCAGCACCAGCACGATGGAAAGAATACCGATCTGTGCGGGGGTGATGGAAAGTACGTCGCCGATGAGATACTGATTGTATTTCGTAAAGCTGTTGCCGCCTAAGGTGGCGATGAAGATGCCCAGCGCCACGGCGCTGCTGGAAAATACGCCGATCAGGGTGTCGGCGGCGTGGTTGCTGCGGCTGCGGACAAAGCAGAACAGCAGCGCAAATACGACGCTGAAGATCACGGCCGCCCATACCGGCGCGGCAAAGCCGCAGATGCAGCCGATGGCAATGCCGGTAAAGGCAGAATGACCCAATGCATCGGAGAAAAAGCTCATCCGACCCGTAACCACCATCGTTGACAGCAAGCCAAACAGCGGTGCCATAATCAAAATTGCCAGCAGGGCATTTTTCATAAAACTCCAATGGAGCATTTCAATGGGGAGAAAATCGCAAAATGCGTACCAAATACTCATTTTTCCGCACCTCCCCGATGGAAAACTCTAGAGAAGGCTTCGCAGGAGAGTACCTGCCCCGGTGTGCCTGCGGCGGCAATGCCGTGGTCGATCAGCACCACTTGATCGGCGTAGCGGTCAAGCAGGGAGAAATTGTGGGTGGTCATCAAAATGGAAAGATCGTAGGTGTCGCGAATTTCGTCCAGCATATCCATCAGATCTGTCTGACCCTCCACATCCACGCCGGACAGCGGCTCATCCAGGATCAGAATATTGGGAATGGGATCCAGCGCCAGCGCCAGCAAGACCCGCTGCAGCTCGCCGCCGGACAGCGTACCGATCCGCTTGTCGATGAGGTTTTCTCCGTGAACACGCTGCAGACATTCCAGAATGTGCTTGCGAAATGCCTTGGTACAGCCCAAAAAGGCGGGGCGCTTGCTCTGACAGCAGACAAACAGATCCGCAACCGATACGGGATCGCCGGGGTCAAAGGTGGGGGATTGAGGAACATAACCGATCTTGGGCTTACGACCCCGCTGACCCGGTGCGGAGAAGACGATAATGCCATCGTGCTCCTGCTGACCCAAAATGGCTTTCAAGAACGTGGATTTACCGGCGCCGTTGGGTCCGATCAGAGCCACCATCTCGCCGCAATGTACGTGGAGGTTGACATCGCTGAGAATATGGTTGCTGCCGATTTTGACCGACAGATTTTGTACCCGCAGGCAGCACGAATCGCCGCAGCCTGCTCCGTGAAGATTGGTTCTCATCCCAGCGCCTCCTTTATCGTGTCAATATTCTGGTACATAGCGTCAAACCAGCTGTCGCCGGACATCGCCATATCCAGGGTGTAGATGTTTGTGCCGGTTTCTGCGGCGATGATGTTGGCGGCAGATGCGCTGCCGTTACGTTCCATAAAAATGGCGGGCAGATCGTGGTCGCGGACCAGGGTGATCAGCTCTTTCAGCTCAGCGGCAGAGGCTTCGCTGCCGGATTCTTCCTCCACGGCTGCCAAAATGTGCAGATCGAAAGCTTCTGCAAGCGCGCCAAAACCATCGTGGAAGGTGATCAGCTCACGGCATTTTAGACTTGCCAGCTGCGTTTCTGCGTAGTTTTGCAGCGCATCTATATCGGCAAGCAGTGTTTGCAGATTGGCATCAAAGGCAGCTGCGTGGGTAGGGTAGGTCTGCTGCAGACCGGCGCAGATGCTGCGCGCCATTTGCTTGGCGTTTTCGGGGCTGAGCCAGATGTGGGCATCAGTTTCGTGCGCGTGGTCGTGGTGGTGCGTAGCTTCCGCAAGGGTAATGTCTGTGCTGCTGTCCACAACGGTCTTGCCCTGAAGAAGATCATCCATAAAATCTTCCAAGCCGGCGCCGGAAATGACGATCAGCTCCGCTGCCTCTGCTGCACGTACCTGCCGCACGTTCAGCGAATAATCGTGGAGACACGATACATTTTCCGTCACCAGTCGGGTCACGGTGATGCCGGTACCTTCACAAAGGCGGGAAGTGAATTCATACACCGGTAGTGTCGTGGCGGCGACCTGCGCAGTTTCCGTCTGTGCACAGCCGGAAAGCAGCAATATCATTAGCCCCAGAAGGGCAAACAGTCGTTTCATCAGAATCATCCTCAAATTCAGCGGTAAACGTACATTTTACCCTTTTATCATACCACAGTTGTCAAGAAAAAAGGCGATCGCATTTGCGATCGCCAAAAGAATGTACGGATTAGTTGGCATCCATCCAGTCTGCCACCTTGGTCTTAGCCAGACGCAGGATATCCTCGGTGGGGTACTGGGATGCTTCGCCGCCGTTTACATACAGAAAATACAGTCCCTCGGGAGTCTGGAACAGAACTTCTTCGTAGCCTGCAGGATCACCGTAATAACCGTAGGTGCGCTTTGCAATGTAGGTTGCGGTTTCGGTGTCGTATTCTCTTTTGCAGATGATCTTTTTCATAGAATAAACCTCCTTTCCATCGGACGATATCCCTATTATACACATTCGGTTGCAAAATGCAAATGCTTGCGAAAAATTCGGATAGGTTGCACAAAAAGCGAGCCTGTGTTATGATGGTTATAGGAGATGATTGAATGAAAGACATACCTCTTTTTACCACGGAAAGCGGCGTTGCCAGCTTAACATTACGGGAAATTCCCTATCGGGGGATTGCGTATATCAAGATTCAGTCCAGCGTCACACCGGATGCGCTGCTGGATGAATGTGTGCAGTTTTGCACCATGTGCGGCGCGGAAAGGATCGTCGCTACCGGTCATCCGGCGCTGGAAAAGTATCCGCTGCGGAATGCCGTGATTCAGCGCAGGCGACCCTCGGAGGGCTTGCCGGATACGGATGCGGCGCTGTTTCCTGTGCAGGCGCAGACTGTAAAGCAGTGGCTTGACATTTATAATGCGGGAATGAAAGATGTTGCCAACGCCGCCTATATGACGGAAAAAGACGGCGCGGAAATGCTGCAAAAAGGTGACGGCTATTTTGTCCATCGGGGTGAAGAATTGCTGGGCATCGGCAAGGCATCCGGCGAGAAGGTCGGCGCCATTGTGGCGGTGAAAAAGGGCGCTGGTGCCGACGTGGTGCTGGCACTGTGCCACGCGTTGACCGGTGAAACGGTGATGCTGGAGGTGGCATCCAACAACGATCGGGCGGTCAGACTCTATGATCGGCTGGGCTTTGTGCCCGTGGCGGAAATGTCGCGCTGGTATTTGGTAAAATAATTTTGCGCTGTCAAGGAAAAATACTTGACAAGCCCGCGCTGATGGTGTATGATAGGCAAAGTGTCAAGGAAAAGACCTTGACAAAGGAGGCGCGCCATGGATGCATTGGAGATGACACTTCTATACGATTACTATGGCGAACTGCTGACCGACCGTCAGCGGATGTGCTTCGATCTTTATCACAATCAGGACTATTCTCTCAGCGAGATCGCGCAGGAACTGCAGGTCAGCCGGCAGGGCGTGTACGACAATTTAAGCCGTGCGGAAGCGCTGCTGAAGAATATGGAAGAAAAGACCGGCTGCGTGCATCGGGATCTGCAAAACCGCAAGGTGATGCGCACTATCCGCGCTGCCGCCAAGACGCTGCAGCAGCACAGTGACAGCGAGGTTAAAATGCTGGCAAAGCAGATTTTGGATGCGGCGGCGTTGCTTGAGGAGTAAATTATGGCATTTGAAGGTTTAACTGAAAAAATCTCTGCTGCCTTCAAAAAGCTTCGGGGAAAAGGAAGACTGAAGGAGTCCGACGTCAAGGAGGCTATGCGTGAGATCCGTATGGCTCTGCTGGAGGCGGACGTCAGCTACAAGGTCTGCAAGGACTTTACCAAAGCAGTTACCGAGCGTTGTGTGGGCGCTGATGTGCTGGAGGCTTTGAGCCCCGCGCAGATGATCATCAAGATCGTCGACG
This sequence comes from Faecousia sp., assembly GCA_045580125.1. Lineage (GTDB taxonomy): Bacteria > Bacillota > Clostridia > Oscillospirales > Oscillospiraceae > Faecousia. The sequence goes on along the minus strand of JAZNNE010000004.1, from coordinate 21,213 downwards.
AAGAGCTGACCAAACTGATGGGCAGCGACACAAAACATATCACCATCAATCCCAAGGGTCCTACCGTAGTTATGCTGGTAGGTCTGCAGGGTGCAGGTAAGACTACCAACGGCTCTAAGCTGGCCGGTCTGATGAAGCGGCAGGGCAAGAATCCGCTGCTGGTAGCCTGCGATATCTACCGTCCTGCTGCTATCACCCAGCTGAAGGTCTGCGGTGAGAAGCTGGGCATCCCCGTATTTGAAAAGGGTCAGATCGACCCCGTTACCATCGCAAAAGAGGCGGTTGCCTACGCCCGTCAGCGGGGCCACGATATGGTATTTTTGGATACCGCCGGCCGTCTGCACGTGGACGAGCAGCTGATGGAAGAGCTGAAGAATATCAAGGCCGCCGTCACACCGGATGAAATTATGCTGGTGGTGGACGCAATGACCGGTCAGGACGCAGTCAATGCGGCACAGAGCTTTAACGAGTGGCTGGATATCCACTCCGTAATGCTCAGCAAGCTGGACGGCGATGCCAGAGGCGGCGCGGCACTGTCTGTTCGCGCGGTTACCGGTAAGCCCATCAAATTCGTCGGTATGGGCGAAAAGCTGGAGGATATCGAGCCCTTCCATCCCGACCGGATGGCATCGAGAATTCTGGGCATGGGCGATATGCTGTGCCTGATCGAAAAGGCAGAAAAGGCATACGACGCCAAGAAAACCGCTGAACTGGAGGAAAAGCTCCGCTCCAACCGGTTTACGTTGCAGGATTATTACGAGCAGCTGGTGCAGATGAAGTCTATGGGTTCTATGGAAGACATTTTGGCACAGCTGCCCGGCGGTGCAAACCTGAAGGGCGTCAAGGTTGACGAAAAGCAGATGGCCCGTACAGAGGCGATCATCCTGTCTATGACCCCCAAGGAACGGGAAAACGCAGGCATTATCGGTGCATCCCGCAAAAAGCGGATCGCAGCCGGTGCCGGTGTCAAGGTCGAGGATGTCAACCGGATGCTCAAGGGCTTTGAGCAGATGCAAAAGATGATCAAGCAGTTCTCCGGTCCCGGTATGGGCAGGAAAATGAAGCGAATGAAGGGGCTGGGCGGCTTCGGCGGCTTCCCCGGCTTTTAAGGTGTTCGTTAAAAGCAAATAGCTTTGCGATATAGAATTACGAAAGATTTTTATTGGAGGTGAAACCCATGGTTAAGATCAGACTGAGAAGAATGGGCGCAAAGAAGGCTCCCTTCTACCGTATCGTTGTTGCAGATTCCCGCTCCCCCCGTGACGGCCGCTGCATCGAAGAGATCGGCACTTACAACCCCTTGCTGGAGTCCGACAACATCACCGTTGATGCTGAGAAGGCTCAGACTTGGATCAAGAACGGCGCACAGCCCACTGACACCGTTCGTGGCCTGCTGAAGAAAGCTGGCGTGCTGTAAGAACCCCTGAAGGAGTTAGCGCAATGAAAGAACTTTTGCTGTATATGGCAAAGAATCTGGTGGACAATCCTGAAGCTGTTACCGTAACTGAGCTGGAAGGCGAGGACGGTAAGGTTCTTCAGCTGCGTGTTGCCGAAGGCGACATGGGCAAGGTTATTGGCCGCCAGGGTCGGATCGCCAAGGAGATCCGTACCATCGTTAAGACAGTTGCAATGCGCACCGGCGAAAAGGTAACTGTCGATATCGTGGATTAACGGATATGCGTGGCGGATTACGCCACGCATTTCCCCATTTTAAGAGGATTTACGCAATTTTTGCGCGATATAAAGGAGAAACGATATGAAGCTTCCGTTTATCAAAGCCGGCGAGATCGTTACCACCCACGGCGTTCGCGGGGAGGTCAAGGTGCTGCCTTGGCTGGACAGCCCCGAGGATCTGTGCGATTTTGATCGCTGCCGGATCGACGGAAAGGAATATACCATCGAAGCCTGCCGGGTGCAGAAGACCTGCAATCTGGTAAAGCTGTCCGGCGTGGAAACGATGGAAGCTGCGCAGGCAATGCGGGGCAAGGTGCTGGAGCTGTACCGGGAAGATATCGACGACGAGGTGATCTTCGCCGATGAGCTGATCGGCGTACAAGTGCTGTGCGACGGCGCGCAGCTGGGTAAGATCACCGATGTCCTGGATTACCCCGGCAACAGTGTGTATGTGGTAGAGGGTGAGCATAGCTATATGATCCCTGCAGTCAAGCAGTTCATTCTGCATACCGACCTGGATGCCAATGTGATGCAGGTCAGGATCATCGAAGGGATGCGCAGCGATGAGAATTGATATTATGACGCTGTTTCCCGAATCGCTGGGGGATGTGCTGTCCGACAGCATTCTGGGCAGAGCCCAGGATCGGGGCATTATCCGCATCGAGACCCATCAGATCCGGGATTATACCGCCAACAAGCAGAATCAGACCGACGACTACCCCTACGGTGGCGGTCGCGGTGCGGTGATGACGGCGGATCCGCTGTACCGCTGCTGGGAAGCCATTTGCGAAGAAGCGGCAGGTCCGGTGCACACCATCTATCTGTCCCCCTGCGGACATACCTTTAAGCAATCAGATGCCATTCGGCTGAGCCGGTTGGAGAATATTGTTCTGGTGTGCGGTCATTATGAGGGTATCGACCAGCGTTTCATCGACGAATGTGTGGACGAGGAGATCTCGCTGGGTGATTTTGTGCTCACCGGCGGTGAGATCGCGGCCATGGCGGTTACCGATGCGGTGTGCCGGATGGTACCCGGCGTGCTGGCAGATCCGGAATGCTTTGAAGATGAGAGCCACTATAATGGGCTTTTGGAATATCCCCAGTATACCCGTCCTGCAGTTTGGCACGGTCGCCAGATCCCTGAGATCCTGACCTCCGGCAATCACGAAAAGGTGCGCCAGTGGCGGCGCAAGCAAGCTCTGCGCCGTACCCGGGAGCGCAGACCCGATATGTATGCCAAGCTGGATCTAAGCTCCAAGCAGGATCAGAAGCTTCTGAAGGAAATGGAAGCGGAAGATGCACAAATCTAATGCAATATTATCCCCGTTTTGCTTGATAGGGACTTGCAAAACGGGGAGTTATGTATTACAATAAGCAAAAGCCAAAAAATGGTTACCCATACAGGGAAATGTAAGGAGGCTGCCATGAGAAATATCGGTACCAAGCGCCAGTTCTTTTGGAATAAGGCTGTCGTCGATAAAGAGAGGTCTACGACCCGTATCCGTCTGGGCGACAAGCCCATCAGACGGGAAAAAATTATGACCTTCAATGAGCCTTGGGAGAACAACAGAGTATCTTACCCTTGCTTTTTCTACGACGAGGACACCAAGAATTACAAAATGTACTACTGCGCCAGTATGCGTAAGAGTCTGAAGAGCATCGACGCAAAGGAAATGGAAGAGCCGGATATGCGGTTCTGCTATGCCGAAAGCGAAGACGGTATTCACTGGGTAAAGCCCAATCTGGGTCTGTATCCTGTCAATGGCGATTATAACAACAACGTTATCATCGACCACGATGCCGGCAATACCTTCGACAATTTCTTCGTGTACAAGGATATCAATCCCAACTGCCCTCCCGAGGAACGCTACAAGGGCATTGCTTACGATACCCGCGGTCCCGAGACCAAGCGCAGAAGCGGTATGGACAGCAACCGCGTGCTGCTGTACTTTAAGTCTGCTGACGGCATCCATTTTGACCCCGAAGCTGAGATCCTGGATCTGGAGGGTCGCTTCGACACCCACAATGTTGTCTATTGGAATCCTGAGGATGAGCTGTATCACATCTACTTCCGTGATCTGAAGGTTGGCTACTGCTATCCGGATCTGGAGCAGAAGACGTGGGTGCGTCTGGTTTGCCACTCTACCTCCAAGGATTTCCGCAACTGGAGCTATCCCGAGGATCTGCGCTATCAGGAAGGCGCTGCGGAGCTGCAGATGTACACCAACGGCGTCATTCCGTACTATCGCGGTGACGGTATGTGGATCGGCTTCCCCTCCCGCTATTTTGAGTATCCTACGTGGCTGAAAAACCACGATTATCTGCCTGCCCGTGAGCAGAGAGAAGAGCTGTATAAGCTGATGTCCCGCTGCGCTACCGCCATTACGGACTGCGGCTTTATGTACTCCGAGAACAAGGCAGATTGGTACCGCTACAACGAAGCTTACTTCACCCCCGGTCCTGAGAATCGGGACAACTGGTTCTATGGCTGCTGCTATCCGGCAGTTGGTATGATGGAGAATATCAACGACTTCGGCGAAAAAGAGCTGGCGATGATTATGCCCATCACCAAGTGGAACCGTGAGGACGAGGGCTTCCTGCTGAAGCACGTGGAGTTCTACCGCTACACCATGCGTGTCGATGGCTTCGGCTGTGTCCATGCCAACGGCAAGGGCGCAGAGGTAATGACCCATCCCTTTACATTCGAAGGCAGCAAGCTGGAAATGAATTTCCGCACCTCTGCCGGCGGCTTTATCCACGTATCCCTGACAGATGAGGACGGAAATGTGCTGGAAGGCTTTGAAAATGCCCGCATTTTCGGTGATTCTCTGGAGCGACCCGTGGACTTTGACGGCGATCTTTCCACCCTCAACGGCAAGGTTGTCCGCCTGAAGCTGTATATGATGGATGCGGAGGCGTTCTCCTTCCGCTTCTTCAACTAAACATAAAAAACCGGAGGTCGATGACCTCCGGTTTGTTTTTACTTTTTTCTGCGGTGGAGTGTGATCATTCGCACGGCAGAGGAAACCAGAAGAATGCCCAGCGCCATAATGCCGGCGATGGCAATGGTGTGCATACCCTTGGATGCAAACTGCTCTGCGTTACCCTGCACGGCGTAGTTCATCGTGAAATATGCGCCGGCGCCGGGAATCAGGGGGAAAATGCCGATCACCAGATAGGAAATGGCGGGACGCTTGCGGATCCGGGCCATCACTTCAGAATAGGCAGAAGCGACGATGGCGCCACAGAAATAGCCCAGCAGCTCGCTATAGCCCAGCCGGCAGACGGCCAGGTATGTAATCCAGGCAAGAATGCCGCCTGCGCCGCACAGCGCAATATCCGGTCCGTGAATGTTGAAGAAGATCGCGAAGCCTACGCAGGCAATAAATGCGGCGACGGCGTGGATCAGCATATTATGATCCAAAATGGCAACATCTGCCGAGCAGCCCCATAGCCAAGTGCCGCAATTTAGCGCGACGGCAGTACCCAGTGCGGTGGCAACGGCGATCAGCAGCACCTGTACGATGCGGTTGATGCCGGAGTTGGTGTCGCCGAAGATAATATCGCGCATTGCGTTGGTAAACAGCAGACCCGGCACCAGCAGCATCAACGCGCCGATAATCACGCAGTCAATATTGCTGACCAAATGCAGGGCATCCATACCGCTGGCAAGCAGCGCCATAGGAAACGCGGCGGCGACAGTGCGGAAGAAGAGGTTTCCACCCAGTTTGTCGATCAAACGGTTGACCAGACATACCATCAGACCGCAAAAGCCGGAGCACACGGCGTCGGCAAGATTGCCGCCGAACAGCAGAGCAAAGCCGAAAGCACCCAGAAAATAGCCTGCCATATAGATAGGCAGCCGGAAACGGCGGCGTTGCTGCTTGGCTTCCTCCAGCCACTTGGCGGCGATCTCCGGAGCAGGACGTTCCGCACAGATTCTGCGGCTCAGGCTGGAAAAACGCTCAACAGCATCCAGATCGCTTCCGTGAGCCCCAATGCGGCGCATACGGGTCAGCGGACGACCGATCACCGGTTCGATGCTGATATGCATACAGTTGGGAATTGCAAAGACCTCTGCGTCGATATCGTAGGCTTTCAGTACCAGCGAAATGGACTCCTCCACGCGGAAGGTTTCGGCACCGTTCATCGCCAACTCATAGCCCAGATCCGACACCAGATCCAGAAGTTTTGAATACTCCATTTTGAATCCTCCAAAGAGAATTTTCTGACGAAAATAAGTATAGCACAACGGCAAAAAAATACAAGAGGCAAAAAAACGACCTCACGCACAGTGAGGTCGTTCAGTTGACAGGAAATATCCAGAAACTATGTCATTCCGAGTGGAGCGAAGCGGAATCGAGGAATCTTCTGATTTCGTGCGGTGCAAGCGCAAACAGAATGCGAGGATCTCTCGGCGCGCATACGCTTGCTCGGGATGACGGTATTTATTTACTTGCGGACGAACAGAACACCCAATGTGGCGGGACCGCAGTGACAGGAAACGGCGCAGCCTGCGGTGGTCTCGTAGAGGGTCTTGAAATGTCCGTGCTCCTCAATGGCAGACTTAACTGCGGCAAGGCATTCGTCTGTAACGGGGGTGTAGGTCAGGAACAGCTCGTCGCGGATAATATCGTCGCGATCTGCCAGACGGTCCTTGACATAGGCAGCCAGGCATTTGGCATAGTTGCCGCGGTACTTCTTGACCACGCTCATCTTACCGTCGCGGACTTCGATGCAGGGCTTCAGATTCAACAGGTTCGCGCCCAATGCAGCAGCACTGCTGCAGCGACCGCCCTTGACCATATACTTCAGCTGATCCAGCAGGAAGCTGGCTTCTACACGGGGAACGAAGGCGTTCAGCTTTTGGGCGATCTCGTCCAGATCGTCTAACTCCTTTGCCAGACGGCAGGCTTCCAAAACTACGTGGCCCTGACCGGTGGAGAGATTCTTGGAGTCGATAACACGGACGTTGGGATACTCCTCAGCGGCCAGACAAGCGTTCTGGTAGCAGGAGGAGAAGCCGGAGCCGATGGTGATCAAAATAACGCCGTCGTATTGAGGGCAGAATTCGGCAAAAAGCTTGTCGTAGTCGTCAATGTTGTTGGCAGTGGTGGAGCACAGATCACCGCCGGCTGCCACGTGGGCAAAAATATCTGCGGGGGTGATGGTCAATCCGTCCACATAGCCTTGACCATCCTTAATGACGGTCATACGTGCCAGACTGATGTTGTGTTCTTGCAGCTGCTGGGGGGAAAGATCGCAGGTGCTGTCGGACAGAATCTTGATATTCATAAATTTTCTCCTTACAGTATCCTTGAAAAATTTGTTTTGCGTGGTAAAATAGTAACATAAAGACGGCAAATTGTCAAGAATACCCCACACAAAGGAGAGATGGCAAATGAAGCTGAAATTTCAAATAACCGGTATGACCTGCGCCGCCTGCTCTGCCCGGGTGGAGAAGGTTACGAGGGCAATCAACGGTGTCGAAAGCTGCGAAGTGAACCTGCTGGGCGGTACGATGACCGCTTTGGTTACGGATGAAACGGTCGAGGAAGCCATCATTCAGGCAGTGCGCAATGCCGGTTACGGCGCGGCGTTGGCCGGAGAAAAGAAGAAGGAAACTCCGGCAGATGATGCCCTTAGAGGTATGAAAAAGCGGATCATTGGCTCTGCGGTTTTCCTTGTGATCCTGATGTATTTTACTATGGGTCATATGGTAGGCTTGCCAATGCCCCATTTTGTCCACGGGCAAGAAAATGCGGTGATCGCGGCGAGCATTCAGCTTCTTCTGACACTGCCGGTGGTGCTGTTAAACAGAAGCTATTATTTCCGCGGCTTGAAGGCTCTGTGGCACCGCAGCCCCAATATGGATTCGCTGATCGCAGTGGGTTCCGGTGCGGCTTTGGTTTACGGCATTGCGGCGCTGGTGCGTATGGCGCTGGCGGTCAAACAGGGTCAGTGGGATGTTGTGGCGCTTTACAGTGAAAATCTGTACTTTGAATCGGCGGCGATGATCCTGACGCTGATAACCTTGGGCAAATTCCTGGAAACGAGAGCCAAGGGCAAAACCGGTGATGCCATCAAGGCGCTGATGGATCTGCGACCGGAGATTGCTACTGTTCTGCGCGGCGGCGTGGAGGAAACCATTCCTGCCGATCAGGTGCTTGTTGGCGATATTGTGGTAGTACGTTCCGGTGGACGGATTCCCGTAGACGGCACGGTTTTGGAAGGTCGGGGAAGCGTGGATCAAAGTGCACTCACCGGCGAAAGTGTGCCCGTAGAGGTTTTTGCCGGTGTCCGTGTGGCGGCTGCCACCATCAATACCGAAGGCTATTTTACCTTCCGTGCCGAAAAGGTGGGGGAGGAGACCACACTGCAGCAGGTGATCCGCACGGTGGAAGAAGCCGGTGGCTCAAAAGCACCCATTGCCCGCTTGGCAGATAAGATCGCCGGCGTGTTTGTACCGGTGGTGATGGGCATTGCTCTGGCGGCGTTTGTGCTGTGGATGGCTTTGGGAAAAAGCTTGGAATTTTCCCTGACTACAGCAATTTCCGTTCTGGTTATTTCCTGCCCCTGCGCGTTGGGTCTTGCCACGCCGGTGGCGATTATGGTGGGTACCGGCAAGGGCGCGGCTATGGGTGTGCTGTTTAAAAACGGCGCGGCATTGGAGCATTTGCACAGCATCGATACTGTGGTGCTGGATAAGACCGGCACGCTGACCGTGGGTAAACCTGCGGTGACGGATATACTGCCCTCCGGCGTGTCGGAAGCGCAGCTGCTGAAAATCGCGGCAGCACTGGAGAAGCCCTCAGAGCATCTGTTTGCCAAAGCCATTTTGGAACGGGCAACGCAAATATCCCAGGTAGAAGAATTTGAAACACTGGCAGGTCTTGGCGTCACCGGCGTTGTAGAAGGTGTGCGCTATTTTGGCGGCAACCGTCGCCTGATGGAGCAAAAGGGCATTGCAATCCCTGATTACTCCTGCTTGGCGGATAGGGGAAAGACGCCCCTATATTTTGGCGCCGAAAACGGAGTATTTTTGGGCGTGATCGCCGCGGCGGATGTGCTGAAAGCCGATTCTGCTTCGGCGGTGGCGGCAATGCAAAAGCAAAGGCTGCAGGTTGTAATGCTCACCGGCGACAATGAAAAAACTGCCCAAGCTATTGCGCAAAAGGCGGGGATCACCCGGATTATTGCAGATGTTTTGCCTACCCAAAAGGCACAGGCCGTCCAAAGCCTGCAGGCAGCGGGGAAGCGGGTGCTGATGGTTGGCGACGGCATCAACGATGCTCCGGCGTTGGTAACTGCAGATGTAGGTATGGCCATCGGCGCAGGTACAGATATTGCCATGGAGTCGGCGGATGTGGTACTGATGAGCGGATCGCTTGCCAATGTCAGCCACGCCATCGCTTTGAGCAAGGCGACCATTCGCATAATTCGGCAGAATCTGTTCTGGGCATTTTTCTACAACTGTCTGGGCGTTCCCGTGGCATTTTTTGGCTTGCTGAACCCAATGATCGGCGCTGCGGCAATGAGCCTTAGCTCCGTATTTGTGGTCAGCAACGCCCTGCGGCTGCGCAGCTTCCGCGTGGCAGAGGAGAAAGTAACTGAGGAGGAAACAAGTATGACAACGGTTATTAAAGTAGAAGGTATGATGTGCCCTCATTGTAAGGCAATGGTGGAAAAGGTGTGCAAGGCTGTGGCAGGTACGACGGATGCTGTAGTGGATCTGCAGGCAAAAACCGTAACTGTAACCGGTGAGGTGTCTTTGGATGCGCTGAAAAAGGCAATTGCTGATGCCGGTTATGAAGTGATTGGGTAAAATTATGCGCAATATTCGACTGGATATTTGCTACGACGGCACCCGATATAAGGGCTGGCAGCGGCTTGCAGGTGTGGAAAACACCATTCAGGGCAAGCTGGAGCAGACCGTAAGCCGTATTTTGGAGGAAAATATCGAAATTTCCGGCAGTGGGCGCACCGATGCCGGTGCCCACGCAAAGGGTCAGGTGGCCAATTTCCACACCGGAAGCGATATGCCCTGTGAGCAGATCCTTGCACTTCTGCGGCGGTATTTACCGGAAGACATTGGCATATACTCCTGTAAAGAAGCACCGGAGCGGTTTCACGCGCGGCTGAATGCCAGGACGAAAACCTATGTTTACCGCATCTGGAACAGCGAAACGCCCTGTGTATTTGACCGGCGGTTTGTGTATACATTTACGCAATCTCTCGATTTAGGCAAGATGAAGCAGGCGTCTACGCTGTTTTTGGGCGAGCACGATTTTTCTGCTTTCAATGCCAATAAGAAGATGAAAAAATCCACGATCCGGCGGATCGATTCGCTGGATATTTGCCAAACCGGAGAAGAGATCCGCATCAGCGTAACCGGCGACGGTTTCCTTTACAATATGGTGCGCATTATAGTGGGAACGTTGATCGAAGTGGGTCTTGGCACACGGGATGCAGACAGCATCCCCGCACTTTTCGGCGCAAAAAGGGAAGAAGCAGGCTGCTTGGTTCCTGCACAGGGACTGTGTCTGATGGAGGTAACCTATTGAATATTCAGATTTTTGGCAAAAGCAAGTGCTTTGACACGAAAAAGGCGGAGCGCTATTTCAAGGAACGTCGGATCAAATATCAAATGGTGGATCTAATGCGATTTGGTCTGTCCGGAAAGGAATTTGACAGTGTTCTGCGTGCCATCGGCGGGATCGACAATCTCATTGATTGGGATAGCAAGCATCCGGACATTACACTGATGAAATATATGGACGACCCCATCGCCAAGGAGGACAAAGTCTTTGACGAACCGGCTCTGATGAAAACACCCATCGTCCGCAACGGAAAGCAGGCTACTGTGGGCTACTGCCCGGAAGTTTGGGCAACCTGGGAATAAAGGTACAAAAGCAGTTTCTCAAAAGAGAAGCTGCTTTTTTCTGTTCGTTTTTAAGATTTATCTTGCAACATACACGGAAAAGTGGTATGCTAGGAGGAAATAATGGCGAAGAGTTTGGAATTTGTAAACAGTGTTGTGTGGGGCGCACCGGCGCTGATCCTGATCCTGGGAGTCGGTGTTGCGCTGAGTGCTTGCACAGGATTTGCGCAGTTTACACTGTTTCCCAGAGCACTGCGGAACTTTTTTGCCCGACTTCGGGGAGGAAAAGCAGAGGACGGAACGGTTACGCCGTTTCAGGCGCTGTGCACCGCGCTGGCGGCGACGGTAGGCACAGGCAATTTGGCCGGTGTTGCCGGCGCAATGGCCATCGGCGGACCCGGAGCGATTTTCTGGATGTGGGTGTGCGCCTTGCTGGGAATGGTTACCAAATTTGCCGAGGCTACGCTTGCTGTCCACTTTCGGGTGAAGGAAGGCGGCGAATTCGTAGGCGGACCGATGTATATGATCCGCCAGGGTATGGGCAAGCGGTGGCTGTGGCTGGCCGGCTCATACAGCTTCTTTGGCATCGTCGCTGCCTTTGGCGTCGGAAACGCCACCCAGATCAACGCGGTGGTTACCGGCGTGAATTCTGCCATAGCCGCTTTTGGCGGTAAGGAGACGTTCCTGGGCAATATGCTGATGGGCGTGGTGCTGGCGGTTACGGTCTGTGTGATGCTGCTGGGCGGCGCAAAGCGGATCGGACTGGTGGCGGAGCGGCTGGTGCCATTTGTTTCTGTTGGCTATCTGCTGCTGGGATTGGGTGTTCTGGTGGCGAGATTCCAGCTGCTTCCCGATGCGTTTAGTGCCATTATCCGCGGCGCGTTTTCGCCCCGGGCTGTTACCGGCGGTATCGTAGGCTCAGCGTTTGTTACGCTTCGCATCGGTGTTTCCCGGGGCGTGTTTACCAACGAAGCCGGTATGGGAACGGCATCTATTGCCCACGCAGGCGCGCAGGTCAAGCATCCTGCCGAGCAGGGCTTGATGGGCATTATGGAAGTATTTATCGACACCATTGTCATCTGTACGATGACGGCGCTGGTGATCTTGGTTAGCGGTGTACCCATACCCTATGGTATTGATGTAGGCGTTACGCTGACAACGGAGGCGTTTTCCTCCGTTTACGGCGACTGGGTCTCGGTTTTTATCGCGGCGGCGCTGTGCTGCTTTGCCTTTGCTACCGTCTTGGGCTGGGGACTTTACGGCGCGCGGTGTGCGCAGTTTCTGCTGGGCAGCAACGCCTGGGAGAAATTTGTTGTTGTGCAATCGGTGTGCGTGATTTTTGGCGCGGTACTGAACACCGGTACGGTGTGGCTGCTGTCGGAAACAGTCAACGGACTGATGGCGATACCGAATCTGATTGCGCTGGCTGCGCTCAGCCCGGTGCTTCGCCGTTTGGTGAAAGAATATAAAAACAGTTTGGCGTCCTGACGCCAATGGAGGTATACTTATGAAGGTTTCAATCAATGCAAATCGCTGCGAGCCGTCGCCTATGCGCAAATTCCACCCTCTGGCGGTGAAGGCGCAGAAGGAAGGCAAGAAAATTTATCATTTGAATATCGGTCAGCCGGATCTGAAGACTCCGGAGGCTTATTTTGATGCGATCCGTCAGTTTGATCAGACGACGCTGGCCTATGAAGCTTCTCCCGGTATGACGGTGCTGATCGACGCTATCAGAAATTACTACAGCAAGATCGGTGTGGACTTAGAGCCCAACGATGTTTTGATCACTACCGGCGGCAGCGAGGCGTTGCTGCTGACCTGCCTGAGCATCCTTGACCCCTATACCGAGGTCATCGTGCCGGAGCCTTACTATCCCAACTATACTACCTTCGTCCACGCAGCCGGCGGTCGTATCCGCGCGCTTCCGACCCGTCCGGAGGAAGGCTACCGCTATGCCAACCGCAAGCGCATTGAAAGCCTGATCACCAAAAATACCCGGGCGATTATGATCACCAACCCCGGTAACCCCACCGGTGTTGTGCTGACAGAGGAAGAAATGCGGATGATCGCCGATGTTGCCAAAAAGCACGACCTGTTCCTGATCTGCGACGAGGTTTACCGGGAATTCTGCTATGACGACAAGTTCGGCGTGCCCTGTATGGGTCGCTTCCGGGATATTGATGACAACCTGGTTATCATCGACTCTGTTTCCAAGCGGTTTTCGGCCTGTGGCGCCCGTGTTGGCTGCGTGGTCACCAAGAATAAGGAGCTGCAGCAGGCACTGCTGAAGTTCTGTCAGTCCCGTCTGGCGGTGGCGACCATCGATCAGCTGGGTGCAGCTGCGCTGTATAGCGTGGATGAGAACTTCTACCGCGCCAGCAAGGAAGAGTACCGCAAGCGCCGCGATCTTGTGATTTCCAAGCTGCGCCAGATCCCCGGCGTGGAAGTGGAGGAGCCTATGGGCGCATTCTACGTGATGGCAAGTCTGCCCGTAGATGATGCCGACAAGTTCCAGCAGTGGCTGCTGGAAAGCTTTGACCACAAGGGCGATACGGTGATGTTCGCTCCCGGCGCACCCTTCTATGAGACTCCCGGTAAGGGCATCAACGAGGTGCGTATTGCCTATGTCCGCGACTGTGAGGAGCTGGAACGGGCAATGGACCTGTTGGCTCGCGGCATTGCTAAGTACCGCTACGAGGTTATGGGTGAGTAAAAAAATAAACGGCTGTGCAAGCGCACAGCCGTTTGTTATTTATTCTTTGAAAAATACCCGTTGTTTTGCTTCCTGCCCGGCGGGGGCGGGGGAGTCTAAGCAGAAAAGGGAATACAGGTCAGCGGCGCGCTGCTCCAGATCCCAATAGGGATCGTCTGTGGACTCTCCCACGTGGGGGAATGCGCCGTGAAGCCGGGCGCGCTTGAGTGCGAGCCGCCCCTTGTCATTGAGCGCCAGCACCCGGGTATAGGGCGCGTCCTGCTCCAGCATCTCCTTGGTGATGCCGAGATACGCGCACATCAGCATCCGGTCGATGCGGGTGCGGGTGTAGCGCTTGGATTTGGTTTCGGCAGCGATGGCTTCAATGGAGTCACAGCTGCGGCAGGCGTGCATAAATTTGCGCCACAAGCCCTCTGAACCGTAGGGGAGGGCTTCAAATTCTGCGTCCGTCATAAGGCGCAGCCGTGCAAGCACAGCCCTTTCGCCGGCGGCAAGAGAATGGACTTTCGCATTGGTGAAAATATCACGGACATCCTCCGGCACGAAACGATCCCACATTTCGCCGCTGCTGATCAGATTGCGAATGGCGGTCGCGGAGGGGTTTTCCATATCCGGTGCGGCGGCGTGATAATCACCCTGCCGCTGGGTGGGCATAGGCAGCATTGTGCTTTTTTGGGATAAGATGGCTTTGCAGTATTCCACAGCCAAAATATCGTTGGGTCGTTGCAGAAACTCTGCGTGTTCCTGCAAGGCGGCAGCACGGGCGGCAGGGAAGGAAAGACCCTTATCCAGCTGCTGACGCAATGCGACGGAGAAATCTTCAGAAAGAAGCGCCTCGGCGGCGGAAATCAAGGTTGCTAAATTGCCGGTTTCTGCGCCGAAGCACAGCACATCGCAAAAACTGCTTAGGATCTTCACACCGCCGGCGGCAAAGCCCTCGGCAGAGGAAAGTGCGCAGGTAACCGGCAGCTCCAGCACAAGATCCGCGCTTGCGGCAATGGCGGCCTGCGCCCGGAGGGACTTATGAAAAATCGCCGGCGCACCGCGCTGAACAAAATTGCCGCTCATCAGGCAAACAATGGCGCAATCTTCGCCAAAACGGGCACGAATCGCATCGATCTGCTTCTTATGACCGTTGTGCAGTGGGTTATATTCGCAAATAATACCGACCGTCTTCAAAAATATCCCTCCTTTTCAAAAAAATACACATTTTTCGCTTGAGAATTTTGTGCCAATGCGCTATAATAGTTCCAAGCTATGGCTATCATACCATAAAGTACGAAAAAAGAAAATAATATTTTTTAGGAGGCATATTCCAATGAATGTTTTGATCATCAATGCCGGCAGCTCCAGCCTGAAATATCAGCTGATGAACCCTGAGACCGGTGAAGTTTCCGCAAAGGGTCTGTGCGAGCGTATCGGTATTGACGGCCGTCTGAATCACAAGGTCGGCGAGAACAAGGTCGTCCGCGATATTCCTATGCCCACCCATTCCGAGGCGATTGCGGCCACGCTGGATATTCTGGTTGACCCCGTTGAGGGCGTCATCAGCAATGTTAACGAGATCGATGCTGTTGGTCACCGCGTTCTGCACGGCGGTATGGAATTCTTCGCATCCTGCATTATCGACGATGCTGTTATCGCAGCCATCGAAAAGTGCATCCCTCTGGGACCTCTGCATAACCCCGCTAACCTGATGGGCATTCGCGCCTGCCAGGCTGTTATGCCCAACACGCCCCAGGTCGCTGTGTTCGACACCGCATTCCATATGACTATGCCCCCCAAGGCTTACCGCTACGCCATCCCCACCCAGTATTACGAGGAAGACTCCATCCGTCGCTACGGCTTCCACGGAACCTCCCACAAGAATGTTGCCCGCCGCACCGCTGAGCTGGTTGGCACGAAGGAATTCAAGATGGTCAACTGCCATCTGGGCAACGGCTCTTCCATGTCCGCAATTAAGGACGGCAAGTGCCAGGACACCACTATGGGTCTGTCTCCTCTGGCCGGCGTGCCTATGGGCACCCGCTCCGGCGATATTGATGCCTGCGTGGTGCAGTTCATCTGCAACAAGTACGGTATGAGCGTGGACGACTGCCTGAATATGCTGAACAAGAAGTCCGGAGTTCTGGCTCTGTCCGGCAACGTTTCCTCCGACTTCCGTGATCTGGAAGCCGGTGCCAAGGAAGGCAACGAAAACTGCGCGCTTGCTCGCGATAAGTTCTGCTATGAGGTTGCCAAGTATGTCGGCGCTTACGCAGCTGCTCTGAACGGTCTGGATGTCCTGACCTTCACCGCCGGTGTTGGCGAGAACGACTTCAATGTCCGTGCTGCTGTATGTGAATATCTGGGCTTTATGGGCGTTAAGATCGATCCCGAGCTGAACAAGATCCGCGGTCAGGAGCTGTGCATTTCCACTCCCGATTCCAAGGTTCAGGTTTGGGTCGTGCCCACCAATGAAGAGCTGATGATCGCTCAGGATACCGCTGAGCTGGTCAATGCTGCCAAGTAATTTACAAAAAATGAATTCCCGAAATACCTGTGTATTTCGGGAATTCTTGTAAGGAGAAGCTATGAATCGAATAACTGCGCGTTTTTTGCGCTATGTATCTTTTGATACCCAATCCGACGAGTTTTCGGAAACCTGCCCCTCTACCGACAAGCAGAAGCTGCTGGGCGTATCTTTGGTAGAGGAAATGATCAAAATGGGCATTGCCGATGCCAGAATTGACGAGCACGGCTATGTTTACGGCACCGTTCCCGGTGATCCCAGCCTGCCCACCATTGGTCTGATTGCCCATATGGACACTGCGCCGGATATTTCCGGTGCCAATGTACAGTCGAAGATTGTTCCCTATCAGGGCGGCGATGTATGCCTGAACGAAGAAAAGGGAATCTATCTGCGGGAAAGTGAGCATCCCAGCCTCAAAAATCATTACGGCAAAAATTTGATCGTAACCGACGGCACCACGTTGCTGGGTGCAGATAATAAGGCCGGCATTGCGGAGATTATGACGGCGGCAGAATTCTTGCTTCGGACCCGGATGCGCCATGCCACGCTGAAGATCGGCTTTACACCCGACGAGGAGATCGGTCGGGGTGCGGACAAATTTGATGTTGCAGGCTTTGGCGCGGACTATGCCTATACCGTCGACGGCGGCACCATTGGCGAGATCGAATACGAGAATTTCAATGCTGCCGGTGCGCAGGTGGTGTTCCACGGACTGAATATCCATCCCGGCGGTGCAAAGGGAAAAATGGTCAACTCCCAGTATCTTGCAATGGAGTTCCAGAGTCTGTTGCCGGCGCTGCAGAAGCCGGAGCTTACCAGTGGCTATGAAGGCTTTATCCATCTGACGGATATGCGCGGCGAGGTGGAGGAAACAACGCTTCGCTATATCATTCGCGACCACGATATGGACAAATTCCAGCGGAAGAAGGCGCTGATGACTGCCGCAGCATATTTCCTGAATCAAAAATACGGGGAAGGAACGGTGGAGCTGACCATCAAGGACAGCTACTACAATATGAAGCAGTGCATCGAGCCTTGTATGTACATTGTGGAGCGGGCGAAAAAGGCGATGAAATCTGCCGGTATGACACCCAGAGAGGTACCGATCCGGGGCGGTACGGACGGCGCAAGGCTTTCCTATATGGGGCTGCCGTGTCCGAATCTGTGCACCGGCGGTGAAAATTTCCACGGGCGGTTTGAGTATATTCCGGCAGAGGATATGGAAAAGTGCGTAACCATGCTGGTGAACATTCTAACAGGTCTGTAAAATAAAAAAGTGGTATGCAGCAGCATACCACTTTTTTGTTACAATCTTAGCCTTCGAAATCCATATCTGCGGCGATTACGTCGGACATATCGATATCGACAGCACAACCACCGTGGCGAGCCTTGAAAGCGCGCAGAGCCTTTCTTGCCCAAGCAACAACTCTTTCACCATAGGTGGCAGCCAGATAGACAGCGCCGGCAATTGCAGCCAGTGCAACGACGATCTTAACAATGGTGCCAAAAACTTTCATAAGATATTACCTCCGTAACTGTTTTGTGTTCTTAGTATCAGTATAACCAGTATTTTTGAAAAATGCAAGGATTTTTTACCGCAAATTAATCGGCATATCCGTACATTCCCCGGATGCTGACTTCTCCGGCACTGACAGGCTGTATTTGACCGTCAGAAAATTCGACGATCAATGCGCCGTTATCGTCGATTTGCAAAGCACGACCGTAACGGATTTCTCCTGCGGCTATGAGGCTGATCTCTTTGCCGACGGTGATGCAATCCCGGCGGTAGGTTTCCATGATCCCAGCCTTTTCGCTGTGCAAACTGCGATCCATCTCATAAAATGCTTCGATCAACGCAGCGGCGACCTGCGGGCGGTCAATGCTGCGCCCGCTGACCATAGAAAGGGAGCCGGCAATGTCTCGGATTTCCTCGGGGAAATCTTCCTGCATTTGACAGCAGTTGACGCCGATGCCGATGATCGCGGCAGTTTCTTTTGGCGTGATCACCAGTTCGGTAAGAATACCGGCAAGCTTTTTGCCGCCATAGACCAGATCGTTGGTCCATTTGATACCAGGGCGAAATTTTACCGCTTTTTCCAAAGCATTGCAGGCGGCAACCGCAGCGGCACAGGTCAGGTGCATCAGCTGATCCGGCGGCGTTTGCAGCCGCAAAATGACGCTCATATACACACCCATACCACCGGGCGATACAAAGCTGCGACCCATACGGCCTCTGCCGCAGGTTTGCGCTTCGGCAATCAAAATTGTGCCGTGGGGCGCGCCCTGCTGCACCAGAAGCTTTGCCTGATCATTGGTAGAAGCAATGCTTTTATATCCTATAAGGTGATCCTGCCAGAGGAATCCCTCTGGCAGGTATTTTTTGATTTGCGTTATCATTAGTCGATATCCTTGTTGACTTCTTCGGGGATATCATCCAGAACTTCCGGATGTGCCAGCAGGCGGCGATAGTATTTGAAGAAGGTGGCGTAATAGAAGCCGTCTACGATCCGTTCGTCCAGGACGAACTTGATGTCGACGTATTTCCTCTGCACAATCGTTCCGTCTTCCTGCACCTCCAGTGCGCGGCGCTTACAGCCAAATGCACCGAAAGCGGGAACGTTGCCAAAGTCGTACAGGTGATGGTAGATGGGGCGAATACCCAAACTACCCATAGAAGTGAAGAAAATACTGCCGTGGAAGGGGCTCAGCTCCATCAGGAACTTGGGCAGCAGACCGAAATAATCCAGCAGCTTCAGCAGCCATACGGTAAACTTCAGCACCACGCCGGGGATCAAAGTCAGCAGCGCAACCAAATTATCAAAGTTGGAGTCCAGCTCGGAGGTGCGCTTGACATCTTCGATAGCGGCGTTGAGCTTGCGGTAGACGTCTTCAGCGGTGTCATAGGGGGTCAGATGGACCTTGATGGAGGTATCGGGGGAGTCCACCGTCATTTCCTTTTTAACGACCATGCAGTACTGAATATCCTTGCCCCGGGAATAGACCTTCTGACCGGAAATGAAGCGGTTCAGCTGGGGATACTTGGCAATGCCACGGACGTAGGCGGCCAACAACACGTGAGTAATGCCGAAATCCTTCAGACCTTCCCGCCGCTTCTGGCGGATATAGCGGTCGATGTTGGTGATCTCGATGGATTCCTCGAAGTAATTGGAACAGGTGTTGCGCTCAACCTGAATGTAGGAGGTGATCTGTGCGATGGGGGGCAGCGTGCGAACACGGCGTCCGTCGATGCGATCGCCCCAGGTGGGGTGGTATTCGCCGTCAGTATGAATGCGAATGGCAAAGCTTTGCAGCAGCAGACCGCCGAAGAACAGATAATCCGCCAGGACATACATCCAATGATCGGCAACGCCTTTGAAGATCAAGCTGCGGTGCAGATACACCAGCAACGCCCCGGCAGCCAGATACAACGGCACCAGAAGCCAGGCGGAGCGGATCTTGCCGCAGGTGATCGCCGTGTATACCACGCAGAAAAACAGCAGGCAAACATAAAACAGGCAGCGAACCAGCAAAGAATCGTCCAGAATCGTATGAGGGCGAATGGCATAATATACAGCCATCAGGAATACGGGGATCGCAGTCTTATAGAACAGTTCCTTGCCGCCAAGGAGTACGATGAGCACATACAGCAGGGAGGCTGCTACCGGCAGAACGATTTGACTCCACACGTCCAGTGCATCGCCTGACCCTTTCAAACAGGCGAACACAATGCGGGTCACTGCCGAGCCAACCAAGCACAGTGCCATCAACCATGTCATAACATTTTTGTTGCTGACATAAAAACGAGTTTTTCCTTCCATAACAGATTCATTATAGCAAATAATGGCGGACTTGGCAATAAAAAATAATATAATGGGGAAAAAGGAAGGATTGTTGCAGTCAAAGCTGCGGAAGAATCATTGACCTTTCGGTCAGCTTTTGATATAATGGAAAAAATCTGAAACAAAGGAGAATTCTTATGAAGAAAACCGTTTTAAGAGAATATGCGAAGCTGATCGTCCGCTGCGGCGTGAATGTCCAGAAGGGTCAGGAGGTCATCATCTACGCCGGTCTGGAACAGCCGGAGTTTGTCCAGATGGTGGTGGAGCAGGCCTACAAGGCAAAGGCGAAGAAGGTTACTGTGGAGTGGAACTACGATCCGCTGACCAAACTGCACGTGCGTTATCAGTCTGTCAAGACTATGGGTACCGTTACCGAGTGGCAGAAGGCTAAGCAGCAGTACTTCTGCGATGTACTGCCTGCCCGTATTCATCTGGTATCCGACGATCCCGACGGTCTGAAGGGTGTTAACATTGCCAAAATGGCAAAGGCAAGAAAGATGTCCTATCCCATTCTGCGCCCCTATATCGATGCGCGCGACGGCAAGCAGCAGTGGTGCATCGCCGCTGTTCCCGGCAAGGCGTGGGCAAAGAAGGTGTTCCCCGGTCTGCGTACCAGTGTGGCTATGGAAAAGCTGTGGGAAGCGATCCTCAGCACGTCCCGTGTTGACGAAGATCCCATCAAGGCCTGGGAAGCACACAATGCAGACCTGAAATCCCGCTGTGATTATCTGAACAGCCTGGGCATCGAATCTCTGCATTACACTGCCGATAACGGCACAGATCTGACGGTCGGTATGATTCCCGAGGCTCATTTCGGCGGCGGTGGCGATACCAGCCTGCAGGGCATTTACTTTAACCCCAACATTCCCACCGAGGAGTGCTTTATTTCCCCGATGAAGGGTAAGGCAGAGGGCATCGTTTATTCCACCAAGCCTCTGAGCTATCAGGGTCAGCTGATCGAGAACTTCTACCTGCGTTTTGAAAACGGCAAGGCGGTAGAGGCCAAGGCAGAAAAGGGTGAAGAGCTGCTCAATACTATGATCACTATGGACGAAGGCGCAGCCTATTTGGGCGAGTGCGCATTGGTTCCTCAGGACAGCCCCATCAATCGCAGCGGTCTGCTGTTCTATGAAACCCTGTTCGACGAGAATGCTGTCTGCCATCTGGCTGTGGGTGCCGGCTTCCCCGACACTATCAACGATTATCAGAACAGAACCCTGGAAGAGTGCCGCGCTATGGGCATCAACGATTCTATGATCCACGTGGACTTTATGATCGGCTGTGATACGATGAATATCGACGCACATTGCCGTGACGGAAAAGTCGTTCCCATCTTCCGGGGCGGTCAGTGGGCATTTTAAATCGAAAAATCACAAAAATAACGAAAAAAACACTTGCATTTCCATTTTGGATATGTTATGATGTTCGGGCGATTGAAGATTGCTAGGGATTTTATGCCCTTTTAACTACGAAGAAAGAGGTGAACCAAATGAAGGAAGGTATCCATCCCAATTACGAACAGACTACCATTCGCTGTGCCTGTGGCAACGTCTTTACGACCGGCTCCACCAAGAAGGACATCCGCGTTGAAATC
>JAZNNE010000003.1:0-4664 GCA_045580125.1 Faecousia sp. | reverse complement strand
AGCAGTGCACAGGGACGGCGGGAAATGATCACAGAAGGCTCATCTGCCGCGGTTTCTTCCTTGATGGCGGCATCGCAGGCAGCAAGATCATAGGGATCTACCACCCGAACACGGCGGATACCGATGGCACGGCACAGCGTTTCCAGATCGATCTTGGCGCAGGGATCGCCCTTAAGATTAAAGCCGGTGGTGGGATTCTGCTGATGACCGGTCATACCGGTGATGGAGTTATCTACGATGATCACCGTGCCGCAGGACTCGTTATACGCCATATTCACAAGACCGGTCATACCGGAGTGCATAAAGGTAGAATCGCCGATGGCGGCCACGACCTTTCTGCCCTCAGCGCCGCCGGCTTTGGTAAAGCCGTGCATACCGGAGATGGATGCGCCCATACAGATGGTGGTGTCAAGCGCTGCCAGCGGCGGCACAGCACCCAAGGTGTAGCAGCCAATATCGCCCAGCGCGGTGATCTTGTTCTTCGCCAGGGTGTAGAACAGACCTCTGTGGGGACAGCCGGCGCACATCACGGGAGGACGCATGGGAATTGCCGCATCCAGTTTGGTGCCGGTCTGGGTGGCAACACCCAGCTTTTCCGCCACCAGATTCTGGGAGAATTCGTCGATGCAGGGGAACATATCCTTGCCTACGCAGTCAAGTCCCAGCTGACGGCAGTGATTTTCGATGAAGCTGTCCAGCTCTTCTACGATGACCAGCTTGTCGACACTGCCTGCAAAGTCGATGATCTTCTGCTTGGGCAGCGGCCAGATCATACCGAGCTTCAGCACGGGATAAGTATCGCCGCAAACTTCCTTAACATACTGGTAAGAAGTAGAAGAGGTAATGATGCCGATCTTGTGATCCTTGCCAGCTTCAATGCGGTTGATCTGCGCAGTTTCTGCCCACTGCGTCAGCTTTTCGGTACGCTCCTCCACAATGGGGTGGCGGCGCTTGGCATTGCCGGGCATCATAATGTACTTTTGGGGATTCTTTTCGTAAGTCTTGCTGACCTCGATGCGATCGCCCAATTCCACCACACTCTGAGAGTGGGAAACACGGGTGCACATCTTGATAAAGACGGGGGTATCAAACTGCTCGGACAGTTCATACGCCAGCTTGGTAAATGCCAGTGCTTCTGCCGAATCGGAAGGCTCCAGCATGGGGATCTTGGAGGCTCTGGCATAATGGCGGGAATCCTGCTCGTTCTGAGAGGAATGCATACCCGCATCATCCGCCACACCAATGACCATACCGCCGTTGACGCCGGTATAACCCACGGTAAACAGCGGATCTGCAGCCACATTCAAGCCAACGTGCTTCATAGCGCAGAAGCTGCGCTTGCCGGCAAGGCTTGCGCCGAAGGCGGCTTCCATTGCCACCTTTTCGTTGGGTGCCCACTCGGCGTATACCGCATCATATTTTGCTACACATTCGGTGATCTCGGTACTGGGTGTACCGGGATAACTGGACACGAAGCTGCAGCCTGCCTCATACAGACCTCTGGCAACGGCTTCGTTGCCAAGCATCAGTGTTTTCATAGGTATTCCTCCTAGCCGGTGATCTGGCTTTCCACCAGACGGCCCTTGCAGTATTTTTCACGCAGCACCGGCTTTTCGATCTTGCCGGTGGGATTTCTGGGGATCTTGTCGAAGATGATCTGCTTCGGACGCTTATACCGGGGCAGAGCCATACAGAATGTATTGATCTCCTCTTCCGTGCAAATCACATCTTCCTTAATTTCCACAATGGCTGCCAATCTTTCACCCAGACGGGCATCCGGCAGACCAATGACCGCCACGTCCTTGATCTTGTCAAAGCCCCGCAGGAAATCCTCGATCTGGACGGGATACAGGTTTTCACCGCCGGAAATGACCACGTCCTTCTTGCGGTCCACCAGATAGATGAAGCCATCCTCGTCCATACGGGCCATATCGCCGGTCCAGAGCCATTCGCCCTTGAGCACCTCGTCGGTGGCCTCGGGATTCTTGTAGTAGCACAGCATCACGCCGGGACCCTTGACTGCCAATTCGCCCACATCGCCCTGCTTGACCTCGTTGCCGGCTTCGTCGACGATCTTCGTCTCCCAAAGGTAACCGGCCTTGCCGATGGCGCCGACCTTGTGGACATTCTCTACGCCCAGATGGACACAGCCCGGTCCGATGGACTCAGACAGACCGTAGTTGGTGTCGTACTGATGGTTGGGGAACTTTTCCATCCAGCGGCGGATCAGGCTGGGGGGTACGGGCTGTGCGCCGATGTGCATCAGCCGCCACTGATCCAAGTAATAGTCATTCAGGTCGATCTGACCGGCGTCGATGGCGTCCAGCAGATCCTGCGCCCAGGGCACCAAAAGCCAAACGATGGTGCACTTTTCTTCCGTAACAGCCCGCAGGATCCATTGGGGCTTTACGCCACGAAGCAGTACTGCCTTGCTGCCGGAAAGTAAGCTGCCAAACCAGTGCATTTTCGCGCCGGTGTGATACAGCGGCGGGATGCACAGGAACACATCGTCAGCGGTCTGACCGTGGTGATTCTGCTCCACCTTGCAAGCGCAGTCCAGCGATCTGTGATCGTGGAGGATCGCCTTGGGAAAACCGGTGGTGCCAGAGGAGAAATAGATGGCCGCGTGGTCATCCTCCGTCAGCAGCACGGGAGGTGCCTTAGACGAGCAAAAATCTACCAAACGCATACAGTCTTCTGTGTAGTCAGGACCGTTTCTGCCTACGAAGAACATCATCTTCAGGAAGCCGAGGTCATCCACGATCGCATCCATACGGGCGGTAAATTCCGGACCGAACACCAGCACTTCCACATCCGCCAGTTCCAGGCAATACTTGATCTCATCGGAAGAATAACGGAAGTTCATCGGCACAGCGATGCAGCCGGCCTTAAGAATGCCAAAGTAGATGGGCAGCCATTCCAGACAGTTCATCATCAGGATCGCAACCTTCGTGCCCTTCTTAAGCCCACGGCTGAGCAGCAGATTTGCGAAGCGGTTTGCCTGCCGGTCAAAATCCCGCCAGCTGATCTCGCGGCGATAGGGTGCGTCGGGATTCGCATTTTCAATTAAGTTCAGTTCGCGCCAGGTAACCGCCGCATCCCTCTCTTCGGAAGGGTTGATCTCCACCAGCGCGGATTCTGCGCCAAACAGTCGGGCATTTCGTTCCAGATACTCTGTGATGACCATATGCCTGCTCCTTTACATCTGTGATAAAAACAAAAAAGCCTCTGCTTACTAAGCAGAGGACGAGTTTACCCCGTGGTACCACCTCAATTTACCGCACAAGCGGCCTCATCCGGTCCCAACAGACCGTAAGCGCAATATCGGGCGCACCCGTCTCCGCCTACTGAAGGTTTCAGCAGAGCCGCTCGGAAAGGAATTCGGCGCTTTTCTTCTGCTGCCTTGCACCAAACGGCAGCTCTCTGGAAGAAGGATCGGTAGCGCGTACTGGTTTTCGTCATCGCGTTCACTATTGCATCAGTATACCACTTTAAATAAAGAAAGTCAATATAAATGTCTACGATAAAATGACAAATGTCCACCATTTTTATCACATTTTGCGTGCAGGTTGTACAAATCAAGGCCCCTTGTGCAAAGGGGGCTGTCGCACGAGCAGTGCGACTGGGGGATTGTTGTAGCAAAGAACAGCCCCTCCGAGCAAAATCAAAGATTTTGCCCACCTCCCCTTGCGCAGGGGATGCTTTGGGTCAGCGATAACCCACTGCAAGCGGACTAACGCTTGACGTAAAAGAAGCCCTGCCCCCAAGAGAAAATAACAAACGCCACCGATTCCCGGTGGCGTTTTATCATTCGTAATCTGTAAGATTTTGCTTTTCCCTTTCCGCCCGATATGCTATATTAAAGTCAAGAGAAAGGGTGGTGCAAACAATGGAGCTCCCCGAAAGAAGACCAAACCGATTGCAGGAATACGATTACAGACAAAACGGCGCGTATTTCGTCACAATCTGCACCCAAGACAGGCGCAAAATCTTAAGTTCTATCGTAGGGGACGATGCCCACAAAGAAGATTGCCAGCATTGTACAATCCATCAAGGTACTGGTTACAAAAGAGATTGGCGAAGCCATTTTCCAACGCTCTTATTACGACCACATTATTCGCAATCAGCAGGATTACGATGAGATTTGGGAATACATCGAAAACAATCCACGGAAATGGATTTTAGAAAACGGAACCGCTCCGGAACAAATTTAGCTCGCCGTAAGGCGAATATAGCTGAAAAAGCACTTGCTTTCGCAAGTGCTTTTTCATGGTGGACGATATAGGACTCGAACCTATGACCTGACCCACTGCAAGCGAACTAACGCTTGACGTAAAAGAAAAAGCCATCCCGTTTGGGATGACTTTTCTATGGTGGACGATATAGGACTCGAACCTATGACCTTCCGCACGTCAAGCGGATGCTCTAGCCAGCTGAGCTAATCGTCCAGGCGCATAACGGATTATAACCCAGCAATATTCGTTTGTCAAGCACTTTTTGTCTTTTTTATTAAAATAATATTCCCGGAAAAACTGCGAAAAAATGCGAAAAAGTCCTTGACTTTTCCTATTTCCGGTGCTAAAATGGACAAGCCGCATTGAAGAGGCTTAAGTTGGTGCGCCCAAAATGCACCCGCCTTAAGAGCGAGACTACACAAAATAAAG
>JAZNNE010000002.1:0-9572 GCA_045580125.1 Faecousia sp. | reverse complement strand
GCTTGGCCTCCGACTTCGAAATGCCTTGGCATTTCGGGATTTTTATATTTACTAAACACGTTTTTTCAGAATCAGAATAACGGCAGATCCACCAACAAGCAAGCCTGCCAAAACGGCAGAGAAGGTCAGACCGCTTTCCTGCGCTCCGGTGCTGATCGCAGTGGATGGCAGATATTGCGCTGTCGGCTGCGTTGCAGGCAGGGTGTGCAGATCCGCGGTAGGGGAGGTGGGCGACGGAATGGTATACAGCGGGCGAGTTTCCCTTGTTGTTGCTTCCGTCGGCTCTGTTTCCAAAGGATCATCCGGCTGCTCCGGCGTTTCGGTTTCCTGCGGGCGCTGCACTGGGGGCTCGGTGGGTTGGACAGGTGCGACTGTAACCGGCTGCGTAGGTGTCGGTGCGTTAGGCTGGGTGGCTGCCGGTGTTGTAGGGGCTGTCGTTGCCGGCTGTGAAGGTGCCGTCGTGGACGGCTGGGTTGCGGCAGGCTGAGTCGGCGCAGCGGTGGGCGCTTGTGTAGGCTTAGTAGTTGCCGGCTGTGTTGCCGGGGGTGCAGTAGGCTCGGCAGGTGCGCCGGGCAGGGTAGGTACGGGAGGAAGCGTTTCTGTGGGCTGGGGAGTTGTAGGTGCTTCCGTAGGCGGCTGAGTCGCCTGCGTCGGAGGCTCCGTGGGCTCCTCCGTCGGTGCTTCTGTCGGCTCCTCGGTAGGTTCTTCCGTGGGCTCCTCTGTAGGCTCCTCCGTGGGTTCTTCGGTAGGTTCCTCCGTGGGCGCTTCCGTCGGTTCGGTTTCCACGGGTGTGGTTTCGGCAGGCTCGGTGGGCACAGGCTCTTCCGAGGTGGCAAATACACCTGCGGACAATGCGCCCGTCAGCAGGCACAAAATCAGCAAAAAACTGCAAATATTTCTCTTTTTCACGCCCGAGCCTCCTTTCTGTCTTCTAAGCTAGATTATACATAGAAACCGCCGCTTCGTCAAGAAGTCGAATTGCTGAAAAAAAGATTGCGAAATACAGAAAAATGTGGTATGCTGTATTAGAATGAGAAAATGGGCGAAATAGACCGTTTTTTGAGAGGAGGGGAGCAGAGTTGCCGGATATTTTGAGCGTGGGAATCGATATCGGAACATCCACCACGCAGCTGGTTTTCAGCCGTATTTCTATGGAAAATATGTCGGGCTATTTCTGCGTTCCCCGGATCTGTATCGTAGACAAAGAGGTCATATATAAAAGCCAAGTCCACATCACCCCGCTGTTCAGCCCCGTGCTGATTGACGGCGATGCCATTCGGGATATGGTAGCGGAGGAATTCCGCAGGGCTGGCTTTACCCCCAAGGATGTGGATACCGGCGCGGTGATCATCACCGGTGAATCCGCACGGAAAGAAAATGCTGCCGCGGTGCTGGAAAAATTAGGCGGCTTTGCCGGAGAATTTGTAGTGTCCACTGCCGGACCGGACTTGGAGTCCATCATCGCCGGCAAGGGTAGCGGCGCATTTCAGTACACCATCGACAATACCTGCACCGCAGCCAACTTGGATATCGGCGGAGGCACCACCAACATCGTGGTGTTCGATAACGGCGAAGTGGTGAGCAAGGGCTGCTTCGACATTGGCGGTCGTCTGATCCGCCTGAAAGAGGATCTAACGGTGGAGCAGGTGAGCCCTGCTGCAGAAAAAGTCGCACAGCATTTGGGTATTCGCCTAAAGGTAGGTCAGCGGACGACCCTCAGCGATTTAGAGCGAATTACAGATAAAATGGCAGATCTGCTGACGCAGGCACTGTACATAAAGCCTCAAGAGCCGCTGCTGCGGGAGGTTATGACACCGGGCAGCACATGGCTGGAGCTGCAGGGCAAGCGGATCCATCGCATTTGCTTCTCCGGCGGTGTGGCGGGCTGCATTGGAAACACCGGCAGTAACCCCATTCCCTATGGCGATATCGGCGTATTGCTGGGACGTTCCATTGCCAAGAGCGAACTGATGCGTGCCATTCCCGCCCTGACCGGCACGGAGACCATCCGCGCCACAGTGGTAGGTGCAGGAACGTATACAACAACGATTTCCGGCAGCACCATTACCTATGCGCAGGAGCTGTTCCCTATGAAGAACATTCCTGCACTGAAGCTGAGTGTAGCTGAGCAAAATGCCTGCATCGCCGGTGAAACAGAGGGTTTGGTGCAGAAAATCAAGTGGTTTTTGCAGCAGAGCGAATCAGACCTTTTGATTTTGGCACTCCCCGGTGCGGAGAATCCGGAATACAAAGAGGTGAAAACCCTTGCCCATTGCCTATGTGAGGCGATGGATAGGGCATTGCCCGCCGGTGCGCCGGTGCTGGTGGTGCTGGAGCAGGATATTGCCAAGGCACTGGGCATTCTGATGGAAAAAGAGCTTAGCGGTCGGCGCAAGGTAGCCTGCATTGACGCAGTGAAAGTAGAGCAGGGCGACTATGTAGACCTGGGACGGCCGATGCTGAACGGCTTGGTCATTCCGGTGGTAGTTAAAACGCTGCTATTCGGATAAGGAGAGTGAAATATGAATCTTTCAACGGTTTTAGCCGGTAAAAGCTTCTCTTTCCGGTCGGTAAAAGAAGTGTTGGCAAAGGCCAACGAGGAAAAATCCGGCGATATTCTTGCCGGTATCGCAGCCACCTCTGATCTGGAGCGTGTGGCGGCGAAGCAGGTGCTGAGCAACCTCTTGGTGCGGGATCTGAGAGAAAATCCCGTTGTCCCTTATGAAGATGATGAGGTCACCCGCATCAATCAGGACTCCATCGACCCTGCAGTTTACAACACCATCGCAAATTGGACGATGGCGCAATTGAGAGAATATATCCTCAGCTACGAGTGTACCGAGGATGACCTGCATCGCCTGAGCAAGGGTCTTACCAGTGAGGTCATCGCTGGTGTGTGCAAGCTGATGGGCAATCTGGATCTGATCTACGCGGCAAACAAGGTGCGCGTAACCGCGACTTGCAATACCACCATCGGCAAACGCGGCTGTCTGTCCACCCGACTGCAGCCCAATCACCCCACGGACAATGTCGAGGGTATTACCGCATCGCTGTTCGAGGGCCTCAGCTACGGCAGCGGCGACGCGCTGCTGGGCTTGAATCCCGTGAATGACACCTCCGCCAGCTTGGGTGAAGTCCTGCGGCGGTTTGACGAGGTGAAAAACCGATTTGAGATCCCCACACAGATCTGTGTACTGGGGCATATCACCACCCAGATCGAAGCGGTGGAGAAGGGCGCACCTACGGATATGATCTTCCAGTCCATTGCCGGCAGCCAGAAGGGCAACAACGCCTTCGGCTTCAGCGCAGAAACGGTGCGTCAGGCACAGCAGCTGCTGAAAGAGCGGGGTACTGCCAAGGGACCCAACGTGATGTACTTTGAAACCGGTCAGGGCAGTGAGCTTTCCTCCGACGCCCATTACGGTGCCGATCAGGTTACGATGGAATCCCGCTGCTACGGCTTTGCCAGAGAGTTCAATCCCTTTATGGTCAATACCGTGGTGGGTTTTATCGGTCCTGAGTACTTATACGACAGCCGTCAGGTCATCCGCGCGGGTCTTGAAGATCACTTTATGGCGAAGCTCCACGGCGTGCCTATGGGATGCGACTGCTGCTACACCAATCATATGCTGGCAGACCAGAATGACATCGACAACCTCTCTTTGCTGCTGGCAAGCTGCGGTGTCAACTACATTCTGGGCGTTCCCACCAGCGACGATGTGATGCTTAACTATCAGACCAATGCCTATCACGATGCCGCCACCATTCGCGAGATCTTGGGACTGCGTCCTATCCGTGAATTTGAAATGTGGCTGGAAAAGATGGGAATTATGGAAAACGGCCGGCTGACAAGCCGAGCCGGCGATCCCACCATTTTTGTTAAGTGAGGAGGGATAGGATGAATCAGGAATTGATCAGTACCATTGTTGAGGAAGTCATCAAGCAACTGATGGCCACCGGACAGATCGACCTTTCTCCCACAAAACAATGCACCTGCGAAGACATCACCGCACCGGAATGCAAGGCAACGCCGCTTCTGGACAAGCCGGAGGATGCGGAAGCACTGGAGCGGATGATAAAACGCACCACCGCCCGTATCGGTGTGGGTCGTGCCGGCCCGCGGTTAAAGACCCAGACGCTTCTGGCACTGCGTGCCGATCATGCCCAGGCAAGAGATGCGGTGATGAAGGACGTAGAGCCGAAATTCTTGGAAAACGCAGGACTGTTTACTGTCCAAACCCTTTGCGAGGACAAAAACACCTACATCACCCGACCGGACTTGGGTCGTCAGCTCAGCCCCGATGCGGTAAAAATCCTGAAAGAGCGATGCATTCCCAATCCGGATGTGCAGATCTATATTTCCGACGGCTTAAGCTCTACCGCGGTGGAAGCCAATGCCACCAAGATCCTGCCGGTTATCACGGAAGCCCTGCAGTCCAAGGGTTTGAAGGTGGGCACGCCGTTCTATCTGCGATTCGGTCGTGTCGGTGCCCAGGAGCATATTGCGGAAACCTTGGGCGCGAAAGTTGTGTGCACATTGCTGGGTGAGCGTCCCGGCTTGGCAACGGCAGAAAGTATGAGTGCCTATATCACCTACAACGCATACGTCGGTATGCCGGAATCGAAGCGCACCGTTGTTTCCAACATCCACAAAAACGGCACTGCGGCGGTAGAAGCCGGCGCCTATGTGGCGGAAGTGGTGGCTAAGATTCTGGAACAAAAAGCCAGCGGCGTTGATTTGGTCAAATAAGGGGGTACGCTGATGTTAGGAAGTCCAATGAAAACCACGGTCTTAAGCGTGCGCATCATCCCCAACGCCGACCCGATGCTTCTGGAAAAGCTGGAAGTTCCGCAGGGACACCGAAGCCTTGGTATTTTTACTACCGACTGCGACGATGTTTCCTATGCGGCGCTGGATGAAGCCACAAAGAAGGCGCAGGTCAGCGTTGCCTATGCCCGCAGTATGTATGCCGGCGCAGCCAATGCCAATACAGCGCTGGCAGGCGAGTTTATCGGCATCCTTTCTGCGGAAAATCCGGCGGAGATCCGCAGCGGCCTGGAAGCGGCGCTGTTGTACATCGAAAACGACGCCCGTTTCTTCAGCGCAAACGATGACGATTCCGTTGTCTATTTCGCCCACTGCATTTCCCGCACCGGCAGCTACCTTTCCAAGGCGGCGGATGTGCCGGAGGGAACAGCCATGGCATACCTGATCGCACCGCCGTTGGAGGCGATGGTGGGTCTGGATGCGGCGCTGAAAGCGGCGCAGGTGGAAATGCGAGTCTTTTACGGACCGCCGTCGGAGACCAATTTTGCCGGCGGCTTGCTCACCGGCGATCAGGCAGCCTGCAGGGCAGCCTGCGAAGCCTTTGCCGATGCGGTTTGCGGCATTGCCGCCAGCCCCACGGACTATTAAATCTTAATCTGCTTCGCGAAAGGCGAAGAGCAATAAACGAAATCAAAAAATAAACTTATTTTTGGAGGAAATTATTATGAACACTTTGCAAGCTCTGGGTATGGTTGAAACGAAGGGTCTGGTGGGCTCCATCGAGGCTGCTGACGCAATGGTCAAGGCTGCCAATGTCCGCCTGATCGGCAAGACCCACGTTGGCGGCGGTCTGGTGACCGTTATGGTCCGCGGCGATGTCGGTGCTGTTAAGGCTGCTACCGATGCCGGTGCTGCTGCAGCTGCCCGCGTTGGTGAGCTGGTAAGCGTCCACGTCATTCCCCGTCCCCACAACGAAGTTGAGGCCATCCTGCCTGTTCTGGGCGCAGAAAAGTAAGCCACCTCTGAGAAATTTCTCTGGGAGGTGAGCAAATGGAATTCGACAAGGACTTACGCTCCATTCAGGAGGTAAGAGATCTGGTGGCAAAGGCCAAGGCAGCGCAGGAAACTTACGCTACCTTCAGCCAGACCCAAGTGGACAACATTGTCAAGGCAATCGCCGAAGCCTGCGCATCCAATGCGCAGCGGCTTGCCAAAATGGCAGTGGAGGAGACCGGTTTCGGCGTATGGCAGGATAAGATCCTGAAAAATCTGCTGGGCAGTGCCATCACCTACGACAGCATCAAGGACTTGAAGACTGTGGGTATTCTGTCTGAGGACAAGCAAAAGCAGGTTTGGGAGGTTGCCGTGCCTATGGGCATTGTGGCAGCGCTGATTCCCTCTACCAACCCCACATCCACGGTTATGTACAAGACCCTGATCAGCCTGAAAGCAGGCAATGCCATCATCCTCAGCCCCCATCCCAATGCCAAGAACTGTATTCTGGAGACCTTCCAGATCATCAGCCGCGCAGCAGCCGCTGCCGGCGCACCGGCAGGTCTTGTTCAGTGCATCACCGTTCCTTCTCAGGAAGGCACATCCGCACTGCTGAAGCATCGGGATATCGGTATGATTCTGGCAACCGGCGGCGAGGCAATGGTTCGGGCGGCATACAGCTCCGGCAATCCGGCGCTGGGCGTCGGACCGGGCAACGGACCTGCCTATATCGAAAAGTCTGCTGATATTGCCAAGGCGGTCAAGCACATTTTCGACAGCAAAACCTTTGACAACGGCACCATCTGCGCATCCGAGCAGAGCATCATCACCGAGCGCTGCATCGCAGATCAGGTCATCGCCGAGGTAGAGCGTCAGGGCGGCTACTTTATGAACGCCGAAGAAAGCGACAAGGTCAGCCGATTCATTCTCCGCGCCAACGGCACCATGAACCCCAAGATTGTGGGCAAGCCTGCCCACACCATCGCAGATATGGCGGGCATTACGATTCCTGCCGGCACACGGATATTGCTGTCCCATCAGACAACGGTGGGTAAGGACAATCCCTATTCCCGCGAAAAGCTGTGTCCCATTCTGGCGTTCTACACCGAAGACAGCTGGGAAAAAGCCTGCCTGCGCAGCATCGAGATCCTGAACAACGAAGGCGTGGGTCACACCATGACCATCCACTCTCAGGATATGAGCGTCATTCGGGAGTTCGCGCTGAAAAAGCCGGTTTCCCGTCTGCTGGTCAATACCCCCGGCGCACTGGGCGGCGTGGGTGCATCCACCGGTCTGCAGCCGGCTCTGACCTTAGGCTGCGGCAGCGTCGGCGGCAGCGCCACATCCGACAACGTCGGTCCGATGCACTTGATCAACATTCGCCGTGTGGCATTTGGAATCAAAGAGCTTTCTGACATTCGCGGCAACAATCCGGCACCGGAGAGCTGCTGCAAAGCACCCTGCAACAACCGCACAGAAGCAAAATCCGCATCGACTCTCAGCCGCGCTGATATTGAGGCCATTACCAAGGCTGTTATCGACCGGCTGTCTCGATAAAACACAAATCAATAACATATAATTTTTGGAGGTAAATACAATGGAAAATCTGCAAGCTTTGGGCATGATCGAAACCAAGGGTCTGGTTGGCTCCATCGAGGCCGCTGACGCAATGGTCAAGGCCGCAAACGTACATCTGATCGGCAAGGTCCACGTCGGTGGCGGTCTGGTGACCGTTATGGTCCGTGGCGATGTCGGCGCTGTTAAGGCTGCTACCGATGCCGGTGCTGCCGCTGCTTCCCGCGTTGGTGAGCTGGTCAGCGTTCACGTCATTCCCCGTCCCCACGGTGAGGTTGAGTTCATTCTGCCCACTCTGGAAGGCTAAGATTTCAGCTTTTGTTGGGCGGACAGCAAAGAGAAGCTGTCTGCCCGCCAACTAACAACGAAAGGAGAGGGTGAAAATGAAACAGAAACTACTGACAGATGTGGAACTGCGCGCCCGCTGGTCCCAGGATCGATCCGGAACATATTGCGTGGAAGACGATGTGGTCTTGACACCGGCTGCCGCAGATTTTATCCGTGAACACGGCATCACCCTCTGCCGGACGGAGAAAAACAAAATAATGTCCATGTCGGCGATTCCTATGCGCGACGGCAAGCCCGTCTATCAGGATGCGCAAACCGGTCTGGAATTGGCGGAAAAGGGCGAGGGAATGACCCATTTGCGGGGAAATCTCTTAGTGCCCAAGACCCATCCCCAGATCGAATTTCGGGGGAAATTAGACACCCTGATGGCGGTGATCCTGCAGCTTCAGGTGCTTGCGCAGGAGCAAATGCAGCAGAAAATCGTTGCGGATCTAGGGCAGCTGCTGGACTTTACCCGCCAGATTCTGGCGGCGGAGGTCAAGGACGAGCCTCTTAAAAATGTTACGATGCTGGGAATGGACAGCGAGCAGATCCGCTACAACTCCCAGCAGGTAAAGAAAGTCTTCGGTATCGACCATCCCGTGCCCAGCTATGAAATGGGCAAGCTGTGTGTCGAACTGAATCGCCTGCGCACGCAGGTCAGAGAGACAGAGCTTGCCGCGGCAAGAGCCTTTTACAGCGGTGGCAGCTTCAGCCGGTCGGATATTATCGAAGGACTGAATCGTCTGTCCAGCTGTGTCTACATTATTTTGTGCCGAAAATTGTCCGGCTACTATGACAGGGGGAACCGTCTGTGAACTATTACAGTGAAAATGATATCAAGCAGATCGTTGCCGATGTTTTAAGCCGCAGCGGTTTTATAGGCACGAAGGGAATGGAAATTCCCGTGGAGATCTCTGCCCGCCACGTGCATTTAAGCAAGGCGGATAAAGAAATCCTTTTCGGCGCAGGCTATACATTGACGAGAAAGCGGGATTTAAGCCAGCCCGGTCAGTATCTTTGTGAAGAACGGGTCAAATTGGTGACGGGTTCCGGCGAGATCGCCAATGTGGCGGTGCGGGGTCCGGAGCGAAAGGAGACCCAAGTGGAGCTGTCGCTGACAGATGCCAGAACCTTGGGCTTGAAGCCGCCGATCCGGCTGTCCGGCGACCTGCGGGGTGCTGCCGATGCGATCATCGTCGGTCCCAAGGGCGTGATCACCGCCAAGGGCAGTGTGATCGTTGCCAAAGCCCACGTGCATATGACACCGGAGGACGCAAAGAAATACGGCGTTGAGCACGGTCAGTCCGTCAGCGTCCGGATGGGTACGGAGCGGTCTGTCACCATAAACGATGTGCAGGTCCGCGTTAGCAAGGAGTTTGGCTTAGCCGTACATATCGACTATGATGAGGCCAATGCCGCGCAGGTAAGCGGCGGAAATATCGTTGGCTATCTGCGAAAGGATGGGTGAAATATGGATCAGAACGAACTTCAAAAGATCGTAGCCCTAGTCACCCAGCAGGTGATGGCGGCGATGGATAAAAACGGCTGCACGGAAATTGCAGATAATTGCGATATGATACTGGTGGTCGGTGATGCCGACAAAGTTCCCAAGGACTTAAGCCGGGATAAGACACTGACGGATCTGGAGGATTACCGCACGTACAAGGATATCACCCGCTACAATCGGGTAGTGGTGACCAAGCTGAATTTAACGCAGCTTGCAGATATCGCGCTGGGTCGTCCTGCAGATGAGGCATCCTGCGCTGTGGTGTACGCGCTGCTTTCCGGCGTAGAGGTGATTATGCTGGAAGACGCGCTGACCTTCCGCAGATTCAAGGATAAGGGCAGCAACACGCTGTACAATACCTATGAAAAATACGCCAAGACATTAAGCGTCTACGGCGTG
>JAZNNE010000001.1:0-44427 GCA_045580125.1 Faecousia sp. | reverse complement strand
GTCTTGTCTTCCTAAGACCGCTTGGCCTCCGACTTCACAATACAGATAACCTACGCTTCGCTTTTTTCCGATAAGATAGTGGAACAGGCAAAGGAGGAGCATCTTCGCTACGGCGATGAGATAGGCCTCTCCCTTCTCGGACTCCCCTGTCCCGAGTTTAAGGAAAAGTATAAGACAGAAGACTTCTGTATATGGATGTTTGACGAAAAGACCAAAGAAGAGATAATCGACGACGTCTTCGGAAAATTCTATGAGAAGTTCGGATTTTATCCCCAGTCCACGGGAAGTTATTTCCTTGATGCTTATACCATAAACTATATAAAGAAGAAGTACCCTTCCGTCAAATGCGCTGTTGCCACCTGCTGGGAGGAAGGCCCCAAGGCATACCATACCTGCAATAACTCGTGGTATACCTTTATGGACGGCGGCCCCTGGAATCCCTGGATCCCCTCCAAGGTCAATTCCCACTGTCCCGCCGCCGATGCAGCCGATGACAGCGGCATTGTGGCCATCCCCCATCTTTCCCGGGATCTGATGGCCTGCTTTGACGGCAACGGCTCCAATTTCGGTACGCATCCGCAAAATGTGCTGCGGGGTATGATCTATTACAAGGAAAACGGCGAATACGAATACCCTTACCTTTACAATCTGATCGACCAGTACCGCCATCTGGGCAAGTATAACGACGGGTACAGCTACAATATGATGTTCGTCGGTCCGGGTTGGCTCAACCGCAGCGGTCGCTGGGAAGCACCCTATGAGCTGCTGGCAAAGTCCTATGAAGACGGTATGAAGTACTACGGCAAACTGAAAGCCGAGGGCAAACTCCTCGACCTGACTATGAGTGAATTTGCTGACTTCTATCGGCAAAAGCACCCGGATTACGCCCGCGGCGAATGTGCTCTGTGGAAGGATATCCTCTACGGCAGCAACAAAGAATATTTCTGGTATGCCGACCCCAATATGCGCACCTGCCTGGACTTTAACCAGGGCGGCGCGATGATCGATCTGCGCCCCTATGTGGCACGGATCCCGCAAAAAACCGGCATTGGCACGGAAAATGTGTACGATGCCTCCTACCCCTACCTGATCCAGATCAATTACCGTGCAGGATTCTTTACCCATTATGCCGGTGCCGGCACCATCAAGTCCTGTAAAGTCCATTTCCGGGGCGAAAGTGCGGATCTGTGTCTTTGCCGTACAATGGCAAAATACGACAAGATCCCCGGCGGTGTCCGGCTGACTGCCAATCCGGTAACCGTAACACTTGGCGGCAAGGATATTGTGATCCAGTCCGTGTTCACCATTTTGGAGGGCGAAGGCAAACTGATCACCCAGCGCAATATTCTCAATGACCTGGGCGGTGAAGCTGTAACCTTTGAGGAATATTTCACCGGCGCATTCGGCACTACCGAATACCAGGCGGATATGACCAAGCTGACGCTGGGCGTGGACGGCGAAAGTATGCCCTACACCTATCACGGAAAGACCATTGAAGTCGCCAATGCCCAGCGAGCATACGTCACCATTCCGGACATTTTGACCACCGTGGAAATGGGCGGCGACAACGACATCGCCGCTGTCAGCGAAGGCATCGCCTTCTCCCCCGTGTATCAGCTCAAGCTGACCAAAACCGTTCAGGAAGGAGGCGTTACCACATGGCTCAAGCTGCAAAAGGCAAACTGAATTACCGATGCCCCTCCTGCTTCATTCGGGATATCGACATCGATATGTTCTACGAAGAAGAAAAGAAAGAGTACTACTGCCTGCGCTGCGGCTTCACCGGTCCGGAGGAAGCGGTACTGCAGCTGAATGAGCAGATTCGCTTCCGCTACCGCTGTATGAAGCTGCGGGTCTGCGATTTTGGCGACGACAATGAGCCGGTGCAGTTCGTCCCCCATCAAGGAGGCACCCAATGATCCTTGGCATTGACGTTTCCACCTATTTAGAGGAGCTGGAGCACGGCGCGGTCTACTACCGCGACAATTTGCCCATTGATCCGCTGGATGCCTTTGCCGCCAACGGCGTGAACTGGATGCGCATCCGCATTTGGAACGACCCTTTCTCCCCTGACGGCACGCCTTATCTGGCAGGAAGCTGCGATATAGAAAACTACATCCGGCTGGGCAGGCTGGCAAAGGAAAAAGGCTACAAATTACTGATGGATCTGCACTACAGCGATTTCTGGGCAGATCCGGGCAAGCAGTTCCCCCCGAAGGCGTGGGTAGGTTATGACATTGACGCGCTGGTCAGCGCCGTGTACGAATTTACCAAGAACTGCCTGCAAAAGGCCTGCGATGCCGACGTTGCGCCTGAGATGATCCAAGTGGGCAACGAGATCACCAACGGTATGCTCTGGCCGCTGGGCAAACTGGAGCTGCCCGACGGCACACGGGGCAATTACGGCAATTTCTGCCACCTGGTGGATGCCGGCTGCCGCGCCTGCCGTGAGATCACACCGGATGCCAAAATCGTTCTGCACTTGGAGCGCAGCAATGATAAGGCTGTCTATCAGGAATTTTTCACCGAAATGGAGAACGCGGATATCGACTACGACATCATCGGCGCGTCCTACTACCCCTACTGGCACGGCACGCCCCAGGAGCTGATGGATAATCTGGATCAATGCCGCCGCTTTGGCAAAGAATTGATGGTAATGGAGCTGGGCTACGGCTTTACAACGAAGCCGTATCTGCTGGGCGGCAAGGATCAGCGGCTGGTGATCGATGCAGATCGGGCTTATGTCCCGGGCTTTACGGAAAAATATCCCATCACGCCCCAGGGTCAGGCCGCCTTTATTCGCGATTTTCTGTGCGCCGCCCGAGAACATAATTTGGACGGTGTTTTCTACTGGGAGCCACTTTGGTTGCCGGGAGATGGCATCTGCTGGGCATCGGAGGCCGGACAGGAATATATCAAGGAAACCGGAAAATCCACAACAAATGAGTGGGCAAATCAGTGCCTTTTCGACTATAATGGAAACTTATTGCCCGCATTTGACTGTTTTCGCTGACCTGGTTTTTGTTGGTATTGCATAAAATTTTTGTCAAAAACAACTCATTTTCTATTGACTTATTCCGTATTTTCATTATAATAGTGATAGTGAACTTAACTGTTCCAAAAATACATCTCTATCAGGAGGAAACAAAATGAAGAAAATCATCGCACTTGTGCTGGTTCTCGTTCTGGCTCTGGGCATCGTTGCTTGCGCTCCCGCAACCAACACCCAAACCCCCACCACGGGCGGCAACACCACTACCGACACTGATCTGTCCGGTACTTACGACATCACCATGTGGGTTTCTGAGATCGACGGCGTTGCCGAACTGACTCAGGAAATGATCGACGCATTCGAAGCTGCTAACCCCGGCATCGTCATCAATGCGCAGATCGAAGGCGTTACCGAGGCTGACGCAGGTTCCAAGGTCGTCGCCGACGTCGCTTCCGCTCCCGACATTTACTGCTTCGCACAGGACCAGCTGGCTCGCCTGGTTCAGGCTGCTGCTCTGGCAAAGCCCGGCAACGCAGCTCAGGAGACCATCAAGGCTAACAACGACGCCGGCTCCGTCGCCGCTGCTTCCGTTGCAGGCACTATCTACGCATACCCCATGACCTCTGACAATGGCTACTATATGTACTACGACACCAGCATCATCTCCGCTGAAGACGCAGAGAGCCTGGAAAAGATCATTGCTGCTTGTGAAGCTAACAATGTTAAGTTCCGCTTTGCTCTGGAGAATGCATGGTACACCGCTTCCTTCTTCTTTGCTACCGGCTGTAAGTCCAACTGGAGCATGAACGAGGCTGGCGAGTTCACCTCCGTCGATGACGACTTCAACTCCGCTGCCGGTCTGGCTGCTATGAAGGGCATGCAGACTCTGGCACAGTCCACCTGCTACGATTCCAATGCTGACATCTTCACCGACGCTGGCGTTGTTATCACCGGTATCTGGAATGCAAACGCTGCCGCTGATCACTTCGGCGACAACCTGGGCGCAACCGACCTGCCCTCCTTCACTGTTGACAACAACACTTACCACCTGGGCTCCTACACCGGCAACAAGCTGATGGGTGTCAAGCCCCAGACTGATGTTAAGAAGGCTGCTGTTCTGTCCAAGCTGGCTCAGTTCCTGACCAACGAAGAGAACCAGATGAAGCGCTACGAGAAGTATCAGTGGGGTCCCTCCAACAAGAATGCTCAGGCTTCCGAGGCTGTTCAGGCTAACACTTCTCTGGCAGCTCTGGCAAAGCAGAACGAGTACGGTCAGCCTCAGGGTCAGATCCACGGCTCTTGGTGGGATATCGCCAAGGTTCTGGGCGCTGACGCAAAGGCAGCTGCTGACGATGCAGCTCTGCAGACCGCTCTGGACAACTACACCACCGCCATCAACGGTCTGTTCTCCATGACTGAAGAGCAGAAGAACGCTTGGGGCGTTATCGGTAACATCTGCAACACCAACTGGGATACCGACTTTGCTATGACCGACAACGGCGACGGCACCTACATCTCCGAAGTTCTGGAGCTGAAGGCCGGCGAAGAGTTCAAGGTCCGTCAGGGCGCATCCTGGGATGTCAACTTCGGCGTTGAGTTCAACGGCGCTAACATCGTTGTTGAAGCCGATGGCAAGTATCAGGTCAAGCTGACTTGGGACGGCGCACAGACTGGTACCGTCGAGCTGATCCCCGCTGAGTAATTAACTTTTGAAAACTCGCGGTGGGGTGCCGCAAGGCACCCCACCGTTTTTTCATCACGAAGGCATTGTTAGCCGGTATGCAAGGACTAAAATGTCTTGTGTAGCGGCTAACAGTGCCATTTTTAATTATTCTAAAGGGGAGGTTGAACCAAGCAGTTATGAGAAAACTAACAGATCTTGAGTATCTGAAGCTCAATAAATTTCAGGCGCTTCTGTACAATTTGAAGCGATTCTTCTGCGCGATTCCCCGCTGGTTCCTGAATCTGTTCATTGGAATCGGTCGTTTCTTCCTTCGCTGCGGCATCGCAATCAAGGACGAATTTGTGGACATCGCCACAACCTTTATCAAAGGTAACTGGGCTGTGAAAACCTCTTTCTTCGTTTTCGGCTTCGGTAACTTCTTCTACGGACAGATCGCCCGCGGCATTCTGTTCCTGCTTTTCGAAATCATTTTTGTCGGCTATATGCTGGTACCCAGCGGCGGCATTTACTGGCTGTCCAAGGGTAACTGGTTTCAAAAGGGTGCCACCATCGGTACTGTTCAAGGCTACGAGCAGTACATTGAAATTTTTGATAACTATACTTGGGTCGAAGGCGATGACTCCGTCAAGGTTATGCTCTACGGTCTGCTGACTATCTTGTTTATCATCGCCTTTATCTACACCTGGCGGTTGCAGGTCAAGCAGTGCCGGATCTGTATGGACATCACCGCCCAGGGCAGACGGATCAAGAGCGGTAAGGACGATCTGAAGTCTTTGGTGGACGATCAGTTCCACAAGACCCTGCTGGCGCTGCCCGTCGTCGGTATTTTGATGTTTACCGTGCTGCCCATTATCTATATGATCCTGGTAGCCTTCACCAGCTATGATGCAAAGCACGACGGCTACTCCAACTTGTTCTCCTGGGTGGGTTTGGTAAACTTTAATGAGCTGACCAACTTTGGTAACGGCGGCTTAGGTCTTGCCTTTGGCGAGATCTTGTCCTGGACGCTGATGTGGTCTTTGTTTGCCACCTTCTCCAACTACTTCCTGGGTATGTTTGTTGCCATTATGATCAACAAAAAGGGCATCAAACTGAAAAAGTTCTGGCGTACCGCGCTGGTTATGACCATCGCAATTCCCCAGTTCGTTTCCCTGCTGTATGTTGCAAAGCTGTTTGACGGCTCCGGTATCATCGGCGAGCTGTTGGGTAAGATCCCCTTCATCAAAACCTATCTGGACACGAATCACTATATCTCCCTGTGGGACTCCCCCACTGTAGCAAGAACGCTGGTCATTCTGATCAACATTTGGGTCGGTATCCCCTACGTGATGCTCCAGGCCACCGGTATTCTGATGAATATTCCGTCGGATCTGTACGAGTCCTCCCGTGTGGACGGCGCCAACGCCTTCCAGCAGTATACCAAGATCACACTGCCTTACATGCTGTTCGTTACCGGTCCTG
The DNA here is from genome assembly GCA_045580125.1 of Faecousia sp. Classification (GTDB taxonomy): domain Bacteria; phylum Bacillota; class Clostridia; order Oscillospirales; family Oscillospiraceae; genus Faecousia. The sequence goes on along the minus strand of JAZNNE010000001.1, from coordinate 38,290 downwards.
CGTTGCTTACCAGCTTCGTAGGTAACCTGAACAACTTTAACGTCATCTATCTGCTTTCCGGCGGCAACCCGATCAATACGCAAATCGGCTCTGCCGGCGGTGTATCCGTTGGTCATACAGATCTTTTGATCACCTGGCTGTATAAGATGGCATTGGGCAGCGCCGAATCCAAATACTATACGGCTTCCGTCATCGGTATTTTGATCTTCGTGGTCTGTGCTGTTTTGTCTTTGATCATTTACAACGTGATCCCGTCTACAAAGAATGAGGAGGATTACCAGTAATGAAAAACGAAACTACAATCAAAAAGACCGGTCTCGGCGCAAGAGCCAGCCGCCGCATCAGCAACATCATCATTTATATCATTCTGACCGTGATCACTCTGGTGTGGCTGTTCCCCTTCTTCGGTATCGTGATGGAATCCCTGAAGGTAAATGTCAGAGGTATGGACGGCGAACTGTTCCCCGACAAATGGGGCTTTGACAACTATATTCGCCTGTTCAAGGATACCGATTTCCTGAAGTGGTTCCGTAATACCGCACTGATGGGCGTTGCAACTGCTTTCTTCCAGACTCTGTTTGTTCTGGCAATGAGCTATGCCCTGTCCCGTTTACGTTTCAAAGCAAGAAAGCCGCTGATGAACCTGATGCTGATTTTGGGTATGTTCCCCGGCTTCCTGACTATGATTCTCATCTACAAGGTGTTCTCTGAAGCCGGTCTGACTCAGAATATGGCACCCGTTGGACTGGTCATCGTCTACTGCGCCAGCTCCGGTATGGGCTACTATATTTCCAAAGGCTTCTTTGACACCATTCCAAAAACACTGGATGAAGCAGCCCGTGTTGACGGTGCTACCCGTATGCAGGTGTTCTACAAGATCATTATGCCCCTGTCCGGCTCTATCGTTATTTACACGATCCTGATGGGCTTTATGGCTCCCTGGGGCGATTTTATGCTGGCAAGCTACATTATCCACGAAAATTCCGACGGTATGAGCGTGGCTGTGGGTATGTACGAATGGCTTTCCAAGACAATGGTAAACACCAATTATACCATGTTCTGTGCCGCAGGCGTGATCGTCGCGATCCCCGTAACGGCAGTATTCCTGGCTTTGCAGAAATACTACGTCGAAGGCGTTACCGGCGGTGCAGTGAAAGGATGAGGATAGAGTATGGCAAATGTTAAATTAACAAATGTAAAGAAGATCTACGGTAAGGACACCGTAGCTGTCCAGGACTTTAACCTGGAAATTGAAGATAAAGAATTTGTGGTATTTGTCGGTCCTTCCGGCTGCGGCAAATCCACTACCCTGCGTATGATCGCAGGTCTGGAGGACATTTCCGAGGGTACTGTTGAGATCGACGGTGTCGTGGTCAATGACCTGCAGCCCCGTGATCGTAATATCGCGATGGTCTTCCAGAACTACGCACTGTACCCCCACCTGACGGTGTTTGAGAACATGGCATTCCCCCTTCGTCTGAAGAAAATGTCCCAGGACGAGGTGTACAAGCGCGTTACCAATGCTGCTGAGATCCTGGGCATCACCGAGTACCTGACCAGAAAGCCCCGCGCCCTGTCCGGCGGTCAGCGTCAGCGTGTTGCCATCGGTCGCGCTATGGTCCGTGACAGCAAGGTCTTCCTGATGGACGAGCCTCTTAGCAACCTGGACGCCAAGCTGCGTAATCAGATGCGTGCCGAGATCATTTTGCTGCGGCAGAAGATCGACACAACCTTCGTCTATGTTACCCACGACCAGACCGAAGCTATGACCCTGGGCGATCGCATCGTCATTATGAAGGACGGCTTCATTCAGCAGGTGGGCACACCTACGGAAGTGTTCGATATGCCCGTCAATCTGTTTGTCGCCGAATTCATCGGCGCTCCCAAGATGAACGTTCTGAAGACCCAGCTGGTGCGCGAGGGCGACAAGTACTACGTCACTCCCTACGGCTCCAAGATCGAAGTCACCGGCAAAAAGGCACAGCAGCTGAAGGCTCTGGATATCCAGTCCCGCGATATTCTGCTGGGTGTTCGTCCCGAGCATATGACTCTAGCACCTGCAAGTTCTCCCGCTTCCATCCCCTGCACCATCCGTGTTAACGAAATGATGGGCAGTGAGCTGCATCTGCACGTGGTAGAAGACAACGGCGATAAGCTGATCGTCCGCGTCCCCACCGTGGCACTGGAAGACGAAGAACGCAGCCAGATGGTCTATGGCAACACCATCCACGTTACATTTGAAGGCAAGGTTATGCACTTCTTTGACGCGGAAACCCACGAAAATCTGCTGACCTGATTTTCTCATAAAAAAGCGTCCCGGAAGGGCAGTGCGCCATAGTGAGAAAATGGTTTTGAACGGTCCCTTTTCCGCTTAACTGCACAAAAATTCCCGAAATGCGTCAGCATTCCGGGAATTTTCTTATTTGCTAATCAAAAAAAGTTACCACTTCAAAACTACTTCGCACCTAAAAAGGATGGAGATTTTCTTGAGATAAGACAAAAGACCGCGAAAATCCTGGGTGGATTTCAAGGGCTTTTGGTGAAATATCAGGGAAATCTACGCCTTTTTGGGCAATTTATCACTATGGTGCACTGCCCAAACCGGGACGCTTCTTTTTTCTTTTAATGGATTTCCCTGTGGGATGCGTTGCCTGTGATATCCAGCTGATGATCGCAGGCATTGCGGGATGCTTCCTTATGCGTAACCAGGATCACCGTGTAGCCCTTCATTTCCCGGATATTGCGCAGAACCTTCCGCTCGGTTTCCTCGTCCAGGGAGCTGGTAGCCTCGTCAAACAGCAGGATCGGTCGCTCAAACAAAATCGCACGGGCAATGGCAAGGCGCTGGATCTGACCCTCGGAAAAACCGCGTCCGCCCTCACCCAGCACAGCATCCAGTCCTTCCGGACGCTGGGCGATGATCTCATCAGCAGCCGCAACGTGCAGAGCGTTCCACAGCTTTTCATCATCGTACATCAACGTTTTATCCGAAAAAGAGAGCATCTCCCTTACCGTGCCGGAAAACAGCAGATTTCCCTGGGGCACATAGGCGAACAGACTGCGATAACCGGTGTCCAAAGGAATCTGCTCACCGGAAACTGTTTGCAAAGACACCGTGCCTTCATCGGTCTTGTAAAGACCCAGCAGCAGCTTCAGCAGTGTACTCTTTCCGCAACCGGATTCGCCGGTGATCGCAAGGGACTCGCCCTTTTTCAGTGTAAACGACACATGATCCAGCACCCGGAGCTTCTCATTATCCTTGTAGGCAAAGCCCACATTTTCCAGCTGCAACGCAGCAAAATCATTGCGGTAAAACGCCTCAATCTCCTCTGCCGGCTTCGGCACTTCCTCCGCATCCGCAGCATAGGACTCCGGCTCCATCAGCCGTTCTGCGCTGGCAATCATACTGTAATACTGGGGAATGTATCTGGAAATGCCCGCCAGTGGGGATTCCAGCTGGCTGACCAGATGTAAAATCGCAGACATTGCACCGTAAGTAATCAGATTGTTGAAGATCATCCAGCCGCACAGTGCCACGCCCAGCAGCTGTGCGCCCTGCAGTGCGGTACGGATCACCACATTACAGAAATTCACAAAATGCATCCGCTTCAGCCGGATATGCATATGCTCGTCCATCAGCTCACCGGCAGATTCCTGCATGCCCTTTTCCCGATTGAAGCTGTGGATCACCGGCAATCCCTGCAGGCTTTCCTGGATAAAGCTTCTGACTTTTCCGTCCGCCGTCTGGATCTTGTTGTGATATGCTTTCAATTTTTTACGGAATGCCAGCGATACTATCGCTATGGCAACGCCGCCGATCAGCAGCGCGATCACCAGTTTCGGCACCATCAGCGTCAACGCCGCCGCTGCCGATAGAATGCGGATCATCGAGCCACTGAAATCCGGTACGATCTGCGTAACGCCATTGATGACCACATTGACATCGCTGGTCATTCGATTCATCCATTCGCCGGTATGGGTAGTGCAGACACCGGGGTAATCCCGCTCCAAAAGCTGAGAAAACAGCCGCTGCCGGAAGGTCTTTTCCAGGCGAGCTTTGGACTTTTCAGAAAGGTATCTTACGACAGCCTGCAAAGCGATGGTCAGCACGATCAGTCCTGCAAAATACGCCAAACTGACCCAAAGACTTCTATCAATTTGTCCGGTGGCGCTGTCTACTACCTGCTGCAGCAGCAACGCATACAACACGCCGGTTAAAGAATGCAGAATCTTGACGGCAACCAGCAAGAACACACTTTTCTTTGCCTTGCCGGAAACATTCCATATCCAACGAAGGGTTTTTCCGTTTGGATTCATACGTACACTCATCCGTTCTTTCTTTTTTTCATCATGGCGGTCAGCTCAATTTTCATCTTTCTCCACTTTTCAGCATTGAACAATGGGGTGAGCAATCTGACGCACCAGAATATGGGCAGCAAAAAAGGCATCTTCCACAAGCAGGGATAATCCATACACATTTGACGGTACGGCAGGAAAACTCTGCTCCAAAAATACTTGCATACACCTTTTTTCTTAATGTTGTTGCGGGCATAGTTTTCCACTGTGCCAAACGCACCGCTTCCCAAAATGTAATGCACAGCCTCGTTATCAATGGCATCGATATCTCCATCAAAAAGCTGTGCTGCGGTGTTTTCAAAGAAATCTGCAAACTGGCGCATACCCATTGCGTCCAGTTTGTTGTCGATGTACTGCATATCGTAATCTTTGCCCTGGCGGCGCAGTAGATAAAGATCCGCAAAGGCCCGCACGCCGGCGCCGCCCCAATAGTAATGCTTATGGAAATGGGCTACCGTGTGCAGATAGACATCTTCGTCCGACATCAGGTATTCGCTGCCGTCTTCTTTGGCTTTCCTGGCGTGTTCCCAAACATCTGTAAAATACGCCTCCACCTTTTCATCAAAAAACAGCTTTGTATGGAACTCAAAGTTATAGCATGGTTTTTTGTGATAAGAAACGTGCACCCAACCGGGCTTCCGTCTGTAGCCCCGCTCCGTCATATAGCGGTCAAGCGACTGGGCATCCTCCGGGCGGATCAAAACATCATTATCTGCGATTTCCCGGGCACCGGCAAATGGATAGAGCGGTCCGTACAAAATCCCCTTCAGGGACATATACGGAATCTTCAGCTGCTCCAGATCCCGATAGATCTCTTCCCGTTCCGCCTGAAACAGCAGCCATCTGTGCAGGCTGTGCTGATTCAGTTTTCTGAATTTTTCCCTGATACGCACCGGGCAATCTGTTTTTTCCAATATGGGATAGATCACCGCGCCGATCATCTGCTTTTTGCAGTACTTATAGAGCATATCCCAAGACAGGCTGGCGGGAATCTCGATCTTTTCCTCCCGACCGGTAATTGCCGCGCGGTAAAGCGATGCCATTACATTCCACTCTTTGGGCAGCTTCTTGATCAGCTTTCTGCCGGAAAAATCCTTCCATCGATCCTGCACGTAGGCAAGGTACTGTGCATCCTGACAGGAAACGTACTTGCCATTCTTGTAAAAGCCGGATGCAACCGCAACGATTCTGTCCATAGGAACCCGTTCAATCGCAGTGCTGTTATCACCGCAGATCAGATAGTGATTCTTCTTTACCGCGATGATCCGGTGCAAAACCAGCTGACCGTTTCTGCGCCGGTACAGGGGCAGATCATACTTTTGTAAGCGACCCTTGGCTTCCACGAGTTCCACTGCATCTTTATCCTCGTCCAGCATTGGGAGCATACTGGTGCCTTTGATCGGCTGTATTATTTTGTTGTATTTCTCCAACGCCTGAAGGATACTCAGTGCCTCGTTCATTCTCTGATCAGCTCCACGCTTGCAAACTTTTCTACCACAGAATCCACAGCTTTCGCCGCTGTTTCCTCGTCGATCTCATATTCCTGGCGCAGCAGCGCCATCAGCTCTTCTCTGGTGGTATCCTTCAGCATATTTTCCGCAATAAATGCACCGGTGGAATTGAGCTTGATCATTCCCCGGAATGTCTCTGCCGCTTCGCCTACAGTTACCACAATGGTCTCCTCTGCTACTTTTGTGAAAATCACGCCATCTTTCAGTCTCATATCTTATTCTCCTCTCATTGCGGCAGACGAAACATCCGCCGCCTCTGCAGTCATATTGCATTTTAGATGCCAACACGGCACACGCTGAGAAACTTCCGCCAGCAGCTGCACGGTTTTGCGCATACCCTCCGCCGTTTCCGGGCGGTAAGTCTGGGCAAACAGCTGTGACAGCGCCTCCTCCGGCGTTATCCGGCGGATAACATTTTCCGTGCCCCGGGCAAGCTGGCAAATGCCGCCGATAGGCGCGCTGACATTGGCGGACCAATGCTCTTTGCCGTCCCAGGGTGTTCCCCAGGCGCGGATCTCATCTTTTGTTACGGAAATCAGCGGCTTATCGCCGTTGATGATGCCAACCTTTTTGCCGAATTTCTTTCTCCAAAGCCGGATATGGGTGCTTTTACCCGTACCGGACGGCGCCGTAAACAGATATGCCTTCCCGTCCATACGGATCGCCGCGCTGTGAAACAGCAGAACGCCTCTGTCGATCAGTTTTTCACAGAGCTTTCTGTAGATCACAAGGCTTTCCAGATATCCGTAATCCGCCGTGTTGTTTTCCTCTTTTTGGCGCTCCAGATCTATGTCGGTCTGGGTAACGGCGATAGAAATTTCCGGTTCTTCGCCGCCTTCATAGCCCGTTGCCTGCTTGGCAAAGTAAGGGTATATATGGCTTATTTCGACACAAATGCCGGCAAATTGATAATTCTTTGTCATATTCCCTCATCTTTCCTTTGCCGGCGGTGAAAAACGCGGTTTTCCCGTAAAAAACCAGACTTTTTACCTCTTTTTTACCGCAGGACATACTTCTACTTATACATATACAAGTATATCCGTAAAGGTCAATTTCGTCAAGAGCATAATTCCCGCACCCGCCGGAATAATCGGCGCTTTTTATAGCCAAAATAAGGGAAAACCGCCTTAGATTGGAGCTTACGTTATGTGCACCGCAATCACCTACAAAACCAAGGATTTCTATTTCGGCAGAACTCTGGATTACGAGTTTTCTTACGGCGAACAAATCACAATTACGCCCCGCAATTTCCCCCTCAGTTTCCGCGGTCAAAGTGTATTGACCCACCACTTTGCTATGATTGGTATGGCGCACGTGGCGCAAAATTACCCGCTGTATTATGACGCCGTAAATGAAAAAGGTCTTGCAATGGCCGGGCTTAATTTTGTAGGCTTTGCCAAATACGGCCACGCCCTGCGGGGCAAGGATAACATCGCCAGTTTCGCCTTCATTCCCTGGATTTTGTCGCAATGCGCCAGCATCTCGGAAGCAAAACAGCTTTTACGGCGTATCAGCATCACCGACGATGCTTTCAGCGATCAGCTCCCCCCTGCCCAGCTGCACTGGATCATCGCGGATCACAGCGAATCGATCACCGTAGAGTCAACGGAAGCCGGACTGATGGTCCATTCCAATCCCGTAGGTGTGTTGACCAACAATCCTCCGTTTGACCAGCAGCTGCTTCAGCTGAGTAACTATATGCAGCTATCCCCGGATGCGCCGCAGAACAATTTCTGCAAGGAGCTTCCGCTTGCGCCCTACAGCCGCGGAATGGGCGCGTTGGGACTTCCCGGAGATCTAAGCTCCCAGTCCCGCTTTGTCCGGGCAGCCTTTACCAAGCTGAATTCCGTATGCGACGGCTCGGAAATGGGAAGCGTCAGCCAATTTTTTCACATTCTGGACACAGTATCCCAGACCCGGGGCTGCTGCCGATTGCAGGGCAGCAAATACGAGATCACCATCTATTCCTCCTGCTGTAATGCCAGCCGCGGAATTTACTATTACACCACCTACGACAACCGCTCCATCAACGCCGTGGATATGCACCGGGAAAACCTGAACAGTCATCAGCTGGTGTCGCATCCGCTGATTCTCTGCCAGAACCCCTATATTCAAAACGCAAATAAAAATTTGTAAGAGAATTGTGTGTGCAGGCGCATTTTGCAGGAATTTATGCCGTTTGTTGTTCACCATTTATGGCATTTTGATAAACAGCCCGTCTTGACTTTGTGCCGTCCGGATAATATAATTTATATATGCATATAAGCAACCATCTCGTCGAAAAGGAGAAAACTGCGTATGGAAACTTATATCTTTAACATCATCACCCTACTGGGTGGTTTGGCGCTGTTTCTGTTTGGTATGGATGTTATGGGCCGCTCCTTGGAGCGACAAGCCGGCAGCAAGCTGCAGACCACACTGGCAAAGATGAGCTCCAGTGTGCCCAAGGGTTTCCTGCTGGGTCTTGGCGCCACAGCGATCATCCAATCCTCCTCCGCAACCACGGTGATGGTCGTCGGCTTTGTTAACTCCGGCATTATGACCCTGCGGCAGGCCGTGGGCGTGATTATGGGCTCCAATGTGGGTACAACGGTAACCACCTGGATCCTCTCGTTGAGCGGTCTGAAAGATGACAGCATTTTGACCCAGATCTTTAAACCCACCACGCTGGCTCCTGCCATTGGTATCATCGGCATCGTGCTGTTTATGTTCACCAAGAGTGAAAGCAAGAAGAATATCGGTATGATCTTGCTGGGCTTCCTGGCGCTGATGACCGGTATGGATAGAATGAGCGAATCTATGGGTTTCCTTGGAGAAAAAGACTGGTTTAAGAATCTGATGATCTCTTTCTCCAACCCGTTGCTGGGTATCCTCTTTGGTGCGATTTTGACGGCGATCATCCAATCCTCCTCTGCATCTGTGGGTATTCTGCAGGGTTTGAGTATCACGGGCGCCGTTTCCTTCGGCTCGGCAATCCCCATCATTCTGGGTCAGAACATCGGCACCTGCGTTACCGCACTGATGGGCGCCATCGGCGCAAACCGGAACGCACAGCGCACTGCCGTTGTGCACCTGCTGTTTAACATTCTGGGTGTAGTGATTTTCTCCGTTTTGTTTTACGGCATCGGCTTGATCTTCCCCTGGGAATTTTTGAACACCTCCGTCCAACCCTGGGATATTTCCCTTGTCCACACCGGCTTTAACCTGGTATCCACGGCGGTGCTGCTGCCGATGAACAAGCTGCTTGTCAAGCTTGCTTGCATCATTGTTCCTGATAAGCGGGAGCCGGAAAAGAACGAGCTGCTGGACGAGCGTTTGATGGTTACCCCCTCTGTGGCAATTCAGCGTGCATACGAGGTTGCCGGTCAAATGGTTGAGATCTGCCAGGATTCCTTCAAGCAAGGTACTACCCTGCTGTTTAACTTTGATCCCAAGGTCTACGACAATGTTATCGCATTGGAAGATGAAACCGACCGTTATGAAGACGCTCTGGGCACCTATATGGTCAAATTCTCCGGCAAACGGCTGTCCGTTGCGGACAACCGGACGCTGAACACCCTGCTCTACTCCATCAGTGATATGGAGCGAATTGCAGACCACGCCGTGGCCATTGCCAAGGCCTCCAAGGAGCTGTCAGACAAAAATATCACCTTCTCGGCGCAGGCGCAGCAGGAGCTGCAGGTGCTGGCAGAGGCCGTCAATGCGGTTGTAAGACGCACAGCAAGAGCCTTTGTTATGCGGGATATGAACAAGGCCATGGCAGTTGAGCCTCAGGAGCAGGTTATTGACAGTCTGGTGCGGGAAATCAAGTCCAGACACATCCGCCGTCTGCGGGACGGTCTGTGTACCGTAGAAAGCGGCTTCATTTTGGAGGATATCCTGACCGCCTTTGAACGTACTGCTGACCACTGCTCCAATGTGGCAGTTGAAATGCTGCAGGTGGCAGAGGGCAAGCTGGAAGCCCACGAATACCTCAACGCTTTGAAAGCCGGCGAGCTGCAGGAAAGCGCCAAGTATTCCGAGCGTTTTGCCAAGTATAAGGCAAGATATGCCTTCCCCGAGGACGATATGGAATAAAACTAAAAGGAGATGCTTTTGCATCTCCTTTTTATTTTCCTAATTTTTTCGCCATTGTGTAATAAGCAATCATCAGTAATATTGCCGCGCCGACCCACGCACCCACCTCACCGATGAAAATGCCATTTTCCCACATCGTCGCGGCTACAGCAATCGACGCGCCTACCCGGATCACAAACTCTGCAATACCGCTCCAAAGCGGGATTGATGCATTTCCCACGCCCTGTAGCGCCGCCCGATACACGTGCAGCAAATACAGAATCGGCAGTGCCAAACTCATAGCGCACAGATACCGATAAGCCACCTCACCTGCCGCAGCTGCTTCCTGGGGGATTTCGGTATCGATAAACCACATGGTAATTCCTCTGCCAAACAAGATCATCACCGCGCCGATCATCACAGAGGTCAGAATGCTCAGCACCACGCCCCAGTTAACGCCCTTGCGAATGCGATCCCACAGCTGGGCGCCATAATTTTGACCGGCATAGGTGGTAACTGCAAAGCCGTAGGACACCGCCGCAATTTCCAGGATGCCGTAAAGCTTATTGGTGGCAGTATAGCCTGCAATAAAGACCGTTCCGAAACGGTTGACCACAGATTGGACCGCCATTCCACCCACGGCAATGATCACAAACTGTGCGGCAAGGGGCGTTCCCAGCGCCATCAAAGACTTGTTAAGTTCGGGGCTTTTCGTTAGATGCTTTCTTCCGAAGCGAAGCTGCGGCGAGCGCATCATTTTGACCATACAAACCGCGCCTGCCAAACACTGCGCCAAAACTGTGGCAATTGCCGCGCCGCCGATGCCCCAATCGAGCGCAAACACAGCGATGCAATCCAGAGCGATATTGGCAAGCGAGGCTATGATCATAGCGATCAGCGGCGTTTTGCTATCGCCGACAGACCGCAACACGCTGGCGCAATAGTTGTAGAACATCATCGCCGGAATGCCCGCCAAAATAATGCGGGAGTAGGTTTGCGCATAATCCATCAGATTCTCCGGCACCCGCAGCAGATACAAAAACAGCGGCAAGCCCAGCTGCGCCACCGCCAGAGAAGCGACTGTAATGTAACAAGAAAGCAGCGCAGAGATTCCCACGGTGCGCTTAAGTCCCTGATCATTCCCTTCTCCAAACTTTTGCGACATCCGCACAGAAAAGCCCTGGGTAAAGCCCTGACAGATAGCCAGGAACATCCAGTTCAGCCAATCCACCGTACCCAGCGCCGCCAGCGCTTCCATTCCAACGCCTTTGCCAACGATGGCAGTATCCACAACCGTATACAGCTGCTGAAAAATGTTGCCAAACATCAGCGGCAAGGAAAAGCGGAGCAGCAAGCTGCCCGGATGTCCTTTGGTCATATTTAGCTGACGATTCATACTTTTATCTCCGAATTATTGATTGATAACACAGCGTAACCGACTGCGCACTCACCGAGCCGTCAAGATAGGTCGCTGTGTCAGAAATTTTCTGAAAGCCGCATTTTTCGTGCACAGCAAGGGATGCGGCGTTGTCCTTATTCACGTGGGAATATATCTTCTCATCCTCAAATCGTGTCAGAACCGCCTGGATCAGTCGGGTTGCGCAGCCCTTTCGGCGATGCTTGGGTGCAGTTTCCAACGCCGCCAGCAGCAGCCCGTCCTTGTACGGCTCCAGCCGCAGCGCGCTAATATATTCTCCCTGCTCTTCCCAAATGGCATATACCGCCCGGGGTGTAGAAAAAAAGCATTCCTTCAAATATTGGTAAAAGTCCTGCTCGGCACGCAAAAGACCGGACTGTACTGCCTTTTCCAGATTCCCCTCAATATATACCTCCATCAGATCGCCAAAGCACAGCTGCTGCAGCGAGTTTGCAAGATGTAGCATAGCGACCCTCCTTTGGCGTTTTTTGTAGTATATCACAGTCTGCTTGCGTTTGCAAATACCCGGAAAGTGAAATGACGCAGTTTATCCTGCATTATGCAAAATCAATTTGAAAAAATGCAAAAAAGTTGGATTTTCTCTGTATGTAAATTATGCATACGGTTTTCATAACGCCAAAATAACAGCTCTATGCGAAAAGTTATTCACACTTTCCACAGGTTTTTCCACAGCATCGTTTTAAGGAATTTTCTGTCGAAATCTGTAAAATACCCTCGATTTCGGCAGGTTAATAACAATTTCTTCATAAATGGCGGGAAGTTTTTACCAATGGTGGAATGATTATACAGTTTTTGCATGCATACTGCAAAACGGCAACAAAAATTGCAGGAGATCATTTGATCTCCTGCAAGCTTTCTGCAATTGCTTCTCCAAGGACAGATTTTGTGGCGTAAGCATTTAAGTTCATATCGGCGATATTGCCGGCTTGATACTCGTAATAGCCTTGGGCGCCGATCATTGCAGCATTGTCGCCGCACAGCGAAAGCGGCGGCAAATACACGTGCACGCCCAGCTTTTCCACCGCAGCCAGAAGATCCTTACGGATGCGGGAGTTGGCAGCTACGCCGCCGGCGATGGCGATTTTTTTACGTCCGGTCTGCTTGATCGCCTGCACCACGCGGGGTACTAACGTATCCGACACAGCTGCGCTGAAGGATGCGCACAGACCGGGAATATCCAGCTCCTCCCCCACCTGCTGAGCATGATGGATCAGATTCAGCGCCGCAGTTTTAAGGCCGGAAAAGCTCATATCGTAGGGGTTCTCACCGGGCTTGGAGCGAGGCAGATTGTACTTGGTATCATCACCTGCCTGAGCGGCTTTGTCCAGCGCAGCACCGCCGGGATAGGGCATCCCCAGCACCCGGGCAACCTTATCAAAGCACTCGCCTGCCGCATCATCCAGGGATGTACCCAAAATCTGCATTTTGGTGTAGTCCTGCACATCGATGATCATCGTATGTCCGCCGGACACCACCAGGCACAGAAAGGGCGGCTTAAGGTCAGGATAGGCAATGTAATTGGCGGCAATATGTCCGCGGATATGGTGTACGGGGATCAAGGGCTTATCCAGCGCCAATGCGGCAGCCTTGGCGAAATTCACGCCCACCAGCACCGCACCGATCAGACCCGGTGCATAGGTAACCGCCACGGCATCAATATCTTGCCGCGTCAAACCGGTCTTCTCCAGTGCCTGATCCGCCAGACCGTAAATAGCTTCGATATGCTTTCTGGACGCGATCTCCGGCACAACGCCGCCGTAGATCCGGTGCAGCTCCACCTGGGATGCGATGCAGTCTGTTAAGACCTCTCTGCCATCACGGACGATGGCAACCGCAGTTTCATCGCAGGAGGATTCTACTGCCAATATATTCACTGCTGCCACTCCTTTCTCAGAATAAAAGCATCCTCTTTGGGGCTGTGGTAGTAATTGGGGCGTCTGCCGATCTGGACGAACTGCAGCTTTTCATACAGCCGGATGGCGGCATCATTAGACACACGCACCTCCAGTGTCAGGCTGTGATTGCCGTTTTCTGCAAGCTGCCGTACCAATTCTTCCACCAGAGCCTCTGCAACGCCCTGACGGCGGTAATTGGGCGCCACCGCGATGTTCATCATATCCGTTTCGCCCAGCACGCTCTGCGAGCCCACATAGCCTGCCACGCAATCTCCATCCAATGCCACCAGCCACAGCGACAAGGGGTTTTCCAGCTCCCCTGCTACACTGTTTTCGCTCCAAGGGTCAGAAAAACACAGCTTTTCCAGCTCTGCGATCTGAGGTACGTGGATGCTTTCCATTTTTGCAATGTTAATCATTTTGCATCAAACCAACTTTTTCCGATTTTTGCTTCGGCGATCAGAGGCACACTCAGTGCTGCCACCTGCTCCATTTGGCTGCTGACCAGCTTTGCAACATCTTCAGCAATGTCCTCCGGACACTCGACGATCAGTTCGTCGTGTACCTGCAGCAGCAGCTTGGCATCGGGATAATTCTCCCGCAAAGCCTTGTCCACCCGGATCATCGCCAGCTTGATCAGATCCGCCGCAGTGCCCTGAATGGGGGTGTTCAGCGCGATGCGCTCTGCACCCTGACGGATCATATAATTGCTTGCCTTCAGCTCCGGAATGTAGCGCTTTCTGCCGTAAAGTGTCTGGGTGAAGCCCGCCTCTCTGGCATCAAGCACCACCTGCTTCATATAATCGCGCACGCCCTGATAATTGGCTAGATAGCTGTCGATATAGTCCTTGGCTTCATAGCGGGAAACGCCGATATCCTCGGCAAGAGAGAACTCGGAAATGCCATAGACAATGCCGAAATTGACCGCCTTGGCATGCCGTCTTTGCAGGGGCGTTACGCTTTCCGGCGCAACGCCAAATGCTTGGGACGCCGTCACCGTGTGGATATCCATACCGGTGCGGAAAGCCTCCTGCATCCGCGCATCCTCGGCAATATGTGCCAATACACGCAGCTCGATCTGGCTGTAGTCCGCATCCACCAAAACGCAGCCGTCCTTGGGAACGAACATCTTCCGTATCTCCGCGCCCAGATCGTTGCGCACGGGGATATTCTGCAGATTCGGCTCGGTAGAAGAAAGCCGTCCGGTTGCCGTCACAAGATTCTGGAAGGTGGTACGGATGCGACCGTCGTCGCAGATCACCTTCATCAAACCGTCTGCGTAGGTGGACTTCAGCTTGGTCAGCATCCGGTAGTCCATGATCGCAGGGATGATGGGGTGCTTGTTTTTCAGCTTTTCCAGCACGTCCACATTGGTAGAATAACCGGTTTTGGTCTTCTTTACCGGCGGCAAGCCCAGTTTTTCGAACAGCAGCTCACCCAACTGACGGGTGGAATTGATGTTAAAGGGTTCTTCGGAATAGCTGTAGATCAGGCTTTCACAAGCGCTGATACGCTGAGAAAGCATTTCACCAAATTGCTGCAGCTGCTGCCGGTCGATGGCAATACCCTGCCGTTCCATCCGATACAGCACGGCGCAAAGGGGCAGCTCGATGTCATAATACAGCTTCTCCATCCCCTGCTTTGCAAGCTCAACCTCCAGCACATCCTTCAGCTGCCAGACCGTCTGGGCGCAGGCGAATGCATCGCCGTCATCAACGGTGATGCCAAGATAATTCGTTGCCAGCTTGGACACCGGATAATCCGACTGGGAGGGATTGAGGTCATAGGCTGCCAGCGCCGTATCGAACACAGCTTCGCCGTAAGCGATGCCCATTTCATCCAGCGCGTGCATAGTAGTTTTGCTGTCGTGGCAGATCATCTTGGCGGGAAGCGACAGTCCCATCTGGGCTTCCAAGGGTGTGCGCACGCACACGCCCTCATCGCAGGCAACCGCCACCGTTCCGTCCGGTGCCACATACACGGCGCAGGCGGACAAATCCTGCGGAAGATTGTCCAGTTCTGCCAGCTTCACGCAGGGCGTTTCCGGCTTGGGCGCTTCCATTTCCGCACCCCGCAGACCGTAGCGGTCGATCAGCTTGACAAATTCCAATTTCTGAAACAGCTGATACAGCTGCGCCCGATTGTAGGGCTGGATCACCGCGTCCTTAGGCGCAAAATCAATGGGTGCTTCCGGACGAATGGTTGCCAAATCATAGGAAAGGTAGGCATTTTCCCTGCCATTTTCCAACTTTTCACGCAATTTTGCGGAGATGGAAGCGTCGTCTAAATTTTCATACACGCCATCCAAGCTGCCGAATTGCTGCAGCAGCTGGGTGGCAGTCTTGGGACCGACACCGGCAACGCCGGGGATATTGTCGGAAGAATCGCCCATCAGTGCCTTCAGGTCGATCAGCTTTTTCGGCTCAAAGCCGTATTCTTTGCGGAATTTTTCCTCGGTATACAAGGTAGCGGTGGTCTGACCTGCCTTGGAAATGACCAGCTTGATGTGGACATTTCGGTCGATCAGCTGCAGGCTGTCCCGATCGCCGGTTACCACCACGCATTCCCATTCGTTGTTGGAGCAGATCTTGCCCACAGTGCCGATGACATCGTCAGCTTCCCAGCCCTGGCAGGCGTAAATGGGAATGTTCATCGCCTGCAGAACTTCCTTCATCACCGGCATCTGCTGTCTGAGTTCCTCCGGCATGGGATGGCGGGTAGCCTTGTAGCCGTCGTATTGCAGATGGCGGAAGGTAGGTCCGTGCAGGTCAAAGGCGACGCAGACCGCATCGGGCTGTTCTTCCTTTTCCATCTTCTCCAAGATATTCAAGAATCCATAAATCGCGTTGGTGTACAGACCCTCCCGGGTAGTCAGGGAGCGTACACCGTAAAATGCGCGATTGATGACGGAGTTGCCGTCAAGGATCATCAGCTTCATACTTTTCTCCACTTTGCACCCTGGGGTGTATCAATGATTTCAACGCCTCTGGCCTTCAGCTCGTCGCGGATGCGGTCGGCTTCTGCCCAGTTCTTGGCTTTTTTGGCCTCGGTTCTGGCGGCCACCATTGCGTCGATCTCGGGATCGGCGGATGCGGCTGCTTCCTCGGCTTCCTTCTTGCGCAGATTTTCCGCGGCGGACAGCAGATTCAGGGAAAGTACCCGATCGAAATCTGCCAGTGCAGCCAGCTTGGTTGCATCGCTGCACTTTGCCTTCAGCACGTCATACACAGCGGTAATCGCCAGAGAGGTATTCAGATCGCCGTTGAGCGCGCCTACAAAACGTTCCTTCAGGGTGCTGAACGCAGCTGCGTCTACATCGCCGTCCGCTTTCAGCGCGGCGATCTTGGCGATCAGCTTGTCGTAAGCGACGACTGCATTGTCAAGATTCTCCCAGCTAAATACCAGATTGCGGCGGTAATGGCACTGCAGGCAGAACAGGCGGTATGCCATGGGTTCATAGCCCTTGCTTTCCAGCAGAGAAACCGTCAAAAATTCGCCCTTGGACTTGCTCATCTTGCCGGTGTCGGTGTTCAGGTGATGGACGTGGAACCAGTAGTTACACCACTTGTGCCCCAGATAGCTTTCCGACTGGGCGATCTCATTGGTGTGGTGGGGGAAGGCATTGTCGATGCCGCCGGCGTGGATATCCAGATCCTCGCCCAAATGCTTCATAGAAATGCAGGAGCACTCGATATGCCAGCCGGGATAGCCCACGCCCCAGGGAGAATCCCACTTCAGCGCCTGGTCCTCGAACTTGCTCTTGGTAAACCACAGAACGAAATCGTTCCGATTTTTCTTGTTGGTATCCTCTTCCACGCCTTCGCGGACGCCCACCGCCAGGTCTTCCTCGTCGTGGTCGTTGAATATATAGTATTGTTCCAGGGAAGATGTGTCAAAATACACGTTGCCGCCGGCAAAATATGCCTTGCCGTCGTTTAAGAGCTTCTGCACCATCTCGATATAGGAATCGATGCAGTTGGTGGCAGGCTCGACCACGTCAGGACGCTTGATATTCAGCTTCTCGCAGTCGGCGAAGAAAGCATCGGTGTAATACTGGGCGATCTCCATCACGGACTTATTCTCCCGCTTTGCGCCCTTGAGCATCTTATCCTCGCCGGTGTCGGCATCGGATGCCAAGTGTCCAACGTCGGTGATATTCATAACCCGCTTGACGTTATATCCCACATAACGCAGCGCCTTTTCCAGCACATCCTCCATAA
This sequence comes from Faecousia sp., assembly GCA_045580125.1. Lineage (GTDB taxonomy): Bacteria > Bacillota > Clostridia > Oscillospirales > Oscillospiraceae > Faecousia. Next base: position 20,814 of record JAZNNE010000001.1, on the reverse strand, counting down.
TGTAGGTGCGCAGGTTGCCGATATGGGCATAGTGATACACCGTCGGTCCACAGGTGTACATCTTTACCAGGTCCGGATTGTTGGGAACAAACAGTTCCTTCTTGTGGGTTGCGGAATTATACAGATACATAGCTTTGACCTCCATAGAAAAACCGCCTCTTGCACTTAAGTACAAGAGGCGGGTAAAAATACTCGCGGTTCCACTCTCATTTATCACTTTGGATACACAAATTCGCTCACGGACGCACTTTCGCAGCGCTCCCCTGCCGACGCTTGCACCCAATGGCATCGGCTCTCTGAAGGTTTGACAGCTGTTACTCTTTCCGGTCAACGCGATATTCACTTATCATTATTTTACCACTAAATTGCTATTTTTGTCAAGGTTTTCCCTATATGCCCACATATTCTTTTGCCGTGTTCAGTTTCCTGCCGCGGATGATGTAGAATGTATGCATATACTTCAGCAGATTGGTCTTGTGGGCAACCACGACCCGATATGTTTCATCGCCGCGATAAACGTCCATAATGCGGTTGCCGATCAGGGTGATTCCGTCCACATCCTCAATGGGCAGGGAAATGTCGCCGCTGTCCAGCGCAAACCGCAAACAGCCGCCGTACAGCTGCATTGTGCCGCTGCCGATCAGCTCTTTTTTCTTGTTCAGCTCCGGTCTGTATACTTCTACCTTTTCGCTATAGATCTGCTGATCATCCGAAAAATCCGAATCCTGCAAAATCTTCAGCTGATAATCATACCATTCGTAAACATAGGTAAACGGGAATCTTCCGTCCTGGGAAGAAAGTGTCTGATCCTCATTGTAGGTAGCTTGCATACCGCAGACACTGCAGTATACATTATGCTTTTTTGTGTAGATGGTGTGCTTTGCGCCGCAGATCGGGCAAATAAACGCCACACTTTCCAGACATTCTGCCCTACGGCGGCTGCGGTAGCGGTTATTGCCGGCAAATTCATCCACCGTGGTATCCGAAACAATGGTATTATACAGTTCTTCGTTGGTCATCGCCTGCATTTGCTCGCAGGAGTAGACTTCTTTCACAAACGCCCGGATCTTTCCTCTGCGGGCGCTGTTGCACCATCTGGGGTCTACTCCGTAGCCGCCTACGATGTTGCAGATGACCAAAGGCTTACCCAAGCGCTTGATCAGCTTGGTGATGGCCGGGTCTATATAGCCCGCTTTTCCGCTGAAGGTTCGGTTTCCCTCGGGGAAAATGCAAATACTGCCATTTTCCCGGGCGATCTGTATGCACGCCTTAATAGCGGCAATATCGCTCTTGTTGATCTTTTCCTTGGGAATGGGTTTGACCAAGAATGTCAACAGCTTTCCGATCCAGCGGTTCTGAAAAACGTGCTTGGAGGACATAAAATACAGCGGTTTATCAAACAGCATATTGATCAGCACCGGATCCAGTGTGGTAACGTGATTGGATATGACGATCGCGCCTTCTGCCGGCAGCTTTTCTTTTTTGACCCTGCAGCCAAACCGGAGTGCATAATATAAGGAAAATACGGGTCTTAAGATTTCTACAATAACTTTATGCCGTTTTTTACACCACATATACTGCCTCCGTTACCTTTTGTTTTTGTTATGATACCATATTTCGCTGTAATTTGCAACAATTGCTTGCACAAAACAAGCGGCAGGATTCGTCTCTGCCGCTTGATCTTTATATGCTGTTACCGCGCCGCTTATGCTTTGCGGCAGAAAGGCGCCATATTTTTATGGAATGTTGTCATCTCGCCGCTAAGCACTTTCTGAACGAAGTCCTTCTCATCTGCAACAGGCGATTCCGACTGCATACCGGCAAACTCCACCTGCTCCACCTCGCCGTGATTGTCGGAACCGGCAAAAGTCAAAAGTCCGTAATTGGCAGCATACTGCTTTGCCATCTCGTTTTCAAATGCCGTACGGTTGGCGTTAATGATCTCCACGCCGTGGACACTGCGGGGGTACAGCCGGATGTGGTCGATATAGCCCGCCTCCCGGAAGGGATGCGCCTGAATCACCAGCGCGCCGGCAGCCTTCATCATCGCCAGCACCTCTTTTTTGTTCATATCGTAGATTTCCGGATGGGCAATATACCACGCCTTGTCCAAGCCGTAAATCAGAAAATCCGTGCCCCAGTTGGATATCTCCACGCCGGTAAATACCGGCAGCCCGATCTCCTTGCCGATGCGGATTCCCTCCTCTGCGTCGGAAAAATAGAAGTTGATCTTTTCCTCATAGCTGGCGGTTTTGGGGAAATTGATGTTGCCGTCGATGAAGTGATTGGTAATAAAAATACCTGCATAGCCGGCTTTCTTGTAATACTCTACAGCCTCACGCACGCTCCACAGTGCACATCTGCTGACGGGAGAGGTGTGTAGATGCGTTTCATATAAATACATTCTGTTTTCCTCCTGATTTTTTCTTATCATAGCAAGAATCCCGCCGTTTGTAAATAGGAATTTCCCTGCCGCTGCTTCGCATACCGGGATGCTTTTTTGCATAGTCTTTTCACAGCAGCACACAGCATCGGAGGGGAAGATTATGTCAGATACCATCGAGAAAAGAGCCTGCGCATTGGCTGTGTACATGATCGAAACGGGCGCCACTGTCAGGGCTGCCGCCCAACACTTTGGCATCTCTAAATCCACCGTTCACAAAGACCTGTCCCAGCGTCTGCCGCGATGCAACTATCTTTTGTACCGGCAAGTGCGGCAGGTTTTGGAGGTCAACAAACTGGAGCGTCATATCCGGGGCGGCATGGCCACCCGGCGAAAATACAGAGGCGATACATAAATTAAGCCCGGCGTACGTGCCGGGCTTTCCTATGCTTTACAAACGGCGAAAAAAATGTTATACTGTCGAGTAAAGACAACGTAATGGAGGAAATCGCATTGCAAGAAGAAAATATGAGTCTGGACGAGCTGATTGCAGACGTCAATGACTGCCTGCAAAGGACAGATCATTCCGTCTTCGTCGAATCACCTATGCCTCAACAAACATATAAAAGAAGATCCGGTTTGCAAAAGATACTGATTGCCCTCGGCACGCTGCTGGTTATCCTTCTGGAGACAGTATTGCTGCTGGTCGGTGCTTTGTACGGCGTTATGTTTGTGCTGGCAAAGGGTCCCTCCCCCACCGCCAGAAATTTATTCCTGCGTTCTGTACGGGAAACCAGCGCCGCAGGTTTTGTAGCCAATATTTTCTATTCCGAAGCAGAGCTGCAGCAGCTTTTGGGAAATGACGAGGCAACGCCAGATTATGACGAAACCGACAGCTCTCTGATCCAGATCCCGCAGCCCAAGCCCGACGATACTCCCAACACGCCGGTAACAGACGCCTGGGGCCTTTCCGACGAAGACGGCGACGGCATCATCGTCGAAGAAGTTCGGGGCGAAGGCTATTACGGCTATATGATGGTCGTCCTGGATCCCAGCCGGGTCATTATGGGCAGCGTGCCGGAGTCCTTCGGTACCCGCGGCTACACTGTCGAGCAAATGGTAGAGAATTTTGATGCCGTAGCCGGTATCAATGCCGGCGGTTTTTACGACCCCGACGGTATGGGCAACGGCAGCATTCCGGACACGCTGGTGGTCTACGACGGACAGATCTATTATGCAGAAAACGGCACCAGAAGAGGTTTCGTTGGCATTGATGACAATTACATCCTGCACGTAGGCAATTTCTCTCAAGCCCAGATCAAGGAGCGCAATATTCAGTACGGCGCCTGCTTCGGTCCTGTTCTGGTGGTCAACGGCGAATCCGTGGATCCCTCCATTCTGGACAGCGGCGTCAATCCCCGAACCGCCATCGGTCAGCGCTCTGACGGCGCAATTTTGATGCTGGTCATCAACGGCCGCCACATTTCCAGTTTGGGCGCAACCTACGCAGATCTGGCAGAGATCTTCCTCTCCTACGGCGCGGTCAACGCCTGTAATCTTGACGGCGGTATGTCCAGCGTAATGTGGTATCAGGGAGAATATATCAACAACGGCGCGGCAATGTTCGGCGTCCGCCCCGTCCCCACCTCTTTCCTGGTGTTAAAGGAGGGTGATCGTCCGTGAAACGCAAAAAATCGCGCTCCTATTCCAAAAAATTGCTGACGGCAATGGGTATTTACGCCGGTGTGTTTATTCTCCTTGCCGCAATTGGTCTGGCGGTGTTCTGGGACTTTATCGATGCCTATGAGCATTCCCAGATCCGAAATGTTGTTGATGAATACATCGGGCAGTTGGAGCCTGCACACATGCAGAGCTACGCAACTGACCTTGTAGATTCCATCGATCCGGCTGTTCAAAGTGAAGAAGACGCCTTGCAGGCAATTGCCGATGCCGTCAGCGGCAGAGTCAGTTACGCAAGAAAGATGTCTGAATGCACGGAGGACAAAACAGTCTATATGCTGATGAGCGGTGGCAAGAACATCGGCAAAGTTACCCTGACTGCACAGGCAACGGATTCCTACGGTTTTGCCTCCTGGCAGGTAACCGAGGAAACGTTCGACTTTTCCTTCCTGCTGGGTGAAGGTGCTACTGTTACCGTTCCCCAGGATTACAGTGTATACGCCAACGGTGCGCTTCTGAACGAAGCCTACATCACCAAGCGCGACACTCAATTCGACCTGCTGAAGGATTACTACGCAGACTACACCCTTCCCTATATGGTTACCTACGAGGTCGCGCCCATTCTCGGCGATATTGAGATCACCATCACAGACCCTGCAGGCAATCCCGTATCCCTTGAGGATGCAACCAACGAAGCCTTGGTGCTGAACAACTGCACCGACGAGGAAATTGCAGCCTTGGACGCGTTTACAGAGGCTTACCTCGCCAGCTATGCCCGCTTCTCCACCAACTCCGAGCAAAAGCTGCAGGAGAATTATCAGGAAATCCTTTCCTATATTGTCCCCGGCAGCGCGCTGGCAGACCGTATGACCGATGCCCTGGGCGCATTGGAATGGGTCAAAAACCGAACCACCCGGCTTTCCTCGGTTACTACCCATCACCGTGTTCGCCTGCCTGACAACCGATATTTCTTTGACGTAACCTACGCCGTAACCGTTACCCGTTACGGCGAAGACTCCACGATTACCGACAATGTTCGTTTGATCTTGACGCAAACAGGCAGCGGCTGGAAAGTGGAGAGAATGACCAGTTATTAATACCCTTATTTTACAAAAGGAGGGTTACCACCCGTGAAATACAGCAAAAACAGCTATCGCGACAGAAAAACCCTGACGATCGTAGCAGTCATTGCCGCCATTTTGTTGGTTGCTGCCATTGTAGGTCTCGTGGTTTTTGGGAACTATTCGGATGCCCGCGCCAACTCCCAGCCCGAAAATGTGCTCAGCACTTATCTTTACAATCTGGATGCCAAGCGCATTTTGAGCTATTCTGACAACCTTGTGGAAACCGTCAATCCGGATGTGCAAAGAGATACCGATTGCCGCGATGTCATCTCCGACACCATTCGTGGCGGTGTAAGCTACAAGCTGAACGAAACCGCGTCCGGAGAGGTCAAGAAGGTCTACACCCTGCACTGCGGCGAAAACACCGTAGGCGAAGTCATTTTGACCGCGCAGGAAAAAGGCGCATTCGGTCTTCCTGTTTGGCAGGTAAGTGCAGAATCTTATGACTTTTCCTTCCTTCTGAAAGAGGACGTAACCGTCGATGTTCCCCAGCACTACAAGGTATACGCAAACGGCAAACTGCTGAGTAAGCAGAGCATCATCCAGAAGGATACCCCCATTGATGTTCTGAAGGATTTTTATGCCGGCTATGATACCCTGCCCTATATGGTTACCTATCAGGTCGGTCCTTATCTGGGTGAGGTGGAGATCTCCATCACCGATGCCGAGGACAAGCCGGTAACACCGGAGGAGGCTACCAACGAAGCATTTATCCTGGACAACTGTTCCAATGCCGAGAAAGACACGCTGGACAATCTGGTCGGCGCGTACATCGACAGCTATGTTCGCTTCTATACCAACGCAGACAAAACCGCCAATGAAAACTATCAGGACGTCGTTTCCTACATTGTTCCCGAAAGCGACCTTGCCACACAGATGGAGGGTATGCTGGACGGACTGAAGGGGGCAAAGGACCAGGATGCGGACATTGTTTCCAGAATCGTCCATTACCGCACCCGTTTGGCCGGCGGCTTTTATCTGTATGATATGTCCTATATGCTTGCACTCAACCAGCCAGACGGCGCTATTCAAACTACGGAGAATGTCCAGCTCCTCCTGAGCCAGACTCCGGAAGGTCTGAAAGTTGAAAAAATGCTGAATTACTAAAGCAAAAGGCACCCTCACGGGTGCCTTTTTTTGTTTACAGATCGTCAGCATCCTGCACCGGCATTTCATACGGATCCGTTGCAACACCGGTATAACTGCCCAGAGGATCCTTATTCCCCGGAATAATAAACCCCTTGGGCCACACAGTTGCCGAGTACAGCATAGGATCCAGCTGGATTTTCTTCTTCTTTTTCATTTTTTCACCTCCTTGTTGCATATTTTCCCCCTGTGGTGTAAAATACATACGAGGTGATTCGATGTTTGACATTACCCTGATCTGTATGGGAAAGCTGAAAGAAAAATTCTATCTGTCTGCGGCGCAGGAGTATGCCAAGCGCTTAGGCGGCTACTGCGCATTTCACCTGATCGAGCTGCCGGAATGCAGACTGCCTGAAAATCCCTCTCCTGCTGAAATTGCTGCCGGTCTTGGCAAAGAAGCGGAAGCAATTTTGCAGAAAATCCCCAAGAACGCCTGGTTTTGTATCTTCACGCCGGAGGGCAAGCTGCTATCCAGCGAAGCCTTGGCTGCGAAAATGGGCGAAATCAAGCTATCCGGCAAATCCGGTGCCTGCTTTTTGATCGGCTCCTCCTTTGGCATCGCGCCGCAAATTAAGGATAAGGCAGATTTTAAGCTGTCTATGAGTCCCATGACCTTCCCCCATCATCTGGCAAGAATTATGGTGATGGAACAGTTGTACCGCGCCGAAGCCATTCAGGCCGGCAGTAAATACCACAAATAAATACAAAAAACTGTCATTCCGAGTGGAGCGAAGCGAAATCGAGGAATCTTCGCACTTCATTTACTGCAAATGTAAACGATATGCGAAGATCCCTCGGCGCGCATACGCTTGCTCGGGATGACAGCATTTTTTAGCATCATTGTAGTTTCAAAATTCTCCTGCATCGTACATCACGGCAGACAGCGCGCAAAGCGGCGCAGTCTCGCAGCGCAGGATCCGCTTGCCAAGGGTGCACACCTGCAGCCCCATTTGCATCGCCTGCTCCACCTCGGCAGTATCCAAGCCGCCCTCGGGACCTGTCAGCAGGCTGACGGTCTTGTAAGCGCCGTTTTGCAGCGCCATATGCAGCGTGGTTGCCCGCTCATTTTCGTAGAACAGCAGGGCTTTGTCGGCCTTAGCAGCCTGCTCAAGGGCTGCCTTGTAGCTGCCCAACACCCGCACCTGCGGGATCGCGCCTCTACCGGACTGCTCTGCCGCAGATGCGGCAATTTTCTGCCAACGTTCCAGTTTTTTCTTCAGGCTTTTTTCATCCGGACGGGATACGCATCGCGCAGAGGGAAACGCCACAATTTCGTATGCGCCCAGCTCGGTCGCCTTCTGGATCACGTGCTCCAGCTTGTCCGCCTTGGGGAACGCCATATACACGCTGACCTGCACAGCTGCCTCTGCTTCCGACGTCTGCTGCTTCATCACCACCAGCCCGATCTGCTCCGGACTGACGTCGCTGACAGTGCAGATATATTCCCTGCCCTGCCCGTCGCAGACCATCACCTGCTCACCGTTTTTCAGTCGCAAAGCCTTGGCGTGCTGAGCATTTTCACCGGTCAGCACCATAAAATCAGGCTTTACATCTTCCGGCGAAACAAAGAAACGAGTCATCGCATTCCCCTCCTTTTTTCATAGTGTAGCAGACACCACCGCTTCTTGCAAGAGATTTGCAAAAACTATTGACAAAAATTTCACTTGTGGTTATAATACTTAAGCGCTTGCGAGAGTGTTGGAATGGTAGACAAGCACGTTTGAGGTGCGTGTGGTTTCGCCGTGTGGGTTCGAGTCCCATCTCTCGCACCAAATAAAAGAGCCACCCGTTTGGGTGGCTTCTTCTTTTTGGTGGACTCGAGGAGATTCGAACTCCCGACCCCCACAATGCGAATGTGGTGCGCTCCCAGCTGCGCTACGAGCCCGTTGACGTTCAAATTATACTGCCCGCCAAATTATTTGTCAAGCATCACTTGACTTCGGCTCGTATATGCGGTGCTTATTCCCTCGTCAGGACCTTCTTGCACCAAGTCCGCTTTTTGCATTTGGGGCATTTGAGGTAGCGGGTCGTTCCGCTGTGCATTGCCCACAGAGCTTCCGAGTAGGTGGGCACGATTTCGTGACCGCAATTTTTGCACTTGTAGGCACCTACGCTGATCTCCAGCTTTAACGCATAAAAACAAGGAATCATAAATACAACGGTGATCGCCAGTGTTGCAACTACCTGCCATACGCCTTCGGGGATCAAAAATGCGGTGATCGCGCAGCCTGCCAGCAGGCCAACTACGCTGACGATCATCAGCACCCACATAGATCTCCAAATGGTCTTATTCTTTTTCTCCAGTTCCTTTGCCATTTCCAGCAAAAGCTCCTCATTTTTCTGCTCGCTTTTTTCCATCGTTACAACTTCCCCACTTAATAAATCATTGACTGTGATTTTCAAAATACCGCAAAGCTGCAGCATTACGGACGTATCCGGCATTGCTCTGCCGGTCTCCCATTTGGAAACCGCTCTGTCGGTAATGCCCAGAGCCTGCGCCAACTGCATTTGGGTCAAATTTTCCTTTTTTCTGCATTGGGCAATGAATCTGCCGATTTTCACTTGATCCATAGGCTGCCTCCTTTCGCTTTCAGTATAATCGTTTCTCCTTTTACAGTCTACAAACCGGTGGTTGAGTGGGGATTTTCAACCACCGGTTTGTGTTTTATTTATCGTTTCCCCGCAGTTCGATGATCTGGTCACGCAGCACTGCCGCATACTCGTACTCCATCATACGGGCTGCTTCCTTCATCTGCTTTTCCAGACGGGAGATCTCCTTCTCCTTCTCGGCGCGGGTCATCTTGATTCCGCTTCTGCCCTTGCGCTCCGCAGTTGCGGAGGAGATCTCGATCAGATCCCGGACAGACTTGATAATGGTCTTGGGCACGATGTCGTTGGCTTCGTTGTATTCATTCTGAATTTTGCGGCGGCGAGCAGTTTCGTCAATTGCGCTGCGCATAGAGTCTGTCATATTATCTGCATACATAATGACCTTGCCATCGGCATTTCGCGCTGCACGACCGATGGTCTGGATCAGGCTGGTTTCGCTGCGCAGGAAGCCTTCCTTATCCGCGTCCAGAATGGCCACCAAGCTCACCTCCGGCAGGTCAAGACCCTCGCGCAGCAGGTTGATGCCCACCAAGACGTCGAATTTTGCCATTCTAAGATCCCGAATGATCTCCATTCGCTCCATAGCGCCGATATCCGAGTGCATATAGCGCACTTTGATGCCTGCTTTTTGCAGGTACGCGGTCAGATCCTCTGCCATTTTCTTGGTCAGGGTGGTTACCAGCACCCGTTCATTTTTCGCAGTTCTTGCGTTAATTTCCCCGATCAGGTCGTCGATCTGTCCATCAATGGGTCGCACCTCTACCTGCGGATCCAGCAGTCCCGTAGGACGGATCACCTGCTCCACCGTTTGACCGGAGCGGGTTTTTTCATGCTCAGCAGGGGTTGCGGAAACATAGATCACCTGATTGATCTTGCTGTCGAATTCCTCAAAATTCAGGGGTCTGTTGTCGTAAGCCGAGGGCAGGCGGAAGCCGTAATTGACCAGCGCATCCTTTCGGCTGCGGTCGCCGGCATACATCGCCCGGCACTGGGGCAGGGTTACGTGGCTTTCGTCCACAAACATCAGGAAATCTTCCGGAAAATAATCCAAAAGTGTAGTCGGTGGCGTGCCCGGTGCTCTTCCCTGAATGACCCGGGAATAGTTCTCGATGCCGTTGCAGAAGCCGATTTCCGTCAGCATTTCCAGATCATAAGCTGTCCTCTGGGCGATTCTCTGGGCTTCGATCAGCTTATCGTGAGCGCGAAACCACGCCACCTGCTCATCGCATTCGTGCTGAATTTCCAGCATCGCCCGCTGCAGCTTTTCCTTCGATGCCACATAGTGGCTGGCGGGGTAAATCGCCACGTGATCCACGTATCGCTCCGCCATACCGGTAACGGCATTGATCTCACTGATGCGGTCGATCTCATCGCCGAAAAACTCGATGCGAATGGCTCTTCCCGACCAGTAGGCTGGGTAAATTTCCAACGTATCGCCCCGCAGGCGGAACTTGTTGCGGGAAAAGTCCAAGTCGTTGCGCTCATAGCGGATTTCCGCCAGCTTGCGCAGAATATCCTCCAAAGGTCTTTCCTGACCGACGCGCAAAGAGATAACCATACTCTTATAGTCGATAGGGTCTCCCAAGCCGTACAAACAGCTAACCGAGGATACCACGATCACATCCCGGCGCTCATTCAGCGCAGAGGTGGCGCTGTGGCGCAAACGGTCGATCTCCTCATTTACAGACGCGTCCTTTTCAATGTAGGTGTCCGTATGGGCGATATAGGCCTCCGGCTGATAGTAATCGTAGTAGGAAATGAAATACTCCACCGCATTGTTGGGAAAAAACTCCCGAAATTCCGAGCATAGCTGCGCTGCCAGCGTTTTGTTATGCGCCAGCACCAGAGTGGGTCTATTCAGTTGCGCGATGACGTTTGCCATAGTAAAGGTCTTTCCCGAGCCGGTAACGCCCAAAAGCCTCTGCTCCCGCAGGCCCCAATTGACGCCGTTTACCAGTCCGGCAATCGCCTCCCGCTGGTCGCCGGTGGGCATATAGTCAGAACATAACTGAAACTTTTCCAACTGTTTACTCCTTTTTTCTGCCGTTAATAGGCATATACGTTGTTGTCCTCAGGGTTATACCATCCGGATTCTGCCAAAGACACGGCATCATCCTCCGCCACAACAATATGGTCTGCCAACGTGATTTCCACTGCGCTCAGCGCCCGGGCAAGTCGCTGTGTCGTTCTTCTGTCCTCGTCCGAGGGTACGGCAACTCCGCTGGGGTGATTGTGGGCCAGCACCACACTGGTAGCGCCCTCGCCCAACGCCATCTCAACGATCCTGCGAATGGGTACGCCGGCAGAATTCACGCTGCCCTCTCCCACCATTTTGCAGCTGATGACGCCGCATTTGGCATCCAGGCTCAGCAGATAAACCATCTCGTTGCGCACACCTGCAAAATACGGGATCAAATATGCCACGCACTGGCTCACCGAGGTCAGCTTTGCAGTATTTGCTTTCTCTATGCCGCTATAACGGCTTACCTCCCGGAACAGCCGCAGAAACTGCACGATATTATCGCCGACGCCTTCGACCTTCTTCAGCTCAGCCGGCGATGCCGACAACACAGCATCCACCGTCTTAAACCGCTCTATCAGCCTGTGCGCCAGCGGATTTGTGTCCTGCCGGGGCACACAATAGAACAGAAGCAGCTCCATCACCTGATGCTTTTCAAAGTGATCCAGCCCTTCTTTTTGGAAGCGAGCCTTCAATCTGGCGCGATGACCGTCGTGTAATGACATATTTTACACCTCTCAATCGAATTCCCCTTGCTATTTTAGGAATTTTTCGTTATTATAAATATGATCGAATTATGTCGAAATTTGCAGTGCAAGTTTTTTTGATTTTTGCGCATCATAGCCGTTAGGAGGGATACCATGGAACAAATAGAAAATATTGTAACGATGCTGGATCAAATCTCTGATCCCGCCTTCCTTGTGCGCGACGGCATCATTACGCAGACCAATCCCTCTGCATCCCGGTTTTTGCTTGAAAGCGGCAGCTGTGTTGCACCGCTGCTTGCTACCGGCGCTCAGGAATACGCCGAATTCTGCAGCGGCTGCCTTTCGCTGACACTGAAGCTGGGTGACCATCTGTGCAGTGCATCTGTAACACGGCTGAGCGATTGTGATCTGTTCGTGCTCAGTCACGAAGAAGATCAGGCAGAGCTGCAGTCCATCGCTTTGGCTGCGCAGGAGCTGCGCAATCCCCTTTCCACCGTCCTGTCGGTAACAGACCGGCTATTCCCCTTGATCGGCGAGCAGCAGGATCCCGTTGCGCTGGAGCAAATCGCCAAGATCAATCGCGGTCTTTTTCAAATTCTGCGCATCGTCAGCAATATGTCCGATGCGTACCGGTACTCCCAGGATTCTTCCACCCGGTTTGAAACCCGGGATGTTTGCGATATCGTCAATGAATTAATGTCCGGGCTGATTCCTATAGTGGATTTTACCGGAATCAAACTGAAATACACCGGTCCGACAAAACCGATTTTCTGCCTTGTTGACAGCGAAAAGCTGGAACGGGCAGTGCACAACATCATATCCAACGCCCTGAAGTTTACTCCGGTGGGCGGTACCATTGATGCGCAACTTACCCAACGTAAAAACATACTGTATCTCACCGTAGAAAACAGCAAAGCCGATGTTCCCGGACTCTCGCCTGCCAATTTCTATCGGCAATACAGAAGGCAACCCGGTTTGGATGACAGCCGATTTGGCATTGGTCTGGGTATGGTTCTGATTTGCAGCACAGCCGCTGCCCACGGCGGTACCGTTTTGCTGGAGAAGACACCGCTGGGTGGCACACGTATTACCATGTCCATCGCCCTGCGGCAAAGTACAGATCCCCACGTTCGCGAGTCCATTCTCCGCGTTGACTACGCCGGCGAACGGGATCACCGTCTGCTGGAGCTGTCCGATTCCCTGCCCGCCGACCTTTACGGCATTGATAATATTTAATTCCTGCCTGACCCGAAAATTCGGGTCAGGTTTTTTCATACATAGCGCTTTAAATACTGACCGGTATAGCTTTCTTCTACAGCCGCAACCGCCTCCGGCGTGCCGGTAGCTACTACGTAGCCGCCGCCGTCTCCGCCCTCCGGACCAAGATCAATAATGTGGTCCGCAGTTTTGATCACGTCCAGGTTGTGCTCGATCACCAGCACCGTATTGCCGGCATCCACCAATTTCTGCAGCACATCGATCAGCTTGTGCACATCTGCAGCATGCAGACCGGTGGTAGGCTCGTCCAAAATATAGATGGTGCGTCCGGTAGAAACCCTTGCCAGCTCTGTTGCCAGCTTTACCCGCTGAGCCTCACCGCCGGAAAGTGTGGTGCTGGACTGTCCCAGCTTCACATAGCCCAGACCGACTTCTACCAGGGTTTGGGCTTTCCTGCGGATTTTCGAGTGGTTTTCAAAGAATTCCACCGCTTCCTCCGCGGTCATATTCAGCACATCGGAGATATTTTTGCCCTTGTAGCGCACCTCCAGGGTCTCCCGATTGTAGCGAGCACCGTGGCAGACCTCGCAAGGCACATAAACATCCGCCAGGAAGTGCATCTCGATCTTTACCAGACCGTCGCCGCTGCAGGCTTCGCAGCGACCGCCCTTGACATTGAAGGAGAACCGACCCGGTCCGTAGCCGCGGATCTTTGCATCGCTTGTTGCGGCGAACAGATCCCGAATGTCGTTAAACAGCCCGGTATAGGTCGCAGGATTGGAGCGGGGCGTTCTGCCGATGGGACTCTGATCGATATCGATCACCTTATCCAGATGCTGCAACCCCTCCACACAGCGGCAGGCGCCGGGACGGATACGGGCGTGGTTAAGCCGACCCAGCAGGGTCTTGTTCAGCACCTCGCCAACAAGACTGGACTTGCCAGAGCCGGACACGCCGGTAACGCAGGTCAGTGTGCCCAAGGGAATATCCACATCTACATTTTTCAAGTTGTTTTCCGTTGCGCCGCGGATACTGAGCTTCTCGCCGTTGCCACAGCGCCTTGCGCTGGGCACGGGAATCTTTTTGAAACCGGACAAATACTGACCCGTCAGAGAATCCTTGCAGGCAATAATGTCCTCCAGGCTGCCGGTTGCCACGATCTCACCGCCACGGCTGCCGGCGCCGGGACCAACGTCGACAATATAATCAGCTGCGCGCATAGTATCCTCATCGTGCTCCACAACGATCAGAGTGTTGCCCTGATCCCGCAGCTGTTTCAAAGTTGCCAGCAGTTTATCGTTATCCCGCTGGTGCAGACCGATAGACGGCTCATCCAAAATATACAGCACGCCCATCAGAGAAGATCCGATCTGGGTCGCCAAACGGATGCGCTGGCTCTCACCGCCGGACAACGTGCCTGCTGCCCGTACCAAAGTCAAATAACCCAGACCCACATCCTTCAAAAACTGCAGCCTTGTACGGATTTCTTTTACGATCTGCTCCGCCACCACAGCCAGATTGCCTTCCAGGTGGAGATTTTCCATAAACTCCAGCTCTTTTTCCACACTCATGGCGCAAAGCTCCATAATGCCGATACCGCCCACGGTTACTGCCCGGGCGATCTCCGAAAGGCGATTTCCCTGACACCGGGGGCAGGGTGCGCTGGCCATACATTCCTCCAGCTCTTTCCGGGCTAAATCTGACTGGGTCTCGCGGAAGCGGCGGGTAATGTTGTTCATAATACCCTCCCAGGGTTGCTCCAGTACGCCCATACCGTTGCCCCGGTTGTAGGTCATACGCAGCTTTTCTCCCTTTGTGCCGTATAGGATCACATCTTTGGCTTCCTCCGACAATTTTTCGAAGGGTGTATTCAGATCAAAATGGTATTTCTTGGCCAAAGCCTCAAAATACATCCGGAAAACGCTGTCCGTCCGGGCATTCTGCCAGCCCATCACCTGGATCGCGCCATCCAGAATGGATTTTTTCTTATCCGGCACCACCAGATCCACATCCGCTACCAGCTGGAAGCCCAAACCGGTACAGTCAGGACACGCGCCGGCGGGATTGTTAAACGAGAACATCCGCGGCTCTAATTCCGTCAGGCTGATGCCGCAATCCTCGCAGGCGTAATTCTGGGAAAAGGTCAGCTCCTCCCCTGTTGCCGGCAACTGGATGATCACCAAACCGCCGGAATGGGAGCAGGCAGTCTCAATAGAATCCGTCAAGCGGCGGCGCAGACCCTCTTTCAGCGCCAAGCGGTCCACAACCAGCTCAACATCGTGCTTTTTGTTTTTCTCGCAGGAAATTTCCTCCGTCAGGTCGTAGAGAATTCCGTCCACCCGCACGCGGGCAAAGCCGGACTTTCTAGCATCCTCAAACACCTTTTGGTGCTCGCCCTTTTTGCCCCGCACCACGGGCGAAAGGATGATAAAGCGGGTTCCTTCCCCCAGCTTTTCCACCCGATCCACAATCTGATCGATGGTCTGGCGGCGAATTTCCTTGCCACACTTAGGGCAATGGGGCGTACCTACCCGCGCCCATAAAAGACGCAGATAGTCGTAAATTTCCGTTACCGTGCCCACCGTAGAACGGGGATTTTTGGAGGTAGTTTTCTGGTCAATGGAAATTGCCGGCGACAGTCCGTCGATGGAATCCACATCCGGCTTGTCCATCTGTCCCAAAAACTGGCGGGCATAGGCACTCAGGCTCTCCACATACCGGCGCTGACCCTCGGCATAAATGGTATCAAACGCCAGGCTGGATTTACCGGAACCGGACAGACCGGTAAACACGATCAACTTATCTCTGGGTATGGTCAGATCGATATTTTTCAGGTTGTTTTCCCTTGCGCCCTGGATGATGATTTTATCGTTCATCGTCTTCACCTCCGCTACAAAATCTTACCCAATATTATACCACATTTTGCGCAGCAGTACAAGCACTAATTCAAACAAAATTTCGTCATCGCCGGGCAGTATGCATATCCACCGAAGAAGATGCCGGAAACTTCTGTTTTTTCGTGGGTTTTTTTAAGGAATGCGTATTGCTTTTTTACCGGGTGTGGTGCTATAATGTGATAAAGCCCCATTTATTGGGAAAGCCTAGAAACAGATGAGAAGAGAGGTACATTCTGATGATTGCATACGCAGAGCATTTAATGGTCTTCACCGGCAACTCCAATCCTGAGTTTGCAAAAACCATTTGCAAGGAGCTGGGCATCGAGCTGGGTGACAGCCAGGTCAACACCTTTGCTGACGGCGAAGTCGCTGTTACTCTGAACGAAACCGTCCGCGGTGCTGACGTATTTTTGATCCAGTCTACCTGCAAGCCCGTCAATGACCATTTGATGGAACTGCTAGTTATGATCGACGCCTGCCGCCGTGCATCCGCCGGCAGAATCACTGCTGTCATCCCCTACTTCGGCTACGCCCGTCAGGACCGCAAAGCCAAGAGCCGCGATCCCATCACCGCCAAGCTGGTCGCCAACATTCTGACTGCCGCCGGTGCTGACCGTGTGCTGACTATGGATCTGCACGCTGCGCAGATTCAGGGCTTCTTTGATATTCCTCTGGATCATCTGCTGGGTAACCCCTCTTTTGTAAATTATTATCTGGAAAAGTTCCCCGAAGACAAGTTTAATCACAACGATTTTGTCGTTGTTTCTCCCGACGTCGGCTCTGTTGCCCGTGCCCGTGCTTTTGCTGCAAAGGTCCATATGGGTCTGGCAATCGTGGATAAGCGCCGCCAGAAGGCCAATGTCTGCGAGGTTATGAACGTCATCGGTGATGTTAAGGGCAAGACCTGCATTCTGTATGACGACATCGTGGATACCGCCGGTTCTCTGGTCAACGCGGCTAAGGCTCTGGTGGAAGTCGGCGGTGCAAAGGCAGTTTACGCCTGCGCTACCCACGGCGTTCTGTCCGGTCCTGCGTACGATCGCATCGAGGAAAGCCCCATTGAAGAAATGGTATTCCTGAACACCATTCCTCAGGTTGGCAACACGAAAAGCGGCAAGCTGAAATTCCTGGACGTTGCACCTATTTTTGCCCGTGCAATTTCCCACGTTCACGGCGGTACTTCCATCGCCGACCTGTTCTAAGCCGTGTTCGGCAGAAAAAGCGAAAGCTGGCTGATCGTCGGTCTGGGAAATCCCGGTCAGGACTACGAGCGAACCCGCCACAATGCAGGCTTCCGCGCACTGGATCTTCTCAGCGCCAAGCTTGGCTGCAAGGTGGATAAGGGTAAGTTCCAGGGCCTGTACGGACAGGTGAATTATTCCGGCAAGAAGCTCTACCTGCTCAAGCCGCTGACCTATATGAACCTATCCGGACGGTCTGTTCTGCAGATGAGTGCCTATTTTAAGATCCCGCCTCAGCGGATCATCGTGCTGTTCGATGACATTTCTCTGGAACCGGGTCGGCTGCGGGTCCGTGCAGACGGTTCTGCCGGCGGACACAACGGCATCAAGTCCATTATTTCCGAGTTGGGAAGTCAGGATTTCCCCCGCGTCAAGATCGGCGTGGGCGCAAAGCCCCACGAGCAGCAGGATCTGGCAGACTGGGTCTTATCCGGCTTTAGCACCGGCGAGGAAACTGCCCTTGTTTCTGCGTTGGCACGAAGTGCAGAGGCCGCACTGTGCATCATAGACCACGGCATTGGCGAAGCCGCCAACCGCTATAACGGCTCAAAACCGTAAATATTGTCAAATCACCACGGAAAGGGGGTACTGATCCCCCTTTCCGCATTGTTACGTGGAGGAAAAACCGTGAAAACACTTCTGTCTGCCCTAAATTCCATACCGGAATACCGGAGTCTGCTTGATTGCATCGGCAATCACCGGGCTGCGGCTGTTACCGGCATCGGACAGATCAATCGCAGCCACATTCTTGCCGGTCTGTGCCGGGATGTTTCTGCGCCTATGGTGATCCTCTGTCAGGACGATATGGCCGCCAGAAAGCTGCAGGAAGAGCTGAAAGCATTCCTCGGTGAAACCGCGCCCATTCTCCCCTCCCGTGAATTGACGCTGTATGACACCTCCGTTGTCTCCCGTGCCTGGGAACAAAAGCGTCTGCGGCAGCTGTATGATCTGCACCGCGGCGAAACCAAGCTGCAGATTATGACCTGGGAATCCTTCAGTCAGCGGACTATGCCGCCCCAGGTTTTGATGGATGCTGCATTTACCCTGCAGGTGGGTAACGAATACGACTTAAATACGCTGACCCAGCGTTTGAGTGCCGCCGGCTACAGCCGCTGCGGTATGGTAGAAGGTCCGGGTCAGTTTGCCCTGCGCGGCGGTATTATCGACATCTTTTCTCCCGCCGCTGACCGCCCGTTCCGTGCCGAATTCTTCGGCGACGAATTAGATACTATGGGCTACTTTGATCCCGATACCCAGCGGCGTACTGAAAATACCGACAGCGTGGTGATCCTGCCCGTCGGCGAGACCCAGCCCCGCCTGCATCCCGAGGGGCTGAGCGGTCTGTGCGCCGATCTGCAGCAGCTGATTGCCCGCCAAAAGCGGAGAAAGCATCTCAACGAGCCGCTGATCAAAACTTTGGAAAAAGACCTGGAAAAGTACGAAAACGGTCTGCAAAACGCGGCATCCGACCGATACATGGCGTTGATTTATCCCGATTTTTCGTCTGCGGCGGACTATATTCCCGCCAATGCGATGCTGATCGTCTGCGACCAAAGCAGCTTAAAGCGCACCGCCAGAGCCCGCACAGAGGAAATGGGAATGCAGCTGGACAGTCTGCTGCAGGGCGATCTGCTGTCCGGCGAGCTGTGCGACTATGTGTGCCAGTGGGAGGATTTCTGCGCTCAGCTGACGGGTCATACCGCCGTTTATTTTGATGCCTTTGGCGGCACCTCCTTCCCTGAGGAATGCCCGCCTAAACTGCTGCTGCCTATGACTGCCAAGCAGCTGCCGTCCTACGGCGGCAATCTGGACACCGCCGCAGCCGACCTTTCCCATTATCAAAAAATGGGCTTTGCATCCTTGGTGCTGTGCGGCACACGCCGCCGTGCTGAGCTGCTGCAGGAGCTGCTGCAGAGCAAGGATATCAAGGCAAGTATCGCCATTCCATTGGAAAATATGCCTGCTGCAGGACAGATCCTGCTGGCAGAGGGTACGCTGCCCTTTGGTATGGAGTACCCCAACTCCCGTCTGGCGGTGCTGACCGAGGGTCAGCTGCTGTCTCGCGGTGAGCCCAAAAAGAAATCGAAAAAATCCGCCACAAATCGGCAAAAGCTCAACTCCTTTACCGATCTGACCCCCGGCGATCTGGTGGTCCACGAAAACTACGGCATCGGTCGCTTTGTGGCTATGGAGCAGATCCGCATTGACGGCGCGGTTAAGGATTATATCAAGATCGCCTATCAAGGCACCGACACTCTCTTTGTGCCGGCAATGCAGCTGGACTTAGTGAGTAAATATATCGGCGGCGGTGGCGAGGATGCCAACGTGCGGCTGAATAAGATCGGCTCCGATGCCTGGCAGAAAACCAAGACCAAGGCGCGCAAGGCCGCCAAGGATATGGCCGGTGAGCTGATCCAGCTCTATGCCGCAAGAAAGCGGCAGGAGGGCTTTGCCTTTGCTGCGGATTCCCCGTGGCAGCTGGAATTTGAAGACAATTTCCCCTACCCCGAGACCGACGATCAGCTGCGCTGTATCGCCGAGATCAAGGGCGATATGGAATCCCCCACGCCGATGGATCGGCTGCTCTGCGGCGACGTGGGCTTCGGCAAGACCGAGGTCGCGATGCGGGCAGTGATGAAAGCCATTATGGATGGCAAGCAAGCTGCGATCCTCGTTCCCACCACTGTTCTTGCCCAGCAGCATTATCAGACTGCGATCACCCGTTTCCGCGGTTTTCCTGTAAATATCGACGTTCTCAGCCGTTTCCGCTCTGCCACGGAGCAAAAGCGCACCATTCAAAATTTGCGCAGCGGCGGTGTAGACTTGATCATCGGCACCCATAAGCTGCTGCAGAAAACCATCGAATTTAAGGATCTGGGTCTGCTGATCGTAGACGAAGAGCAACGCTTTGGCGTCAGCCATAAGGAACGGCTGAAAGAGCTTGCCAAGGGTGTCGACGTGCTGACGCTGTCTGCCACCCCCATTCCCAGAACGCTGAACATGGCGCTGTCCGGTATTCGGGATATGTCCACCATCGAAGAGCCCCCTGCCGACCGCTATCCGGTGCAGACCTTTGTGATGGAGCACAGTAACGCCATCATCGACGACGCTATCCGCCGCGAGGTGGAGCGAGGCGGTCAGGTCTACTATCTGCACAACCGGGTAGACACCATCGACCAATGCGCCGGCGCTTTACGGCGGCGGGTCCCCGGTCTGTCTGTTGCGGTTGCCCACGGTCAGATGGGCGAAGATGCCCTAAGCGATATTATGCACGCCATGGCTGACGGCGATATTCAGGTGCTGGTTTGCACCACCATCATCGAAACCGGTCTGGATATCCCCAACGCCAACACGCTGATCATCGAAAATGCCGACCGGTTTGGCCTCAGCCAGCTGCATCAGCTGCGGGGTCGTGTGGGTCGTTCCACGCGGCACGCATACGCCTATTTTACCTACCGCCCCGACAAAGCGCTTACGGAGGTTGCCGACAAGCGTCTTTCTGCCATTCGGGATTTTGCGGAATTCGGCTCCGGCTTCAAGATCGCTATGCGGGATCTGGAGATCCGGGGCGCGGGCAATCTGCTGGGCGCCGAGCAGTCCGGCCATATGATGAGCGTCGGTTACGATATGTATTTAAAGCTTCTGGATGAAGCGGTTCTGGAGGAGCGGGGAGAAAAACCCAAGCAGCCCGAATGTACAGCGGATCTCAATGTGACCGCCAATGTAGACCAGGAATATGTCAGCCGTGGCGAGGAACGGATGGATCTGTACCGCCGGATGGCCGCGAT